>JAUICO010000164.1 GCA_030427825.1 bacterium | reverse complement strand
GATGTTATCGTCGATACCGTCGCTGTCCGTGTCAGCGTCGGCGGGGTTGGTACCCAGCTCCACTTCTTCGGCGTCGCCGAGGCCGTCGTCGTCGGTGTCCGGATCGAGCGGGTCGGCTCCTGCGTCGATCTCGGCGCCGTCGGCGAGACCGTCCTCATCGCTGTCCGGGTCGTTCGGATCCGTGCCCTGCGCCGCCTCGTCACCGTCGTCGAGGCCGTCGTCGTCGCTGTCCGCGTCGTTGGGGTCGGTGCCGTCGCGGATCTCGTCACCGTCGCTGATACCGTCGCCGTCCGTGTCCGGATCCAGCGGGTCGAGGCCGAGACCGATCTCGTCACCATCATCGACACCGTCGTTGTCGCTGTCCGCGTCGTTGGGATCGAGTCCCAGATCGACTTCTTCGCCGTCGTCGACGCCATCTTCGTCCGAGTCAGATTCCAGCGGATCGGTCCCGAGATCGACCTCTTCGCCGTCATCCAGTCCGTCGTCGTCGCTGTCGGGCTCCAGCGGATTGGTTCCGAGGGCGATTTCCTCTCCATCTTCAACACCGTCATCGTCGCTGTCGGGGCTGAGGGGATTGAGGCCGAGGGCGATCTCTTCTCCGTCCTCGACATCGTCTTCATCGCTGTCCGGGCTGATCGGGTCGAGACCGAGATCGACCTCTTCTCCATCGTCGACGCCGTCGTCGTCCGTGTCCGGGTCGTCCGGGTCGGTCCCGTATGCAAGCTCATCGCCGTCATCGAGGCCGTCATCGTCGAAGTCCGGGTCGTTGGGGTCCAGTCCCAATGCGATCTCGTCTTCGTCGGAGATTCCGTCGCCGTCGCTGTCCAGCTCAACGGTGCAGTCCGCAGCGCAGCCGTCGCCGTCTTCGTTGTTCCCGTCGTCGCAGTCTTCGAGTCCCGGTACGAGGACGCCATCGCCGCAGACGCCTTCGAGCATGCAGCCGGCGTCGCAACCGTCGCCGTCTTCGTTGTTGCCGTCGTCGCACTGCTCGCCGAGGTCCGGCAGGCCGTCGCCGCAGAATGCTTCGAGTGAGCATCCTGCGCCACATCCGTCGCCACCTTCGTTGTTGCCATCGTCGCACTGTTCGCCCACGTCGAGGATTCCGTCGCCGCAGAAGGGTTCGATGGTGCAGTCCGGTGCGCAGTCGTCTCCGGCGAGGTTGTTACCGTCATCGCACTCTTCCCCTTCGTCGACGTTTCCGTCGCCGCAGAAGGGCTCGAGGGTGCAGTCGGCGGCGCAGCCGTCACCGTCGTCGTTATTGCCGTCGTCGCACTCTTCGTCTGCCTGCTCGGTGCCGTCGCCGCAGAATTCTGCCGGCGAACATGATGTGCCGGAGCCGACAAAGCCTTCGTTGCAGGCGCAGGTGTAGTCGCCGAGCGTGTTGGTGCAGGTCGCGTTGTCGTCGCAGAAGTCTGTTCCATCTGCGCATTCATCGACGTCCTCGCAGGCCTCGCCGGCGACCGTGCCTGTGCTCCTGAAGCCCTGGTTGCATGCGCAGCTGTAGCTGCCGACCACGTTGCTGCAGGTCGCGTTCTCGTCGCAGGTGTTGAGCTCGGCGTCGGCGCACTCGTCGATGTCCTCGCAGGTGGTGCCGTCGCCCACGTAGCCGCCGGGGCATTCACCGCAGAGGAAGGAGCCGGGCAGGTTGTTGCATCCTGCCAGCACATCGCAGTTGTTCAGCTGGTCGTCGGAGCACTCGTTGACGTCCACGCACGCTGAGCCGGGGTTGTCCGGATCCAGATCTGCGTAGCCCGCAGGACATGCACCGCAGCTGTAGCCGCCGTCCTCATTGAAGCACTCAGCGGCAGGGTCGCACATGGCCTCGCCGGTCGCGCACTCATCGACATCCACGCAGGCAAATCCGTCCGCGCCGCTGTCCTCTTCGTAGCCGTCTTCGCAGGAACAGCGGTAGGAGCCGAAGGTGTCGGCGCACAGGGAGTTGGGCCCGCAGGGGTCGTCGTCCGTCCATTCCGACGGACGCCCGGGGGCGTCAACATCGCACTCGTTGAGGTTCAGGCAGCTCTGTCCGCTGGGGTAGAAGCCGTCGTCGCAGGCAAGCTCGCAGGCGCCATCGATGCACAGCGCTTCGCCGGCGAAGGGATTGACGCACCAGGCGTCGCCGTTTTCGTCGGTCTCGCCATCGCAGTCGTTGTCCTCACCATCGCACACAAACTCGACCTGCTCGTAACCGGGAATGGCCCGGTAGACCGGATCAGACCAGGCGCCGTCGACGCATACCCGGGTCAGGCCCGCGCACAGGCCGACATTGAGTGTCGCCTCGTCGCCGACCAGGTCTTCGTCTCTGGTGCCCGGGTCGCAGTCGTTGTCTCGCCCGTCGCAGACTTCGTCGGCGCCGGGGTAGGTGTTTGCGCCGGTGCCGGCGGTGTCATCACAGTCTCCGCCGTCGGCACCGATCGCCGCGAGGCCGGCCGCAGAGCAGTCGATAGAGGTCGACTGCAGGGGCGCGGCGTCGGTGTTGGCGACGCCGTCGCCGTCAACGTCCGGGTAGCAGAGCTCACGCCCGTCGCAGCTCTGGTCGATTCCGTCGGCGATGATCTCGTCTGCGCCGGGATAGTAGTCTCCTTCACTGTCGTCGCAGTCGGTGTTGTTGCGCACCCAATCGCCCGGACCGTGGCCGGCGCAGCCGGCGAGCTGGTCGATGCCGGTAAGGATCGTGCTGACGGCAGGGTCGCCGAATCCATCACCGTCGGTGTCAGCGAAGCAGGGCAGCGCGTCCACGCAGCTGCCATTGACGCAGCTGTCGGTGCCGCTGCAGATGACGCCGCAGGAACCGCAGTTGTTGTCATCGAAGTCGTAGTTGAAGTCCTCGTCGATGCTGCCATCGCAGTCGTCATCGAAGCCGTCGCAGAACTGCTCGGTCTCCTCCTGCGGCAGGCCGGGCTCGCAGGAGTCGATGACCTGTGCCGCAACGCATGAGGTGCTGCCGGTCTCGGCGCAGGTGCCGACGCCACAGTTGGTGGTCAGCGCAACATAGTCTTCGTCGGCTTCGCCGCTGCAGTCCTGATCAACTCCGTCGCAGCTGTCATCGACGCTGCTTTGAGGTGATCCGGCGGTGCAGGAATCGACGATTCGGTAGCCGAGCCCTTCATCGAGGCACTGGTCCAGGCCGGTGGCTGCGCACACGCCTTCGCCGCAGGTGGTCGCGGTCGCGACGTAGTCTTCGTTGAACTCACCATCGCAGTCGTCGTCGACGTCGTCGCATGTGGTGTCCACGCCGGCGATGGGATCGCCGGGAGTGCAGCTGTCGACCTCATCGCCGCCGATGCAGGTGAGGGTTCCGAAGGCACCGCAGGCACCCAGCCCGCAGGTGGTTGATGTCACGACATAGTCTTCGTCGGCTTCGCCGTTGCAGTCGTCGTCGATGAGATCGCAGTTGGCGTCATTCGCAGCCGGTGTGCCGGCGGTGCAGGTGTTACCGGGAACGCCCGCCTCGCAGGTGGTGGCGCCCGTGGCGGCGCATGCGCCGACTCCGCAGCTGGTAGCCATGCTGGTCCAGTCGTCATCGGCGGTGCCGTCACAGTCGTCGTCCACGCCGTCGCAGGTGGCGTCAAAGGAGGAGAGCGGATCGCCGGGATCGCAGCTGTTCACCTCGCTGCCGTTGCTGCACGACAGTACGCCGGTAGCAGCGCATACGCCCTGCCCGCAGCTGGTTACGGTCTCGACGTAGTCCTCGTCGATCGCACCATCGCAGTCGTCGTCGATGCCGTTACAGTTGGCGTCGTCTGTGGCTCCTGCCAGCGGCGTGCAGGTGTTCTCAGTTCCTGTTCCGGTGCAGATCAGGAAGCCGGTGGCCCGACATGCGCCGACCCCGCAGGAGGTGGCGACGTCGACATAGTCTTCATCGGCTTCACCGCTGCAGTCTTCGTCGATCTGGTCACAGGTCTCGTCACTGCCGCTTGTCGGGCTGCCTGCGGTACAGGTGTTCTGCGTCGCGCCTGAGACACAGATGCGCTCGCCCGTCGCTGCACAGACACCGGAGCCGCAGCTGGTAGCCACCGGCTGATAGTCTTCGTCGGCTTCGCCATCACAGTCGCTGTCGATGCCGTCACAGATCGCGTCGTCGATGTCCGCGATACCCGGCATGCAGTTGGCGTTTACTGCGCCCTGGTCGCAGGATGAGAGCCCGGTTGAGGCGCACGCGCCGACCCCGCAGCTCGTCACAACCGAAACGTAGTCTTCGTCGATGGCACCGTCGCAGTCGTCGTCAACGCCATCGCAGGTGGTGTCCGTCGACGCGGGAGCGCCCGCCGAGCAGCTGTCTGCCTCGACGCCGGCGACACATGAGGTGATGCCGGTGTCGGCGCAGGCGCCCTGCCCGCAGGTGGTGGCCTGCGGAGCATAATCTTCGTCAATTTCACCGTCGCAGTCGTCGTCGATTCCATTGCAGATCGCTTCGCTCACGCCGGTCGGCGCGTTCTCCTGGCAGGTGTCGCTCTCGGAGCCACCGGAGCACGTAGTGATGCCGGTCGATGCACAGGCACCGACGCCACAGGAGGTGGCAACCGACGACCAGCCTTCATCGGCCTCACCGTTGCAGTTGTCGTCGAGTCCGTTGCAGATCGACTCGCTTACGCCGCTCTGCGGCAACGGCGTGCAGGTGTCTCCGGGGGTGCCACCACTACAGGTGGTGGCGCCTGCCGCCGCACATACGCCTACTCCGCAGCTGGTCGTCACGGAGCTCCAGTCTTCGTCCGCCTGGCCATCGCAATCGTCATCCACGCCATTGCAGATGGTCTCGCTGATACCGGTCGGCTCGGTCGCAGAGCAGGTGTCCCCTTCGCTGCCGCCGACGCAGGTGGTGCTGCCGGTGCCCGAGCAGGCGCCTGCGCCGCACACGGTGGCAGACGAGGTCCAGTCTTCATCTGCCTGGCCGTCGCAATCATCGTCCACACCATTGCAGATGGCCTCGCTGACCCCGCTGGCGGTTCCGGGGGTGCAGTCGCTGCCCTCAACACCGCCCGCAGCGCAGGTCGACATGCCGGTCGCCGCGCAGAACCCCACGCCGCAGGCAGTGGGAGCGGCCGTCCAGTCTTCATCTGCGCTGCCGTCGCAATCATCGTCGACGCCGTTGCACAGTGCCTCGCTGATGCCCGTAGGTTGTCCGGCGGCGCATGTGTCCCCCGGCACGCCCGCCTCGCAGGTCGTCGCGCCGGCAGCCACGCAGGCACCGACGCCGCAGCTGGTCGCGGATGCGTTCCAGTCTTCGTCGGCGCTGCCGTCGCAGTCGTCATCGACACCGTTGCAGATGTCCTCTGCGGTGCCTGTCGGCGAGCCGGCCGTGCACGAGTCCACAACGTCGCCGCTGACGCAGGAGGTCGCGCCGGTGGCGGCGCAGGCGCCGACGCCGCAGCTCGTGGCGAGCGGGACATAGAGCTCGTCGGTGGCTCCGTCGCAGTCGTCATCGACGCCGTTGCAGGTGGCTTCTGAGACGCCGGTCGGCGAGCCCGCCGTGCACGAGTCCGTGAGGTCGCCGCCGTTGCAGCTGGTAACACCGGTCGCCGCGCATGCGCCTTCGCCGCAGCTCGTCGCCATGGGCGTGAAGAGCTCGTCAGCGGTGCCGTCGCAGTCATCGTCGATGCCGTTGCATATCGCTTCGCTGATGCCGGTCGGCGATCGTTCCGTGCAGCTGTCTGTCACGCTACCCGCTTCACAGGCGGTAACCCCGGTTGAGCCGCAGGCACCGACACCGCAGCTGGTCGCGATGGGCGCGTAGTGCTCATCGGCGGCTCCATCACAGTCGTCGTCGACGCCATCACAGTCGTTGTCCGCGCTTGGCGAGCCCTCGGTGCAGCTGTCCTGCACGGAGCCGGCTACGCATGCGGTCGCTCCGGTAGCACCACAGGCACCGACACCGCAGGTCGTCGGGACCGACGTGTAGTGTTCGTCGGCGGTGCCGTCGCAATCGTCGTCCACGCCATCACAGTCGTTGTCCGCGCTCGGAGAGCCCTCGGTGCAGCTGTCCTGCACCGTGCCGGCCACACATGTGGTCGCGCCGGTAGCACCACAGGCGCCGACTCCGCAGCTGGTCACGAGCGCTGCATAGTGCTCGTCGGCGGTGCCGTCGCAGTCGTCGTCCACGCCGTCGCAGTCATTGTCCGCGCTGGGCGAGCCTTCGGTGCAGCTGTCCTGCACGGAACCGGCCACGCACGAGGTTACGCCGGTAGCGCCACAGGCTCCGACGCCGCAGCTCGTCGGGACCGGAACGTAGTGCTCGTCGATCTCGCCGTCGCAGTCGTTGTCCACGCCGTCGCAGTTGTTGTCCGGCGTCGCTTCGCCTTCGGTGCAGCTGTCCTGCTCCACGCCGGCCACACAGGAGCTGACGCCAAGCGCGCCGCAGGCCCCCACGCCGCAGCTCGTAGCGAAGGGCATGTAGTGCTCATCGGCGGTGCCGTCGCAGTCGTCGTCCACGCCGTCACAGTCATTGTCCACACTGGCGGTGCCTTCGACGCAGCTGTCCTGCTCCACGCCCGCAATACATGAGGTCGC
>JAUICO010000024.1 GCA_030427825.1 bacterium | reverse complement strand
GTGAGTCGTCGTCCCCACGCACTGAGACGTTCACACGCCTCGTCGAGATGCTCAGGCCGTTTCGCGTAGCAGAAGCGGACATAGTGTTCGCCGACTTCGTCCGTGAAGAACGCGCTGCCGGGAATCGGCGCGACGCCTCCGTCGATCAGCACCCGCATCGCTGCGGCCTGCGCGGTGTCTTCGCCCAGGCGGCGGATGTCGGCCAGCACGTAGTACGCACCATCGGGCACTACGGGATCCAGCCCGATGTCGCCGAGCACGCCGCAGAAGCGATCACGCTTCGCAAGGTAGGACGCGCACATGTCTGCATAGTAGTCGTCGCCGAGAGAATCGACCGCGCGGGCCACGCCCCGCTGAAGCGGCGCCGGCGCGCAGATGTAGTGCAGGTCGCTGATCAGCCCGATGGCCTCGGCTAACGCCGGCGGCGCCACCGCGAACCCGATACGCCATCCGGTGATGGAGAAGGTCTTCGAGTATCCGCCCATCATGACCGTGCGCTCACGCATTCCGGGCAACGAGGCCATGCTCAGGTGTTCAGCGCCCGGATATACGATGTACTCGTAGATCTCGTCGGTGATGCACAGGCAGTCGTACTTCGCGCACAGGGCGGCGATCGCCTCCAGCTCAGCCCGGGTGAACACCTTTCCTGACGGGTTGGCCGGTGTGTTCACCACGATGGCCCGTGTCTTCGCCGAGAACAGGGACTCAAGGCGATCGAAGTCGATCGTGAGCTCGGGCGGGTTCAGGCGGTACAGGCAAGGCACAAGTCCACCGACGCGCGCGGTGTTGAGGTGGTAGCCGTAGTAGGGCTCGAAGAGGATGATCTCGTCGCCGGGGTCGAAGAGGGCGGTGACCGCACATGCAAACGCACCGGACGCGCCGCAGGTTACGACGATTTCGGTTTCCGGATCGGCTTGAATATTGTTGTGCCGCAGTAGTTTGCGCGCCAAAGCCTCACGCAGTTCATTGTCGCCGTCGAAGCGCGTGTAGATTGAAACGTCCTCTTCGATGGCCGCCACAGCAGCGCGCTTTACAGCGTCGGGCGTGGGTACGTCGCAGATGCCCTGGCCCATGTTGATTCCGCCGTGCAGATTGCTCGCGGTGGTCATGGATCGGATGGGCGACTGTACAAGGTGCTGAGCGCGTTTGCTGCGGGTCTTCATTGGATACAACCGGCCGATGGGTGAGGTCTGAGTGGTGAAGAATGCACGGCTTTCGTCAGGCATTGTACGGAGCGGCGCGGGGGGCTCCCGACGCGAGACGGCGTCTGGCGGAACCGGTCATGATCACACCGACGTGCGACGGGCAACTGCTTCGGCAACAAGACCTTCTGCGGTCGATCTGCTAGAGCGCGGCAATGACGAATATCGAACTGCTATGCGCTGCGGCGCGTGATTTCTATCGCTTCGGCTGGATGCCGGGAACCGCCGGAAATCTGTCGGTGCGCAGCGAAGATGGTGAGAGTTGCCTCGTCAGCATTTCAGGGCGTCACAAGGGCCGTCTTGTCGCGGCAGACTTTGTGAATGTGCCGATCGCGGCGGACGATTTCTCCGCGATCGAGCCGCGGCCGTCCGCTGAAACTGCGGTCCACAACGCGATCTATCGGCGGGTCGCAGACGCGGGGGCTGTGTTGCACGCGCACTGCCCATATGTCGCGCTGCTCTCCCACCGGACGAGCTCGATCACGCTCCACGACTACGAGAATATCAAGGGACTGGGTGTGTGGGACCGCGACGCTGTCGAGGTCCCGGTCGTGCCCAACCATCGCGAGATACCACGGCTGGCCGATGCGGTTGGCGCGCGAATTGACGCCGGCGTCGAAGTCCCCGGCGTCTTCGTCGCTGCGCACGGCCTCTATGCGTGGGGCAGAGACGTCGACGAGGCGCAGCGCCATATTGAGAGCTTCGAGTACCTGTGTCGTCTCGCGTGGGAGGAGCGCGCCTGAGACGGCTCAGCCGCCCGACGAGGCGGCCTCGTCCGTGTAGTGCGCGACCCAGCCGGCCATATCTGTGAAGAGTCGGATGCACTGGATCGTGCGGTCCTCACAGAGCTCAAAGTAGTGCTCCATCTTCTCGGGTACGGCGAGCAGGTCGCCCGGGTGCACCTCAACCTCGTAGAAGTCGCCGTCTTCACCGCGCACGGCGAACATTCCGCGACCATGAACAACGAAGCGGACTTCGTCTTCGGTGTGAAAGTGGTGACGATCGAACTTTGCGCAGATCGCGTCCAGGTTCGGCGTCTCCGGGGTCAGGGCGATGACATCTGCGGTCTGGTATCCACGCGCCTTCGATATGCGTTCGATTTCCGGCGCGAAGACACTGAGGATGTGATCCTCTACGGAGACGCCTTCCGGTCGCGGAGTACTCGCGAGCTGCTCGACGCCCCATCGCTCGTAGAGCACCCCGTGCGGAGCGAGCAGCGCGGCGATGCGTTCCGGGTCGGACCAGGTGGTGCCGGTGGACTTCTGCGTGACTATGGCCATCGTGTGTCTCCCAGTTGATCTGTGATCCCAGGCGGGTTCAAGTGGTCGCGGATTCGGCTGATCCCGGAATCTGTGGCCCGCGCGGTTCTCTCCGCGCGACGGCATCTTCGCTATCGTCGCGGCAGCGCGCAAGTCCCGCAGCCTGTGGAATAACCCGCACCGGCAGCGCTTGTTGGTCTTGACACCCCTGCACAGCCGCGCTGAATGGAGCGCCATTCATGCACCCTACCGCCAGGCAGCGTATGCCACCGCTGAAACATCTCGGTCGAATCCTGGCCATCGTCGCCTGCGCGGTCGGAATCTACTACTCTATCGAGCTGCTCAACATCCACGTTGCGGCGTCCATTGGTGAGCCGGTCCTGTGCGGCGCCGGCGGAAGCCACGGATGCGCCGAGGCTGCGGAGACCGGCTACTCGAAGCTCTTCGGGATTCCGGTCGCGGCCCTCGGCCTCGGTTTCTATGTCGGCGCTCTGCTTCTCCTTGTGGGCACCTACATCGCCGACGCCGTGAAGGGCGAAGACTCGGACCGCGCCGGTCACGCGGGGTTGAGCTATCTGCTCCTGCTGGTCTTTATCGCCGCCGTGGCCTTCTCTCTGCGCCTGGCGGTTGTGAACTACACGCAGCTCGACGAGCCATGCTCGCGCTGTTCGTACCTCTACGTCTGCAATCTCATCGGCCTCATCGGCGCGGCGCTGCTCTACGTGTCGCATCGGCGCGAGCGCGCCGGCCACGGTGGCGTCAAAGTGTCTGCGGGCGTGGGGCACCCCTTCGCCGCGCTCTTCGTCGTCGGGTTCATCGTGAGCGTTGTCGCATCCAGTCTGCTCGTCGACAGCCGCGTCAAGGACAACAAGCCGGAGCCCGCAGTTACCGGCAATCAGGTGGACCCGGACCTGCTGCGCGTCGACTATGCGCCGTCCTTCGGCCCTGAAGATGCGCCGGTGGTGCTGGTCGAATTTTCCGACTTCGAGTGTCCCTACTGCGCACGCCTCGCGCTGACTCTCGGTCGCCTGAAGGCCCGATTCCCCGAGGACCTGCGCATTGAGTTTCGGCACTTCCCGCTCTCCTTTCACGAGTTCTCCACGCGCGCGGCCACCGCTGCCGTATGCGCAAATGAGCAGGGGCGCTTCTGGGAGATGCACGACGCGTTGTTCGAGAATCAGCCAAGGTTTGCTGACGAAGAGCTTCGCGAGATGGCGGGGGAGGCCGGCCTCGACGTCAACGGTCTCTTCGCCTGTATGGACTCGGATTTTGCGGCTGAACGAGTCGCCGCCGACCGCGCAGCCGGCGAGTCCTTTGGGATTCGCGGGACGCCGACATTCTACATCAATGGCGAGGAGTACGCCGGTTCGATCACGCTGGCGGACCTGTCCGCGGCCGTCGAAGCAGCTCGCGACGCAGCCGCTCGCTGAACACCGGGCGGCGGGGAGCGGTCAGCGGACAGGCGCCTCGGCCGCGGGCGAATCGCGAACGTCGCCGCAGCCCACGGGTCTGACACCCGCCTAGTCCCCGGCCGGCTGCGAAGAGGGGGCACTGCCACCGGGCGCGGCACGCTCGCCGCCGTCTCCGGCCCCTGCCTCACTGTCCTGCTCTCCGTTGTGCGGTGGAGCCTGGAAGGGCGCATCTGTTGCTTCGAGGTTGTTCGCGGCTGCCGGTACCCCGCCCGCGTCGACACCCGTGTTCGCCCGCCCCTCGGGCTCCTCCGCGCCATCCTGCGTTGCAGCCGGAGAAATCGTCAGGGTGTAGTCGGCGGTGGTGACGTCAGAATCAAAGGTGCCGACGTAGATCTGGTAGGTACCGGCGTCGAAGCGGCCCCGAAGCTCAGGGTTCAGGCCATTTGTGTCGTCGTCGCATTGCGCGCCGTCGTCGCCGACAACTACCAATGTGGTATCGGCCTCCGAGGTGACCGCGATCGTCGCTTCGGTGCTCGCGCTTACCGTCAACGAATGATGAGGCGAAACGGGTATGTTGCCGACGCAATTGCCGCCGTGGGACGAAGCTGACTCCGACCCACCCGCTCGACCACTCACGGTCTGCGCGTCAAAGACGGCGTCGATTGTGATCTCGGTAGTGGCGCCCTGGACGTCACCGGCGTCGCCGCCGCCTTTGCAGGCCGTGAATCCGGCGGTGGCTACGGCCGCAGCGATAAGCCACCCATTCTGATTGCGCATCCCGATCCTCCCGATGATCAACGCGAAGTCGCGCCTGATTGTAGGAGACGAGACGTTCATAAACAATACAGACCGGAGAGTCGGTGGCGCTACAGGTGCCCGCGGCCGCCTGCCGAGCTTCGGGCTGCACGTCCCGCGCTGGGAGCGGGAGGCGAGCTAGACTCGTCGAATGATCTTTGACCAGTCGCCGGTGTAGCGGCGCGCCCGCCATCGGCGTACACCGTCGGCTGCGGCGAACTCGCTCTCGGTAGGTGAGGCGACCGCAGCCGCAGCCTCCAGCACGCCCCGTGGTGCCAGCCAGCCTGCTTCAAGTTCGGTACGCCTGCATTCTGTGGTGCGCCACTGCATGAGGCCCTCGACGCGGCTGCGCCAGACATCGGCAGACACCGGACGCCGGCTGCTTTTTCGTGTTTTTCGCGGTGCTTCCCACGCTCGCTTCGCTGCGTCGGACTCAAGCAGCTCACGAAGCCTTTCCACGGCTCCGTCACCGGCGGTTGAGACTGCCCGACCGGTACGCGAGCCCGGGCGTATCGCAGAGACGCCATTCGTCGCTATCTGCAAAATGCACCACGGCGGCGCAAGACGGCTGGGGTGAACGTTGGCGCGGTCCGATTCATCTTCGCGCCATTGCCACACGATGTGCGCACGTGTCGCGGCGACCGGGTCCAGGCGTGAGATGCCCTTGATTTTCCGCCAGCCCAGCGGGTCGAAGATCAGCTCTTCTGCCGGGAGTTCCGACAGCGCATCGCACTCCTCGTCAAACGCATCTCCCCAGTCGCTATCATCGAGCAGGTCGTTCAATCGGTCCCACAGACCGTGCAGCCATGCGGTGTCCGCGCGCGCATAGGCCAGCTGCTTGGGCGTCAAAGGGCGCTGGGTCCAATCGCTGCGCCGCGCCTCTTTGTTCAGCGTTCGCCCGAACTCGTCGTCGAGCAGCGCCGCGAGGCCGAAACGTGTTCGCCCCAGGAAACGGGCAGCGATCTGCGTGTCCAGAAGCCGGTGCGGCCCCACGCCGAAGTCGCGTTTCAAGCCGACGACGTCGTTTCTGGCGCCGTGCATGATGATCGACGATGGGGTCAGGCAGATGGCTTCTACGACGGCTGCGAGATCGTCTACGTCGAAGCTCAGCGGGTCCACGATAGCGTCTTCGTTGTCCATCGTGATTTGAATCAACGCGACCTGCGGTCGAAAGAAGCGCGCGCGGTCCTCCTCGATGTCGAGAGCGATCTGATTGCCGTCGATAGAGGGTAACCACTCGTCGATGAACCGGTCGAGCGCGCGGTCATTGTCTACTACAAAAATTGGTCGACCCGGCACTCGTCCTCCGACGCGCGTTCTCAGACACCTTAGCGGATCGCGTCGACGCCGCTCATCGCGAATGGACGCTGCGCCCATCGTAGCGTCCGGGGCCCGCATTGCAACGGCGACGGCGCCGGGGCTCCGCGGCGACCGCGCACATCGGCCGTCTATCGATGCGCGCTAGCGGTTTCGTGGACCCAGTTCTTTCGCGTACTCGATGAATCCAGGCATCGCTTCGTCGATCAGCTGATACACCACCGAGAACCCATCCCTGCCGCCGCCCCAGGGATCCGGGACGTCGCGACCTGCTTCCGCCGAGCCAAAATCAAGCATCTGAACAAGGCGGTCGTCGGGAAAGGCTCCGAGGCGTAGCGCGTTACGCCGGTTCGACGTGTCCATGGCAACAATGAAGTCGCGTTCGCTCAGATCGCGCGCGACCAACTGCCGCGAGCGTTGGCGGCTGATGTCCAGCCCGTGCGCAGAGGCGACCCGGATCGAGCCCGGGTCCGGAGCGTCGCCCGCGTGATAGGCGCTGGTTCCGGCGCTATCGATGTCGAAGAGGTCGGCGACGCCCATCGCGTCCACATGCGCCCTGCAGATCCCCTCCGCGAGGGGCGAACGGCAGATGTTGCCCAGGCACAGAAAGGTGACGCGAATGGGTGTTGAGCTCATTGCAGGTCCTCACAGGGGTCTACCTGAAACTTCACAACGTGCTGGCACCACTCCGGCCGCGAATCCAGGTTGCTGGGGTGCATGCATGCCTCTGCGTCGCCGCCGCCGGCGAAGCGGCCGGCAAACACCACCGTCTCGCCGCAGTTTTCGACAGTCACTGTGTAGTCGACAGGCGCACCGCCCACACACGATTCGTAGTGCGCGACCATGACGTCGTAGCTACCCGCCGGTGCCGCGCCTGCGGGCCAGAAGATGTGTTCGTTGTTGATGCCCATGTTGCTGTCACAGGCTGCGTTCGCGTCCAGGTCGAGTTGTCCGCCATTGGCTACACGTTCGTTGCCATAATAGACCACCGCACCGCTCGGCTCACGCACGTAGAGATCGAGGTCCGTTGCCTGGGACATTGTCAACGTCACCTCAACGTCGCCGGTTCCGAGCGGGGTCACCTGCAGCTGCTGGGTCACGTACTGCGACACGTTGCGCGCGCGGTCGATGGCTGCGACGTACATCGTCGTCTGAAACGGTTCATGGGTTGCGAGGCTGCCATCCGGCCGTTGAGGAGTCTCTACTCCGAAATGCAGCGAGATCGCCCCGGGGTCAGAGGGGTCTTCGGGCATAACCTCACCGCCGATCATCGCGGGGACGTAGAAGTGGCCGAGGTAGTCCTGAAAAGCGATGTGAAATCCGACGATGTCAGTGAGACCGTCCGGGTCGCTCACACGAAGCGCGAGCGCGTTCGGCACCCCCGCGATGATGGTTTGAATGCCGTCTCGGCGCAGCTCCAGACCGGGGCCGCGAGAGCTTAACGAGGTGTCCGGTGCGCGGTGGGCGAGCAGCTGTCCGTTCAGGACGAGCCACGGAGTGTCGATGGTGCGGCCCTCGCGGGACATCCACGCGAAGACGCTTCCGCGAACCTCTTCCCGCGGAAGTCCGCCCTCAACGACCACATGCGGTCCGGGGGTGTAGCGCAGCATCATTGCCTCAAAGCGCGCCATTGGATCGAGCTCAGCGGCCTCCGTCGGGCCCCCTGTCGGTCGCTCGTGGCGCTGCGCTTCGGGCGGCGCGTCCTGCTTCCGGCAGCCGATCATGACGAGTGCCGGCAACAGGAGGATGAGGGCGCGGCCCGGTACTCTCGATCGGGCCGCAGGCGTTGTCTTGAGTTGCATTCAGCTCTCTGCATGTGCAGCATGCGCTGCGCCGGACGGAGGTACGCCATTACGCACGCTCTCCGAATCCGGTCTACACTCTAGCAAAAGGGCGGGAGATGAAATCTCTTCTGGAAGTCATTGAAGACGGCGGGCGTCGGGAACAGCTCATTGGTGACACGGCGCGTATGATCGACGGACAGGTCGCGTCCAAGAAGGGCGCCTCGGGCTTTGCTATCAAGGCCGGGTACAAGGTGGTCTCGAAGCTGCGCGGCGGGCGCATGATTCAGAAGGCCGTCGGCGCGTTGCTCAACGACTTCGCCGGCGCCATCGAGCCGCTGCACGCGGAGTACCGCGACGGCGCGTCGCACAGCGGCTTTGCCGGCTTCCTTGGAGCACGCGAGTCCGACGCCACCAACGCTCTGCTTGCCATCACAGACCGCCGAATCGGCGAGGCCGAAAACAACGTGGTCAAGAGCACCTACCGCAAGCTTCGCCCCATGGCCGGACGACACGTTGCCGCAGCGATTCCCGAAGTCGGCAAGCTGGTAGATCGCTACACGGCTTGAAGTGTAGGGGGGGTAATCCCGAAGTGGGGTGCCGACTCTGAGACTCTGGACACTATGGCGCCGTCGAGCTGCATGCGCTCGATGCGCTGATAGATTGCCGCGCGCCTTTCGACAGGTTTCGCCTCGTCCTGCAGCGAGGTCCAGACAATCGCGCCCTTTTGGTTGTTTCTGAGCCAACTGTGCAGCGGTCGGTGCAGCAGACGGTGGTGAATCACGAGGTCGGTAGCCTGCGCCATCTGCATCGCCTTCACCGGCCACGCCTCGTAGGCCCGCTGCCGGAGATTCTTCGACATCGAGCCGACGATCAGGCCGGTGCGCCCATCGAAGCCGAGGAGTCGAATCAGTCGCAATACCTGCGGGTCGAATGAGGTGATGAGCGCATCAGACAGGACGCCATGCTCGCGCATGATGTCCAATATGCTCGCGGCCACTTCACGTGACGTCGCTTTCAACTCCACATCCAGGGTGGTTCTACCGGCCGCGAGCGCGCACACCTCGGCGAAGGTGGGGATTGGCTCGCCGTTCTCAAGCCGGATCTCTCGGAGCTCTTCGAGGGTTGCGTACTGCACCTCGACGTCCGCGTCGGCGGTGCGGCCGGTAGTCTCGTCGTGGATTACGATCGGGACAAGGTCGGAGCTGAGCTGTATATCCAGCTCAAGACGGTGAGCGCCTGCCTTGATCGCAATGTTAAAGGCCTCAAGAGAGTTCTCAGGGGCCTCAAAGGCGGCCCCGCGATGTGCGATGATTTCCACAGCTGGGGCTAATAGTTGCTCAGGTGTATGCCGCAAGGGCGGGACCGAAATGGAAAACTCTGAGGCAGGAAGCGAGCTTAAGGCACTGCGCGCGCTCGCAGCCGCAGCAGATATCGCCGACACGGCGTGGGATCGTGTGGTCACGGTACCCGGCGACAAAGTCCGGATGGTCGCGGGCCGGCTTACCGTGCCCGCGAATCACGTACGTTCGGTGCAGGTCAGTGACATTGAGATCGAGAACGTGGACATCCTGGGCGTCTATCAGCGCGCGCTGATCATACGCGGCGAGGAGACGAAGAGCCGGGATGTGGTGGCCGGCTGACCGGCGCGCCCCTGGTCTCAGAATCGGGAGATCAGTTCGAGGCGGCCGCCCGCGAAGTCCGGGAAGTCGCGGCAGACCCCGGCGACGCACTTGATTCCACCGCGCTGGGTGCCCCCGATGGCGCGCAGTCGGAAGACCTCGGAGAGCTCCCAAACGAGGATGCCGGCGAAGAAGACGGTAGGCGCCCCTTCGCTTGTGTCCTGCGTGTCGTAGCCAAGCTCAAAGGTGAGCCCGCCCAGTTGGGAGACCTCAAAGCCGAAGAGGCTGCTGCCCCGGACGTAGTGATTCGTCGTTGACGTGTCCGTGAGCGTGCGGTTCTCGTGGAACACTTGGAGGTGCATCGAGGTCTTCTGCGACAGCGATTGCAGGTAGTCGATCTCAAAGTGTCCCAGAGTCTTCAGGTCTTCAAAGTCGGGTCCACCGTCGCGGTCTGTGTCCCGGAAGCCGCCGCTGACATTGAGTCGTGAGCGGTGGTTCTGAAACGCCCACTCCACCCCTGCGTAGGCGTGCCAGGTCCGCTCTTCGTTGCTTGCCAGATCAGGAAAGGCGTCGTCGCGAATCGCGAGATTGTCGTGTCGGTAGAGACCGTTGATGTAGGCGAGCACTGAGGGCTCGAAAAAGTAGCGCTCAATTCGGATGCGTCCGGCGGCGGTGCTGCCTGCCGCCAGCACTTCCTGGTCGATGCGTTCGGCCGTGGGCGGGTTGTTGTATTGAAAGCTGGACTGGGTGCCGGTGCTGGGGCTTCCGTTTTGGGTGAAGGTGCGTGATTCAGTTGGCTTGAAGCCATCGAGCCAGACGCCTTCGACGAGGGCGGTCCAATCTCCGAACACGAGGTCGCTCTGCAGGTACGCCGCGAAGCCGGTTCGCTCGTTGCCTGCAATTCGCCGAGTCTGCGCGTCCAATTCGATATAGACGCCGAGCCAATCGGTGAGGGCCGGCATGTCGAGGGACGCGCCGCCGCTGAGGGACCAGTCGTCTTCTGTATCGAGGACGCTGACCTCGGGCTTGAGCCAGCTTGCAAACACGTGAATGTCGCCGAAGCTGAGGGAGCGTGTACCGATGTCGATACCCGTGACAATATCGCGCACGTCTTCATCGTAGCGGTGTGAGATCGAGTCGAGGTTGGCTGTGTTCATCACGCCGCCAAACACTGCCAGGTCCGCGCGTTCGCCGCGCCAGGCGATTTCGCCACCACGAATCGCGAGGTCCCTGCCAACGTCGGCGACGTCGCGAACCGAGAGCACGATTCCGCGGCCGAGCTGCCGGGGAAAGTCACCGATCTGCAGAGTCCAGTCGTCGAGTTTGTATCGCACATTCAGTCGCTCGAGCACGATGTCACTGCGATAGGTTCCGGGCAGGTCGCCGGCACCGTCTGGCTCCGTGGCGTCAAAGCCGTTGAAGAGGTGAAAAGCGTCGATCCTGGCGCTCGTCTGCAGGTCTCCGAGGGTGCCGGTGATGTTCAGCCGGTTGAGGAGCAGGCCGTAGTCGTCATCATCGCGAATCCCGTTTCCGTCGCGGTCTGCAAGGGGGCTGGCGCGGGTGTCATTGTCGAGTCGGTATTCGACGACTGAGGTGTTTGTGAAGCTGACGTTGGGTTCGTCGGCAAACACTGAGCTCGTCGACGAGCTGATCAGCGCAACCATGGCCACAGGGAGCAGGCGCCGTGTTCGCATTGTTGATTCCTACGCTTGATTAAGAGGGGTTCCCGGTATCGCGCGCATTCAGCGCGAGCAACCTACAGCCGCATCTGTTCGAAGGTTCGGATGGTCAGTGTGTAGCCGTACCACTCGCTCACGAGGACCACCTCAAGGGGGGCGCTACCCGCGTCGTCGCCCCAGGTATAGGTCACGGTGAGCATTCCGCGTTCGGGCGCATCGTCACGGGTAAACAGGCGAGACGTGGGTCGGCCGGCGCTCCGCGTCTCGACGACATGGAAGCCGTCGATGGATCCGCCGGCCTCGCCATTCGCCGGCGGGTCGTCGACCCACGGGTAGAACGCGCATTGGATGTCTGCGAGAATGTACGCGGCTTCAAAGGGGAACTCGCGGTTTGAGAGGTTCTCGAAGCTGATCTCGCCGTTCTCTTCCGTCAACTGAAAGCCCGGGCGGCCCGCGGGTGAGAGGCCCACCAACGAGAGCTGCGAGCCCACTTTCTGCAGCACGGCCTCGAAGCTCTGCGAGCGCTCACCCCAATCGGCGATGACCTCCTGCCGCCACATGAAGTCATAGTCGAGCACCGTCGCCGGGCGGATCGGAGCCGGCGCCAAAGTCTGCTCGTCGTCGCCGCTCCGTTGGCGTGACCCGCACCCCATCGCGGTCCCGGCCGCGACCACGAGCAGGGCAAACAAACAAAGGGTTCGGTGTCTCGTATGCGCATTCATGTAGGCGACTGCTCCTCTTCTGCGTGCCTGCGAATCAACAGCAACGCTGCCGGTGCAAGGAGCGCGCTCGTGGTGACACCAACGCCTGCCGTCAGGCCGATAGAAAACAGGATGGGGAACTTCGACAGGGCAAGAACGCCGAAGCCGAGTACCGTCGATACACATGCGACGCTCACGCTCAGCAGGGCCGCACGCACGTCCCGATCTCCGTGGGCCTCGGCGTCTACGAGAAAGACCCCGTAGTCCACGCCGATGCTGACCACCATCAGCAACGCGGTGAGGGAGATCAAATCCAGACGTACGCCGACCGCTGTCAGCGTCGCGACGGTGACGCACGCTGCCAGCACCGCCGGCACGAAGGCCGCCGCCGCGCGGCGCAGGTCGCGGTAGCGCGACACGAGGATAACGAAGACCACCGCGAGGCCGACGATCAGCAGGAGCAGAGCCCGACGCTGAAACACTCGGTTGGCCTCGCCCATGACCGCGCCCTGGTCGACGAAGCTCGCGTCTTCGATACCAGCGACAGCGTCACGGACCACATCGGGGTCGCCGACATCATGTAGAAAGCTCACGTACCCGACCCGGTCTCCAAGGGTCACATGAAAGGGTCGAACGAGCGGCGCCAGGTTCGTCTCCGCGAGGTCCTCCCAGCGCAGAGGTGCGGGCAGGGGCGCGCTGAGCGCTTCCTGAAATGGGGCGAGGGCTTCGCGGCGAAAACCCTGCGCTTCGGCTTCACCTGAGAGGCGCTCCCAGAGGGCGGGCGCCGTTCGAATCGACTCGGCGATAGCCGCCTGTTTTTGCTGTGAGGGCAGGAGTCGGCCGACGCCGCGAAACCCGCCCAGCACGCTGTCGTCGAGCGCCGACAGCCGCTCGTGCACCATGTCGTTGACCTGTAGCGCTGCTTCGTCGTCGTCACCGACTGATAGTACGAAACGGCTCTGTTCGAGGTGGGCGAGGCGGCCACGGACTCGTTCGTCTTCACGAACCAGGTCTGCGTCCAGACTCGCAAAGCTGGCAAAACTCGTATTCCAGCCGACACGCGGCAGCATCAGGCAGGCAAACACCAGGCCCGCGAGCGCGAAGCCTGCGATAAGCGGTCTGTGATTCCTGCCGGCGTTCAGTGCACGCAGGAGCGCGTCGGCGAACTGTGTGCGCAATCTGCGTGCCTGGATTTGTTGCGGCATCAGCGACGGTACAATCCATCGGGTAGTTGCGACGGCGGCGATGATGCCGGCCACCGAGAAGGCGGCGACCTCGCTCAGCGCTCTGAAGCCGGAGCCGCCGAGTGCGAGGAAGCCGGCCAGGGTGGTGGCGGCGCCGATTGCGATGGGGCGCCAGATGCGTTCGAGGGTCTGCTGCGGCGTTCCGCTCGGTGCTTCTGCATGCTGGCAATACAGGTGCACCACGTAGTCGATGGCCACGCCGAGCAGCGAAGCGCCAAAGGCCAGGGTGATGCCGTGAATGCGCCCCCAGAACGCGAGGGTGCAGGCGGCGCCGCTCAGTACGCCGGCGGCGACCGGGAGCATCGACAGCGCGAGCAGGCGCGGGCTTCTGAACAGGAACCCGACCAGTAGGGTCAGGCCGAGGATGGATACGATGGTGACGCGCCGGACATCGCGGCGAATGGTCGCCTCGGTGCGCACTGCGAAGAGATGCGCCCCGCTGCGATCGAGGCTCAGCTCGCCGCCAAACTCGTCGTTCACGTGGTCGAAGGCCTGCTGCAGAGCCTCAAGTACCAGGGCCTGCCGCGGCGCGTCGAAAGCCGGCGCCTTCGTCCCGACAAAGAGTATCGCCCACGGACCATCAACGCTGAGAAACCGCTGCTCGAAGATGCGCATGTCGCCGCCGCGGCTGCCCTGAACGCGGTCGAAGAGTCGTTTCGTCCACAGCATCGGGTCGGCAGGTATCAGACGCGTGAGCAGAGGCGACATCGGCTGCTCAAGCTGCCGGCGAAGATCAGCGATGTGTTGCTGCAGCGCCTCATCGCCAACCGACGCCGCAGCCTCGGCCGCGCTGTCTTCAGCAAAGTAGAAGCGGCGCTCAAAGTAGGTGGTCCAGATGGTCTCTTCGATGTTCTCCGGTGGACCCCCGTCGATAAAGGCAATGTCATCGGCGGCCTGGGACTCGAGCAGCGCCCGCTCGAGGGCGCGTGACGCCTGCGCGGCGAGCTCGTCCGTCGGAGCGCCGAGCGAGAGAATCAGAGTACGCGACAACTCGCTCTCAGCGACCGCACGCATCATCTGATGCTGCTCTCTGCCGTCGTCCGGCAGGAAGGTACCGACATCGGTGGTGACCTCGAAGCGGGCCGCTACGAATGCGGCCATGGCGACGAGGGCGACGAGCCAGACGATAGCGGCGTTCCTCTCGCTCATTCCTCGATCTGAAGGAGCTGTCGCTGAACGTCGGTCCAGATCGGATTGACGATTGCACGGGTGAATCGCGTTGTCGTCGTGTCGCCGGCCGTTTCAAACACCCGTACTTCGCGAACCTCAAATCCAACGCCGTCGAGCTCCATCCTGGTCACGATATGGGAGAGGGGTTCGCCGCGGGGCGTCAGCGTCAGCGTCCATGTTCCATCGGCTGCCGCGGTGTACGTCACTGCGTACACGGCGGAGACGGCGCTCTCGTTGCCCGAGATGACCCAGAGCAGGGACTCAACGAACTGTGCCAGGTCCGGCCGGCCGGAAAGCTCGATGGACTCGCTGCGCGTGCTGTCACGCATGTGGAGCGTATTGTCCGCGATGAGCACCTGCGAGCTTCTCGGCGTCTCGATGCGCCGGAGCATGGTGTCCGGGCGCACAAAATACAGATGCCCTGAGCTCGTCAGCGGCGCGGCGAGGAGCGCCAGCTGCTTCTCCTCGGTAAACTCCACCGACAGGCCTTCAAGAGTTGCAAACCCCGCGAACAGGGTCGCAGCATCCACAGGGGCCTGTACGCCAATGTGTTCGACCGCAGCGGGCACGTCGTTGTCATCGCCGTCCGATCGGCTGTCATCGGCTGTGGCGCTCAGGGAGGGCGCCAACGCGATGCACAGAAGCCATGTCGCCAACCGGAATCTAGCCATTGATTCGCCTCACGAGCTCCTGCGGCGTCGAGGGGATCAGATTGCCCGACGAGTCGGTGGTCGCGATGTCGGTGTACCCGCGCGCACAGACCCGATCATGGGTGAGGTTATGGATACGATAGGTGATTTTCAGCAGCGGCTCGATCGCCTTAAAGCGCGCCGTGATTCGCACCCGGTCGTCGTAGCTCATCGGGAAGAGATACCGGCATCGGGCGTCGGTCATATACATGCGGTATCCGAGGGCGCGCACATCACCCACGTCGATCTCGCAGCTCTTGAAGAGCTGTGTGCGCGCTGCGGCGAAGTACTCGAAGTAGCGACCGTGCCACACAACGAAGAGAGGGTCGCAGTCGTGGAAGGGAACAACGCACTCCACCGACGCGCTTCGATCGGACGCTGTTGCGGTGAGCGCGCTCACGCCGGCAGCGCCTGATCACCGACGGGCAGGCGGCCCTCGCGAATCTGCTCCGTCAGCCGTCGAATATCCCGATCGAGCCGTCGGTCGGGACCGATCTTCGGGACGAGCTTGCGCACCGCACGGTGCAGCTCGCCGGCGGCGTCGGACGCGGACGAGCCGCCGCGCAGGTCAATGGCCTGCATGCACGCGATCGTCAGCATCGCGGCGACCTGCTCGGTCAGCTCGACGATGCGGAGGAGATCGCGCGCGGCGATGGTAGCCATCGGGACTTTGTCCTGATTGTGCAGCTCGGTGCTGCGGCTGAAGATGCTCGCAGGGATGCTCTGCTTGAGCGCCTCTGCTGCGAGGGCAGAGGTCGCGATGGTGACCGCCTTGAGCCCATTGTGCGTACACGCGCCGTCGCCGACGACGCCCACCAGGTTGGCGGGCAACCCTTCGTTCTCTGCCGGGTTGCAGAGCAGCGCCATCTGGCGGTCCATCAGGCCGGCGAGGTTTGCGACGGCTGTCTTCAGGTTGTCGAATGCGTACGCGACGTGGCCGCCGTAGAAGTTGCCGCCGTGCAGGGCGATGCCCCGTTCGACGTCGACGATGGGGTTGTCGCTGACGCCGTTGATCTCCGTTTCGATGATCTCGCGACCCTGGCGCAGGGAATCCACGAGGACGCCGACTACATGGGGCGCGCAGCGGATCGAGTATCGGTCCTGCAGCTTCGCAGCCTCGCGGACAGCGATGCCGCCCTGCAGGTCGGCGCGAATCCACTCGGCGACTGCGATCTGCCCGGGGTGCGGTTTGGACGCATGGATATATGCGTCGAAGTGCGTCGGGTTGCCGTGGATGGCTCGGCTCGCGATGGCCGTCAGCCGCGCGCTCAGGCGGGCCAGTCTGCGAGCGCGCGCCCATGCCAGGCAGCCCAGTGCAGAGGCGACCGACGTGCCGTTCATGAGTGCCAGGGCTTCTTTGGGCCCCAGCTCAACGGGATGGAGTCCTACCGCCGCCATCGCCTCAACCGCCGGCAGTTCCCGCCCGTCAAGGCGAACCTCACGCTCGCCTGCGAGAACCGCGGCCACGTAGGAGAGTGGCGTCAGGTCGCCGCTCGCACCGACCGAGCCTTCCGAGGGAATCAACGGCAGCACGCCACGGTCGAGCAGGTCGCAGAGCAGCTGAACCACCTCTTCGCGGACTCCGCTGCGACCCCTGGCCACAGAGTTCAGCCGCACGCAAAGCACCGCTGCGCTCTCTTCGTCGCTGAGAAGGCGGCCGGTGCCGCAGCCGTGCATGCGCAGCAGGTTGAGGGAGAGGTCTGCGGAGAGCTCGGGCGGCACCCGCGTGGTGACAGAGGCGCCTACGCTGGTGGTCACGCCGTAGACGTGTTCTCCGTCGGCGTGCAGCCGATTCAACACGGCAGCGCTTGCGCGAACCCTGCTGCGAGCCGCGTCGGTGATTACCGGCCTCGCGCTTCGGCGTGCCAGCCTGACGACGTTCTCGACCGTAAGGGAGTTCGTGCCGATGTCCACGTGTGCGGTGACGTCTGTCTTTGTAATCTCGGGAGCCTCTGTCATCGCTCTCATGCCCAGAAGTCGAAGAAGTTGAACCAGTTGCGGGGGGCCTTTCTGGCGTAGTGCTCTACCCGTGCAGCATAGCGGCCTACGACCTCGCTGAGGTCTGCCTGGCGGCGGCTGCGTTGTAGCACAATGCGTTCCGCGAAGGGTTCGCAGAATAGTTCGTAGCGATCCGGCTCAATGTAGAGTCCAAACACAAGATAGACCGGACATTTCAGAGCGGATGCAAGCAGGAATGGACCCGTAGGAAAAGCGGCATCATCGCCGAGAAATGGGACACGAACCGACTTGTCATTGAGGCCGGTGCGGTCACCGAGGATAGCGACCATCTCACCGCGTTCAACGCGGGACTGCAGGTCCAACGCGAAGGCCACAGGGTCGTCGCCGATGTGTAGGACGCGGGCGGCGCGCCCCGGATTCAATTTCGCAAACAGGGCGTTGATCATCGACGCGTTGGCGAAGTGTCCGACGATGTTGAGCGGCAGCTCTTCGTCATCCGCTCTGGCCCGCATCGCCTCGAAGCTCCCAAGATGGGCGCCGAGCAGGATCGCGCCTCGCTTCTCACCACGCAGCTTCTGCAGGTGATGGTGGCCGGTGCGCTGTACGTTGAACGGCTTCACCCGCCCGGTGAGGAAGAAGATTCGGTCCAGCGTGACCTGCGAAAAGTGAGCGATGTGCCTCCACGCCGCCCAGAACCCCGCCGGCTCTCCGACCCGCCGCAGGTAGGCCTGCGACATCTGTCGCGCGCGCCGGTCGAAGAGTGCGTAGTAGAACGAGAGGAAGCGAACGAAGAAGCGGGCGGGAGCGCGCCCGCCGACGGTCGCCAGCCAGAATACGAAGCGAATGCCGGCGAGGGCGCCCCGTTCTTTACGTGAGAGCCACTCCACGTTGTCCCTGCGCGCAGGCAGCTGCGCGGACGCCTGACTGTCTTCTGCGTCAGACATCAGCGCTCGGAAGTCTCCGCAACACCGGCCCCATGACAAAGCTGAACACCTTCCAGGTACACAGGCGCGAGTGCATCCAGCTCAGGCGTACGTTGTCGCTGAACGCGTGAAAGTTCGAGACTCCACCCTCGGACTCGTCGAGGTAGCGCACCTTCACGGGCAGGTTCACGATCTCGACGCCCGCCCATGCCAGCCGGACGGCGACTTCGACGTCAAAGTCCATGCGGTCGCCGCGCACCTTCAACCCCTGCACGGCGGCGAGCGGATACACGCGAAAACCCACCATCGCGTCCCGAATGGTCCCGCGCCCGGTCTCAAGGTTCACCCAGAATGTGGTGATCCTGCGAGCGATAAGACGTCCGCGGGGAGCGCTCTCATCGTACTCCGGGTACGCGAGCACGGCGGCGTTCGGTTTCGCCTTCGCCGCCGCAAGAAATGCGCCGGCCCGCGAAATGTCATGTTGCCCGTCCGCGTCCACCTGCAGGGCGTGGGTGTAGCCGGCTTCGCGCGCTGCCTCGAAGCCTGTCTTTACCGCTGCACCTTTGCCGCCGTTCCTTTCGCGGCGGACCACAACCGCGGCCCCCGCGCGTGCCAGCTGATCGCAGGCGCTGCGTCCGGCCTCTGCGCTGCCGTCGTCTACGACGATCACATCAGGAACATGCTCACGAATCGCCTCAACGACCGGACGAATTGTAATCGGGTTGTTGTAAGTCGGAACGATCGCGCAGGGACGAAATTCGATCATGCGAGTTCACCGAAGTGGACCCGGGCTGATGAGCAGAGGCCTGCGTTGTTGCGGATCCTCAGGTCCACACATTGTGTGGCCCGGGCGGCGGATGTGTCCGTGTTGTCGATCTGTGAGCCTGCGGGCGCCGGCGCTTCGAGCGTTACCGACAGCGTGTCGCCGGGGAGGATTCGACCTGTGAATCGCACGCGCTCCAGGCGGGTGATTTCGCGGTCGCCAAGGTCGGCTCGCGTCAGGGCAGGGCGCAGCAGGCAGGTGAGCTGCACCGCACCCGCCATCACGGGGTAGCCGACAAAGTGACCGTCAAACCACGCGCTGTTCCCAGGGACATCGACGGTGAATGCGGCGAGCTCGTTCTTGTCCCTGTCCGGTTCCGCATCGTGCCACTTGAAATCCCACTCCAGAGCCCTGCCGTTCGGGTCCAATCCAAACATTCGCAGCGCTTCGCTTCGTTGCAGCTTTCCGTTTGCCTCTCGCGGCAGTGTCTCAAAAGACCGAATCCGGCGAGGCATAGAAGCGTCATCGAGTTGCTCGCGCAGGGCGTCACGAACGCTGTCTTCGTCGAGCCCGGACACCGCCGCGAGCAACAGATGGCCTCGATCTCCGGCGGTCGGAATCGCAAGCACAGCGCCATCACTTACGCCGTCGACGGCAAGAAGCCGGCTCTCAATGTCCGCGAGATGCACGCGCCGACCTGCGACCTTCACCACGCCGTCAGAGCGGCCCAGATGTGTAAACGCACCGTCGGTGGCGGCACGGGCGCGATCGGCGGTCACTGTCCATTCGCTCTTTGGTGTGGCGGCCCAGGGAGAGCGCACATGGAGGGTGTCACCGTGGATCCGGATCGCAACGCCGGGCAGCGGTTTCCAGTCGGGGCCGCGAGACTGTTCGCGGAACGCGATTCCGCCGGTCTCAGTCGACCCCAGTATCTCTATCGGCGACCGGTGTCGGGAGGCAAACTCGGCGGCGACCTCCGGGCGAAGCGGCGCAGCGGACGAGAACACACAATTCAGGGTCGGCATAGAACCGGCGTCGGCGACTGTCAGCGCGCGCAGGTGGATGGGGACAGAGACCAGAATCGTCGCCGTGTGTTTGTCCACAAGATCTACGATCTCTGTGCCGTGCATCGGAGTCTCGCGCACGAAGGGGGCGCCGGCGATCAGCGGGGCGAGAACACCGAAGAGCAGTCCATAGATGTGGCCCGGGCTGACAGTGGGCACCACAACTCCCCCCGGCTCGTATGGAAATGTGCTTGCCAGCATCTGTGCTTCGCCGATGATCTGGGCTGCGGTCTTGTCACAGCGCGACATGGGACCCGTAGAGCCGGAAGTAAACAGCGTCGCGATGACACTGTCACGGGGCGCCGTCAGCGGCGGCAGGGGCGGGTCGCCCGGCGCTTCGTTGCCGAGCAGCGTCCTGACATCTATTCCGTATGCGGAGTCCAGGTCGTGCAGGACTTCTACGGTCGGGTCTTCGGAGAGCGCAGCGATGGTGTCCCGTGCCGTGTTCGGAGGCAGCGCTACGATGTGGCCACGAGACCAGGCTGCCAGCAGGGAGGCGAGGAAGGCGTAGCGGTCACCGCGGAAGACGAGCAGGGCTCGGCTGTGTTCGGTGGCCTCGGGGAGCGCCGCGGCGAGGCGAGCGATGTCATCCCGGAGGTGCGCGACCGTGCGACGGCCGGCGCCGCCGACCGCGACAACCGTATCGATATCGCGTTGTAGGAGCTCAGAGATCACGGAAATTCCTCGTCCGGGCCGGTGCTTCCGGAGCCGAATCGCAGCCGTCGTAGCACGAATTCGACAGCAAAAAGGAGGCCGATGAGAATGTAGGCGATGAGGCCGTTGTACAGCGTCCACGCGCGCAGGTCGTCGAGGCCGATTGTGAGCGCTGCGGTGCTCCCGTTGATCAGGAAGAACAGGCACCAGATCTGCGTCCATAGCCTGCACCACGCGACTCGGGGAGGATCCAGATGCGGGTCCTGCAGGCGAGCGAATCGCTCGATCATGGGCGGCCCGAAGCGCAGGGTCGCGGCGAACGAGATCAATAGGAGCAGGTTCACGGCCACAGGTACCGCGAGTGCGAAACCGCTATCGTTGAGGAGCGCGCTGACAGAGAGCAGCATCACGGTCACCAGCGGCACAATGGCGACGGTCGTCAGGTCGGACCGTCGCAGCGCGGTCATGCGCCACAGTGCCAGAGGCCCAAAGAGCGCCAGCATCAACAGGGCGCCGGTTCGGGTTCCCCAGCTGGAGAAGCCGAAGAATACGACGAGCGGATAGGCGACGAACGCGGCCGCGGCGATCGCGGTCAGCATGACTCGTGCGGTGTTTCCGGCAGCCAAAGCTACTCGGCGTTCGCCTGCTCACTTCGGACGAAGTCCGCCAGGCTCTTGACCGAGTAGAAAATCTCCCGGTTGCGCTCGTCCTCGGCCGAGGTTCGGACGCCAAACTCTTTGTGGATCGCCATCGCCAGCTCGAGGGCATCGATGGAGTCGAGGCCGAGCCCTTCAACAAAGAGCGGCGCCTCGTCTTCAATGTCATCCGGGTTGACGTCGTCGAGCATGAGGGACTCGACGATCAGGTGCTTGATTTTAGTCTCGAGGGAGTCGTCCATTCTCGACCTCTGCGGTGGCGGGTGGGAGTGCTTTCTGTGCTGCCACGTGCGAACGGAGCAGGGCCTCTACATGATCGCGCAACTCGCGGCCAGTGCGATTCCCGGGGTGAATCAGGGGCAGCACGTGGAGGCGCATTCGACCTCCATCAGGCGGCGGGTTGGTGACGCCATGCTCCTTGGAGAGGTAGGTAGGACCGACCTCGATGAACACGGGCGCGACGGGGACCCCGGCCCGGATCGCCACTTCAAAGGGCGAGCGCCCGAAGCGCCCCATTCCGCCTTCAGGGGACCGAGTTCCCTCGGGGAACAGCACGACGCGCTGCCCGTCCTTCAGGCGCGCGATCGCGTCGTCGATCACGCGCTGCATTTCGATGGGATCACCGGTGATTCCCTCGAAGAACCCGGCCCCGTTGACCAGAGGCTTGAGGAACCATCGCCGGTAGATGGCCGGCTTCACGACGGTCGACATCGCCCCGAAGGTGCTCATCAACGCCGTGATGTCGGTGAATGTGGGGTGATTTGATACGACGACACAGGGCTCGTCGGTCAGCTCACCGACGGTTTCGTCGGGGTGAAAGTCGATCAAACCGACAAGTCGCGTCCACCAGTGAAGGGTCCGAAAACCACGCTGGATCGCGCCCAGCAACACCCTCTGCCTGCGCTTTGCATCGCGGAAGGGTATCGCGGTGAGGATCGCGAAGGCGCCATACCCGAAGGGGGAAAGCAGCGTGTAGATCGTCAGCGTGAAGTAGACGGTGACCTTTTTGAAGAAACGGCGCAATTTCAGGTGTCCCTGCGGCGGTCGGGGGCGCACTCCGTAGTCGGAGGCGGTAGCCGGATTCAACACCTGTGTTGCTCCGGACATTGCCGGTGTCCCGGTGTCTTTACGCCGCCGGCTCCGCTGGCTAATCCAGTGCCTGCTACGCCGCAAACGACGACGCGAGGACGCAGTGAATAACGCCACGAACGACGCAGAACAGGCCGGAGCCGGTGCCACAGGCCGTCAGGGATCACCGACCGACGTTGACGTCGTAATCTGCGGCGGTGGTCTGGCGGGTCTGACCATGGCGATGCAGCTGCGTCGCGAACACCCCGGCCTCAGCGTCATCGTGCTCGAGCGAACGTCGCGCCCGCTGCCGCCGGCATGTCACAAGGTCGGCGAATCCAGCGTCGAGTTGGGGTCTTCGTACCTGGAGCGACTCGGGCTCAAGGAATACATCCGCGAAAACCACATCATCAAATACGGCCTTCGCTTCTTTCCCGGCGGCGGCAAACTGCCCCTGGACCGGCGAATGGAGATTGGTCCTGCCACCGAGCCTGTCGTCCCTTCGTACCAGCTGGACCGTGGCATCCTGGAGAACGACCTGCGACGAATGGTTGGCGAGCTGGGGGCGACGTTGATTGAAGGCGCGAGAGTTGCGTCGATTGAGACGACCCGGGGCACCGAAGCAAACACGGTGACCTACACGCTCGACGGCGAGTCACATCGGCTGCGTTGCCGTTGGGTGGTAGACGCGTCGGGTCGAGCGGCGCTGCTGCGTCGTGAGATGAAGCTCACCCGTGGAACCAAACACACAGCGAGCGCCGGCTGGTTTCGAATCGACGGTCGTCTCGATATCAACGACATGGTACCTCGCGAGGGGTCAAAGTGGCATGAGGAGGACTTCCTTGCGGACCGCTGGCGGTCGACAAACCACCTGATGGGCGAGGGATACTGGGCCTGGATCATTCCACTATCTTCCGGCAGGACCAGCATCGGGCTGGTGATTCACGAGGACACACATTCTTTCGCCGATGTGCGCTCGCTGAAGGGCGTGCGCGCCTTCCTGGAAGAGCATGAGCCGGTCCTCGCGCAGCATGTGTTCAGCACCCCGGCGCTCGATTTCCTGAGTATCCGCGATTACAGCCACAACGTCGGCCGTGCGTTCTCGCCCGATGGCTGGGCACTCGTCGGTGAAGCAGGTGCTTTTGTGGATCCGTTGTACAGTCCGGGCACCGACTACATCGCGTTTGCGAACGCTTTTGCCGGCGAAGTGATTCGTGCGGACTATGCCGGCGAAGATGTCGCTGAGAGATGTCAGATTCTGAGCCTGCAGTACCGTGCCCTCGTATCCGGCAACGCCGACGTCTACCGTACGGCCTCGAAGGTGTACGGCCACGGTCGCGCGATGCTGACGAAGATATACTGGGACAACTTCGCATACTGGAGTTTCCCCTGTCAGTACTTCATGCGCCGACTCTACGAGTTGAAAGGGCCCGCGCATGCTCGGGTGACAGAAATCGGGCAGCGCTTCGTGCAGCTCTCTCAATACGCACAGAATCTGCTCGGTGCCTGGGCAGAGCTCGTACCCGAAGAGCCGATTCCGGGATTCTTCGAGATGCCGGGCTTTCCTTCGATACTCATCGATGTGCACTGCGCGCTGCACGAAGATGCCACTGCCGACGAGGCCACACAAACGATGGCGATGCGCGCTGACCAGGCTGAGGAGATTCTCGCAGAGCTCCTGGTGAGGGTGTTGCAGGAGGTCGGCAGTGAGCGCGCCGCTTCGGTGTTTGAAAAGGCGGGTTGCGCGCGGTGGCAGATACAGGTCGCCGCCGACCGTGTGGAGAACGCTGAGCTTACCGGCATGGCACGTCGTCGGGGGCTGTCGACCCTCGGGCGCGATGTGGAACGTTGCCTGGGTCGTCCGAGCTTCCAAACACCGGTGGCTGAGTTGCAGGCACTTCTTGCTCCACTTCTCAAGGGCGGGGCTTCGGCGCACCCATGAGCATACGAGACGGCCGCGACACCCCGGAAGGTCGCCTGATGGAGCTGCTCGGTGGACGCTGGGTAGCGGCAGCGGTCAGCGCCGCCGCGGACCTGTGTCTCGCTGACCACCTCATCGACGGGCCGAAGAGCACAGACGAGCTTGCGCGTGTTGCCGGCTGTCATGGGCCCAGCCTGCAGCGACTGCTGGCGGTGCTCGCGGGAGAAGGAATCGTAGAGCACGATCCCGCCGGCACCTGGGAGCTCACCGAGATGGGCGCCGGCCTGCGATCCGGTCGCCTCCGCGAGCTCGCGGTGATGGTTGGCTCAGATTACGGCTGGCGATGCTGGACGGAGCTGGCAGATGCGATCCGAACCGGAAGCGTAGCGTTTGAACGCAGCTTCGGCCGGCCGGCGTTCGAACACCTCGACGCCAACCCTCGCGACGAGGCCATCTACCACTCGGCTGTGGACGCCTTTACCCGCCTTGAAGTCGCCGCCCTCGCGTCATGCTGGGATTTCGCTGGCGCTACGAGCATCGTCGACGTGGGCGGTGGTCACGGGACCCTGCTCATCGAGATACTTCGCAGCCAACCACACCTGCGCGGCATCCACTTTGATCGGCCAACGGTTGTAGAGCGGGCGAGACCCCTGTTCTCGGAGGCCGGACTCGAAGAACGCTGCGACTTCGTAGGCGGAGATTTCTTCGACGCGGTTCCCCAGGGCGCGGACATCTATGTGGTGCGGCACATCGTGCACAACTGGCCGGACGACGAGGCGATTACGCTGTTGAAGAAGTGTGTGCAGGCGCTGAAGCCTGGCGGCGTTGTTCTCGTAATCGAGGGGTTGGTGCTGCCGCCCAATCATCGGGATCTTACGCGGCTGCTGGATCTCGAAATGCTGGCCTTCTACGGGCACGCGAGAGAGCGTTCCAAACCCGAGATGCGGCGCCTGTTTCGGGCGGCCGGACTGCGGCTGGAGTCCGCCGAGCGACTGGCAGGCGCCTCGCGACTGCTGGTGGGGCGCGTCGCGTCGTAGGGATCGACGCACGACCGAACAACGATGTACGGTGTTTGGACGCACCGGATGCGCATCTTTGTTTGGTTCGTGCCGGCCTCGGGACCGAGCCCCGAGCTAACCCGTCAGGCGCCCGTAGATGGTGGTCATCGTCTCAATGAGTTCCTCAGCGCGCGGCATGAGGTGCCAGGCGCCGTTGCCGAGCATCGCGGGCAGGTAGTCGCGCGCTGCCGACTCGATCGCCAGCGCATGCACGTGAATCTGCTCGGCGCGCGCTTCGCGCACAGCCTGACGAATGTCGCTGACTCCGTAGCGGCCTTCGTAGCGGTCATAATCGGTGGGCTTGCCGTCGCTGACCAGGAGCAGGAGTCGGTGTTTGGCGTCCACGGACTTCAGGTCTGCAATGGCATGGCGCAACGCCGGGCCGATTCGCGTGTAGCCCTGCGGTTTCAGCGTGCCCAGCCTTGCGGCACCGGTCTGCCAGGGCTCATCCCAGCGCAATACATCGAAGGCTCGAATCTGATTGCGGGTGTGGGACGCGAAGGCGATGACTCGCAGCCGGTCGCCGAGCGCGTCTGTGACCTCACCGAGGACCGCGACAGATTCGCGTGCGACGTCGAGAACGCGCTTGTCATCGACCCAGGAGTCCGTCGAGAGGGAGATATCCAGAAGCACGGTGGTAGCGAAGTCCCGTCTCTGGCGGGTCTCTCGGATGTACAGGCGCTGGTTGCCGCCGTGGCCTGCGCGCACCGACGATAGCTCGTCGACCAGAGCATCGATGTCGACATCTTCGCCGTCGAGTTGTCTCTTCTGTGCGCGCAGTTCATGGCGATGACGCACAAGGCGGCTGGTCAGGTCGTCAATCTGTTTGCGGCGTCTCGAGACAACTTCGGCGGCCCAGGCCGGCGCCGAGGCGGAGAGGGCGGTGGGGTACACTGTCGCCCAGTCTTTTCGGTATCGTCGCCGCCGCCGGTTCCACTCGTCGTACGTCACACCCCTCTCTTCGGGGTCGATTCGGCTGACATCCGGGATCTCGATGTCGAGGGCGATGTCGGCTTTCAGCAGCGACTGCGCCTGTTCGCCGCCGCGAACGAGATCTCGCATGTCCACTTCGTCCAGGGCCTCCAGGTGATCGTCGAGTTCGTCTGTACCATCCATCTGGCGCATGCCGCCCTGCCAGTTCTCCAGGGTCTCCACTTTCTCGAAGACGTGCACAGGCAGCTCCTGTGCGTCCTTCTCGTCGAGTAGGAGAACCCGAATGTCATCGTGTTGCAGAGCTTCGGATTCGGTGCCGTCTACCGCTTCGGGCTGATCGTCGGCGGCTGCCGAACCGAGGACGTCCGAGTCGACGGAGACCAGTCGGCCCCATAGCGCGATCTCCGGGCTGCTGTCTTTCGATGGTCGCGTGGACTTGAGTCTCTGTCTGAGCGCCTCATCACGCCACGGCTCGCCACCGGCGAGAGCGCTGCGCCGCGCCTCTTCTTCATAGCGCGCGCGCCCCCGCAGGGTGTCGGGCGCGGGTCGTTGAGAAAGCTCGACAGCGGGCAGTGGGTCGTAGAGCTCGCCGAACATGGGGAAGTCGTCGCGTAGCTTCTGAATCGTCTCGCTGCAGAGCTGCAGCCAGTAGAGCAGCGGAATGTCGCCCGGAGTCTGCGGAGGCCATGGTCGGCGCAGATGCAGACCCGCTGCGATCGCCACACGTGTGTTGAGTATCGCTCGGTTTACTTCAGCGTCGTCGCAACAATGGATGCGCTCTGGAAGCACCACGTCGCGACCGCGAAGGCCGCCGACGCCCGCGGTTCGCCGGATGCGCAGGTCCGCGCCGGAGAGCACACGGGCGAAGGCAGTGAGCGCAGCGTCCCCATCTACAACGAAGGTCGCGGCTTCGTCGTCGTCGTCGGTGTTTCTTCTCCGCAGACGCCGAAAGATTGCACGTCCGGCCCTAAAGAGCCCTTCTTCCCAATCGAAGTCGAGTTTGGGGGCTTCATCCTCGGACCCGGGGGCCGACATCAGAAGAAGAGGGCGACGGCCTCAGCGAGTCCGCGGACTGTGTCGCGGTCATCGCTGAGGGGTTCGATGAGCGCTGCCTGGCACGCGATGCGCGGCGGAACACCGGCGTGCATCAACCGCGCGGTCTCGACCAGAAGGCGTGTGGATGGGATCTCAGCCAGGCCCAGAGCATCCAGCTTACGCAGCTTGACGCAGAGCTTCACGAGCTTGTCGGCGACACGGCGCTCCACACCGCTCTCGTTCGCGACAATCTCGGCTTCGACCGCCGGATCCGGATAATCGAATGAGATGGAGAGGAAGCGTTGCCGCGTCGACGGCTTCATCTCTTTGAGTCGGTGTTGGTAGCCGGGGTTGAAGCTGGCGACGAGCATGAAGCCGTCCGGCGGCACCAGCTCCGTGCCGAGTCGATCTACGTAGATTCGGCGTCTGAAGTCGGCGAGAGGATGCAGGACAACGACGACATCTGCTCGCGCTTCGGCGACTTCGTCGAGGTAGAGAATGGCCCCTTCACGCACAGCGCGAGTCACAGGTCCGTCCTGCCACACGGTCTCGCCCCCTTTGACCAGATACCGTCCCAGCAGGTCCGTCGCAGAGGTGTCGTCGTGGCAGGCGACCGTGACGAGTGGGCGGTCCAGCTTTTCAGCCATGTGTTCGACGAAGCGGGATTTGCCGCAGCCCGTCGGCCCCTTCAGGAGCACTGGCTGTCTGAGAGCGAAGGCGTGCTCGAAAATTGAGATCTCGTGGCCGGTGGGCCGGTACCACGTGCGTGGTGCGTGATCCTCAGGTTTGCGCGTCACTGGTTCGCTGCCGTGTTTGGTTCGGTTTCGAGTGGACTCGGACGCGAGGGTAGCACGCGTGCGGCCCCCGCCGAAGCGTGGCAGGGTGGCACGCCGCATGGTACCGAGTCGCTAGGCAGAAGCGGCCCCACCGGTGCCGGGACCTGCGTCGCCGCCCGGTGATGTAACCGGCACGTTTTCGGCAGGCTGCGGGAGCCCGTATTTGATGAAGTCGATGATGAAGAGAACGATGCCTGTGGTGAAGAGGCAGGCGGCGAGGACCAGCGCAAGGAAGTGAACTTCGACAGCCTCCTGCGCCTCGAGAAAGTCCATGCCCATGCGACGCTCAAGGTAGACCTGTGCGACTCCGGCAACCGCGAAGGCGCCTGTCATTGAGATCATTCCGATGTTTGAGGTCCAGAAGGACCACTCAGCACGCCACTTTGTGTACAGCTTGCGTCCGGTGATCTCAGGAAGGACGTAGGCGATCATCGCGAAGATGAGCATGGCGTACGCGCCCCAGAATGCCAGGTGACCGTGCATCGCTGTGACCAGCGTGCCGTGTGTCCACTTGTTTACCGACGGCAGGGTGTGTGCGAAGCCAAGAAAGCCTGCGCCGACGAAGGACATGATACCGGTGCCGACCGCCCATCGCAGGGCGATCCTGTTTGGATGCCGGCGCTCACCTTTGCGGGCCATCGCGACCGCGTAGAGTGCCATCGCGAGGAAGGCGAGGGGCTCCAGGGCGCTGAAGATGCCGCCGACCATGAGCCAGTATTTCGGAGCGCCAATCCAGTAGTAGTGATGGCCGGTTCCGAGGATGCCGGAGAGAAAGGTGATGCCGACGATGATGTAGAGCCACTTCTCGATGACTTCGCGGTCGACGCCGGTGAGCTTGATGAGCAGGTACGCGAGGATCGCGCCCATGATCAGCTCCCAGACACCCTCAACCCAGAGGTGGACAACCCACCAGCGGAAGTACGAATCCACGGTGTGGTTGTCGAACCAGATCATGCCGGGAAGGTAGAGCAGCGCGGCGGCGGTGAGGCCGACCAGCAGCGTGACAGATGTAGTCGTGAAGCGATTGCCCTTGAAGAGGGTCATCCCGATGTTCAGCAGGAAGGCCAGGACGTTGACGACCACCAGGTAATCGAGGGGGCGGGGTATCTCGAGAAACTTGCGACCCTCCCACCACTGCAGGTGGAATCCGATGATTGCCACCACTCCCACGAGCACGAGGGAGCCGAGCTGAATCCAGCCCAGCTTCGCGTTCCAGATGTCACGCTCGGCCTCTTCCGGGATGATGTAGTACGCAGAGCCCATGAAGCCGGACAACAACCACACAACCAGGAGGTTGGTGTGCGTCGCGCGGGCCACATTGAAGGGGATTACGTCATGGAGCACATCGTGGCCCATGTGCGCGAAGCCCATGATGAAGCCGTACACGATCTGCAGGACCAACAGCAGCATGCTGGTCGCGAAGAACGCCCATGCAATCTTTCTGGCGTTTGTTTGAGTGTGCATAGTTGCCTCAGTCGAGGGTCAGTAGCCAGGTGACGAGCTCAGTGCGCACGTCCTCGGCCAGGTTGAGATTGGGCATTGTCGTACCGGGTCGAACCGCCTGCGGGTCCGCCAGCCACTGATGCAGCTCGGCCTCGTTGAAGCGAGTCGCGACGCCGTCGAGCGCGGGTCCGGTGTTTCCGCCGAATCCTTCCACTGCGTGGCAGGACTGACAGACGTTTCGATAGTAGGTGGGCGCCGCCTGAAGCACCTCGGGAGCCTCTGCTCCCGCCGCGGCGATTGCCGCTGTCGGCGCCATGTCCGGGTCGAACGGGAACCCGTTGGCGTCGATGTTTCCAATCCACTCAAGGAAAGCAATCACATCTGTGATCTCGTCCTCAGTGAAGTTGTATTGAATCATGCGACGGCGACCCGGGTACATCGCCTCCGGATCGCGAAGGAAGATGCGCAGCCACTCTTCGCCGCGACGCTCCACGGCTCTGGTCAGCTCCGGCGCATAGTACGCGCCTTCGCCGAGAATCGTATGGCAGCCCATACAGTTCTTTCGATCCCAGATGTGCCGCCCGCGCAGGGCGGATTCTGAGATCTCGGCGCTGTTCGTCTGCTCCGGAATCTGACGCATCGTGTCGAAGGTCAGCGCCAGAAACACGCCGGAGAACCCGAGTGTGGCAACAAGAAAGAATACCTTTGCTTGCGATTTAGAGAGCATATGCAGCCGTTGGCAGCGGTCGTGCGCGGGTAACGCACCCGTTCCTGACACAGATCGCGAAATTCAACCGACAAAATCATCGATGAATGCGGGCGGGATATACCCGCGGTGGCTTGCGTGTCAACGAAGAGACGCGTTGATTTTGCAATAAAATCAGCCGACTTACATGTCCGTTAAGGCGGTGTTAGCGGACATGGAGATCGGCTGTTTGTTTGGCGACGTTCAGGTTGCTCGCGCGGGTGCGCCGACGACGCCCGGCGCGTGGTACAGCGTGAGCACCGCTGTGCTTGCAATCTCGTCGTCGATGCGCGTCTCGCAGCAAAAATGGCTGAGGTCTTCGTTGCCGCGAATCCGGTCGGCACAGATGGTGAGTCGAGAGCCCGTGGGAAAGGACCGGGTGTGGAGCGTGAACTTCTTTGCCGCGATGATCATGCCCACGCGTACCCCTTCACCGCCACGAAAGGCCTCGTAGCCGAGACACGCAGCGACCGCCTGGGCCATGAACTCCATGCTGACCAGGGCGTCGGTGCCTCCGCGGTCGGCAAAGAGCTTGTCCGGCGTCAACGTCAGCTCGGCGACGATGCTTCCCGGTGACCAGCTGAGGACGCGATCCAGGAGAACGAACTGCCCGCTGTGGGGGATCAGGTCGCGTACCGGCGGGTGCGCGGTCACGGCGCTGCCCTCAGGTCCACGGTCCAACCATGCCCACGGCCCCTGTCCAGAGCGACTCTGCCGCTGCGCCCCGAGCGAATCGCGTAGATCAGGTCCAGGATGCCGGCGACCGGGTTGCGCGCTTCAGCGTCTTGAAGCGGGGACCTCTCAACGTCGGCGGTGCCGATCTGCAGGTGTCCGAGGGCCGGTAGCCCGTCGACCGCGTGCGGCGCCAGAGTGATCGCCGCGGCCACAAAGCCCCACTCGTGATTGTCTCCGACCAGCTTTGCAGGCGCGGGCTCGTCGGCGCACACAACGAGCACCGGCTCGCGATGGGTAAGTGCCCAGGCGCGGGCTTCGATCAGGGCCATGGCCGGTGTGTCAAAGTCAGCGCCGATCGATGTCGTGAAGCCGCGGTTCTTCGTTCCGATCGAGACCACGCCGGACGCAGCGTTATGTACACTCGTGGCGAAGGCCATGGGCGAGGGCGGCTCATAGAGTCGCCACATCTGCTCCAGGAGCCCGATCATCGTTCCCGCTTCGCCCAGGGCAGAACCAAACACGGCGCCGATCGTAGACGGGTCGTGGGCAGACTCCGCGAATGCCTGCGCACAAACATCGGCCATCGCCCGCGTGAGTACACTCGTGCGGCGCCGCGATCGTCGGTCCAGCAGCTCTGCGTTCGGTGTGGCATCTTCGTCGCTCCACGTCTGCGACATGAAAGCGTCGACCCCGACCATACGCGGCATAAAGACACCGACACCCGTGATGGCAGTTGGGATTTCGCTCATGCGCGCCTCAGGAGCAGGCTGATGTTGTTGCCGCCGAAGGCGAATGAATTGCTGAGCACGCGGCGGATGGGTGTCTCGACACGGGATGCCTCGATTTGTATCGGAACCTTCGGGTCCACAGGTTCGACACCAAGCGCCGGGGGGATCCAACCCTCGTCCAAAGCAATCATCGCGATGACAGCTTCGGTCGCGCCGGCGCCGCCAAGCGTGTGGCCGGTGTATGCTTTCGTTGACACGACAGGCACCCGGTCTCCGAAGAGGCTGAAAATGGCGTTGGCTTCGGCAGAGTCGTTGTGTGTGGTCCCCGTGCCGTGCGCGTTGATGTGGTCAATCTCCCCGGCTGCGCAGCCCGCCTGATCGAGGGCTCGTTGCATCGCGAGGACTGCGCCTTCGCCTTTTGGGTGCGGTGCGCTGATGTGATAGGCGTCTGAGCTCTCGCCGACTCCGTCCAGCCAGGCGATCGCATCCTTTTCGGCGCCACCGTCGCCGCTGTCGGCACGGTGGGTAGTACCGGGACGCTCGACCAGCACGAACGCGCCACCCTCGCCGATGCTGATTCCCTTTCGTTCTGCGGAAAAGGGACGGGTGGGTTCGCTGGAGAGGGCGCCCAGTGAGTGGAAGCCGCGCAGGGTCATCGCGCACAGCGTGTCGATACCACCGACCAGTACCGCGTCCACCATGTCAGCCGCGATCATTCGCTGGGCTGAGGCGAAGGGCTTTGCGCTGGAAGTGCAGGCGGTGGAGATCACCCACGACGGGCCTGTGGCGCCGATCAGGGAACACACAACGTGCAGAATAGCGCCGTAGGTGTGGTGGCGCCAGAGGTCGTAGCCCTCAGGCAGCTCGTCGTTCTTGATATAGTGTTGGTACGCGGCTTCGGTCCTGTCAGCGCCGGCGGTGCTGGTGCCGAGCACGACTGCAATGCGGTCAGGGCGCCATCGCGACTGCATGCGCTGAAGGCTCTCGCCGAGCTCTTCCACCAGCATCAACGCGATCTGTGCGGTGCGTGTAGTCCATGGTTCGAGCTCGGTGGGGAGCGCCGGAAGGGGCACGTCGATAGCACCCGCGTAGGTGGCGAAGGGTACGTCGACGGTGCACGGCGTGAGACCGGAGCGACCCTCATAGAGCGCGTCTCGAACTACGCTGCGCGTTGGTCCGAGCGCGTTGCAGATCGCAGCGCCGGTGATGGGCAGCGGGATGTTTTCAGTCATGCAATCTCATTCAATCCGAGATCGACGCGGCTCGATGAGCGCGCCGTTGTTTGCGTACGCCTGAGCGCAGCAACATTTCCTGGAACGGGTTGTCGTGGCGGAAGACGTCGGCGGCCAGTACGCTGACAACACCTGCTCGCAGTTCGCCGTCCTCGGGGGCGCCGAAGAACAGGTTTTCAACCAGGCGTGTGTTGTAGAAGCGATCGATGATCGCAGCGAACGTTGCGTAGCCGCGTTCGAGTTCGCCCATCAGCGGCGTCATGAGTGCAGGGTCGTCTTCGCACCGACTGTTGAGTCCCGCCGACAGGTCGTCGGCAGCACGTGAGGCTGCGTACAACGCGATGGGAACGCCGGTCGAGAACATGGGGTCCAGGAAGTGGGCGGAGTCGCCCACACACACAAATCGGGAACCCGCCGGCTTCGTGTTGCGAAATGAGAAGTTCGCTGTGACCAACGGCCTCGCAGGTTTCGCACCCTCAGTAAGGCGCGACGCGAAGGGAGAGGACGCTACGAAGTCAAACACGAGCTGCTCTGTGGCTTTGCTTTCTCGCACGACCGTGCCGATGCTGAGCCTCCGACCGGGCAGGGGGATGATCCATGCCCATGCCTCTTCCGTCATCATGATGCGGACAGCGAAGTCCGGGCCAAGCTCATCGAAGGCCGCGTCGCTCACGTTCTCGTAGTGAGTTCCAATGGCGGCTCGCCCGAAACGCCTGTACGGCTCGAGGCTGCGGTGGTGTTTGGCCAGGACACGTCCCAAACCGCTGGCGTCGACAAGGTACCTTGCAGTGCAGGCGCCGGTCTCGGTGCGAACGGTGACGCCGTCTTCTCCGATTTCGACGCCGTGTACCGCCCGTCCGTGTCGGACTTCGGCCCCGGCGCCCCGTGCGATATCTCTGAGGAGCCTGTCGTAGGTTGCTCTCTCGACGTGCCAGGCGTGGTCCGGTCGGCCGGGCATGGCCTCGGCAAAATCGAAGTCGCTGCGGCGTCCGGAGCGCTCACAGACAAAGGATGCGCCCTGCTTGTGAACGTATTGATCGGGCTCCAACCTGAGCCCGACCTCGTCGTGCACCGGGCCGCACAGGGGCAGCAGTGATTCGCCGATGTGAAAGCGGGGGAAGGCCTCGCGCTCGAGGACCAGCACCCGGTGCCCGGCCCGCGCAAGTTTGGTTGCCGTTACCGAGCCCGCAGGACCCGCGCCGATGATGATGACATCCCAGTCGGCCATCAGATGAAGCCCCCGTCGACTCGGATCACCTGACCGGTAATGTAGCCGGCTTCAGGGCCGGCGAGGAACGACACCAGCGCCGCGACTTCTTCGACGCGACCCACTCTCTGCATAGGGATCATCTTCGTTACAAATTCCGGGACTTCGCTGATCATCTCTGTGTCGATGAGGCCCGGCGCAACGGCGTTCACCGTGATCTTGCGTTTCGCCAGCTCGATCGCGAGAGATTTGGTCGCGCCAACCAGACCCGCCTTCGCTGCGGCGTAGTTTACCTGGCCTCTGTTCCCGCGCAGGCCTGAGATGGACGAAAGAGTGATGATACGGCCGTAGCGCTGGCGCACCATCGGCATGACCAGAGGGTGCGTGACGTTGAAGAAGCCATCGAGGCTTGTGCGGGTTACACGCTCCCACTGTTCCCAGGTCATCGCCGGAAACGCGGCGTCCGCCGCGACGCCGGCGTTGTTGACCAGCACATGAATCGGCGGACCCTCCGCGAGCAGTGACTCCACGGCAGCGGTAGCGGCTTCGCGGTCAGCGATGTCGAAGCGGCACAGAGACGCTTCGCCGCCGGCCGCGACAATATCGTCGCGCACAGACTCGGCGGCGGCGTCATTGCTTCGATAGTTGATGACTACGTCGAAGCCATCCGCCGCAAGTCGTCGCGCGATTGCTGCGCCGATGCCGCGGCTTGCGCCGGTTACAAGTGCACGTGCCGATGCCAGCTTCCTGCTCCGTCCGTTGGGGCGATGGCGCGAGGCCATGCAGTGGGGTCGGGCTGCACGAACGCGGTGGATTACCTCGTCGCTGCTGCCCTGAGGTGCCTCTCAGGCGCTGCGGCAATGACATATCCCGCAACACCGGTCCAGCGCCGGGATGGTTTCGGGCCGCGCCGGCACCACGAGTTGACCGCCGCGATTCAGGGCACGGGTTCGGCGATCAACTGCTGAATCCACTGCTCGTAGGCGGCTTCATCGCCGCTGGAGTAGCCGGAGTGCTGAAACGCCAGGCGACCCTGCCGATCGAGTATCATCGTAAACGGCGTCTCACCGCGGGGATTCAGGATCGAGCCGACGTCACCCGCTTGATCGAGGAGCACCTTGAAGGTCCAGCGATTGCGCCGGGCCGTCTGGCGAACCTGCGCGAAGGTCTCCGGCCCGTCCGCGTTGATCGCGAGCACCACCAGATCGTCTCCGTACTGCTCCTGGTACTGCTGAAAGATGGGCATCTCCGCCATGCAGGGCGAGCACCATGTCGCCCAGAAGTTGATCAGCACCACCTTACCCAGCAGCGAGCTCAGCTCGACGTTGTCACGGTTCAGATCGTCGAGATCGAAGTTTGACACCGCGGGTCGGTCCTGGGGCTCGTCGGCTACGGCTGTTCCCGTCGCCAGAACGATTCCAATTGCGAGGGCTGCCAGAGCGCTGATGTACTTCATGGAGGGCTTCCGAGGTGTTGGTGTGTGCACGCCGAGCTTCGACGCGCAAAGGCGTCGCCTATTCAGGGCTATCTACTCGACGCCTTCGAAGACGCAGGCGCGGCTGTCGATGATGCTCTCGACCGTGGTGCGGTCAAAGCCCGTGCTGCTGTAGATGATCTGCATGTCGTTCAGGTCGACGAGCATGGTCAGCGGAGTCAGAGATTCGTCATAGTATGCCGACATGATGAACTCGCTGTCGACGAGCACCGGAATGCTCAGGTTGTGGTCGTCGCGCCAGCTCCGGGCGTAGCTCTCCGTCGCGGCCACGAAGTCGCCGTCCTGAAACACGCTGACCGCGACAACAAGGCCGGCGTCCCCGTATCGCGTGGCAAGGGACTGCAGCTCAGGCTGCTCTGCGATGCACGCCGTGCACCAGCCGGCCGCCGTGCTGATCAAGAGGGTGTGATTCTCGCCGTTGGCGTGCACAGCCTGCAGGTCGAAAGTGCCGCCGCTCGCCGTCGGCAGCACGAAACTCTCGATCGTCGCGCCACGGCTGATTCCGTAGGGCGCGGCCGGGTAGCCGCTGCGATCGGCGGAGCTGCACTCGGAGCCGAGCCCGTCGCCGTCGCCGTCCGATGAACAGGCGAGCGTTGTCGTTGCGCACCCGAGCACTGCGAGCAGGATGATGATGCGTTTCATGATTCGGACCCGTGGATGAGATTTGAGGGGGTTTGAACAGGGCGCGTTTCGCAAAAACGGGCGTCGCCCGGATCGATGAGATTCGTTTTGGCCTTGCGTGACGGCCCGAAATCGACAACGCGAGCGGCCATAATAACACGCCGCGTAGCGCGCCAGTGGTACCTGTGAGGCTGTTGAGTCCAGGTCGGTCCGGTACGTCGTTCGATAAATTCAGTGGAGATTCTCATGGCGAGCGTACGATACCCGGTCATCCTGGTTTCACTTTTTCTGGCGGCCTGCGGCGACACCGGAGGTGACAACGAGGCGCCCGGCGATGCCGGCGGTGGCGACGCCGGTGGCGATGTCGCGGAGCAATGCACCTATCCGACCCACAACGACACGCTGTACGTCGATGAGGTCATTCCACCCCTGTACTGGGACGACGCGCGCGACGACCAGGGACGCATCTTCCCTTTCAGCCTTGAGGATTTCCACTGTGACGAAGCGTACGCAGAGTACGATTCCCTCGCGATAGTCGTCTCCGCCGAGTGGTGCCCGAACTGCCCGGACTACATGCGCCGCATCGACGGGCTCGAGGCCGAACTTGAGGCGGCCGGCATGCTGATTCTCTACGTCGAGGCTGAGACCTCGGATTACACGGCACCGACGAGCGCCCAGGCGAACGCACACATCAACCGAACACTGAACTTCGCTGGGGGTGGAATACGAGTGGGCGACGCCGACACCAGGCCCGGCAATCGATTCTTCTATTACGCGCCGGCGGTCGACGGCTTTCCCTCGGGCTTCGTCGTCCGAAAGCGGGACATGCGGGTCATCGCCGCCCAGAACGTCGACCCCTACATTCTTGATTGGCGTGCCATCGCAGACGATCTGGACGCGAACTGGGGCGACCCGCCCCCCGCGAACTGTGACGCGAGCGACGAAGAAGACTCGGAAGGTCCAAACAACAACCCTGCTACCGCCCCCACCCTGGTTCCCGGGGTGCCCGTCTCCGGCGGAGTCTGCGACTTCAACGGGGATTTCTACAACGTTGAGGTGGCTGGAGATTGGCGGGTCGACCTGACCTTCACGCACGGAAGCGACGCAGATCTCGACGTGGTCGTTTGGGACACCGATGCGGGTCAGTACCTCACCGACAGCGATGGTAACGCTATCGGCAGCTACAGTGAAACCGATAACGAGAGCTTCACATACTCGGGACCGGCACAGATTCTCATTCTCGGCTATGACAATTCGACCGCGCCCTACGTACTTACCCTTACTGAGCTCTAAGCCAGAAATAATCTACCGGAGATTCATGATGCGACGAACACATGACACTACGATTCTACGCCTGCTTGCGGTGGGCGCAGCGGTCCTCGCTCTGGGCGCATGCGCCGGCGATGACGATGACAACGGCGGAGCGGACACTGGCGTCGGCGGCGACGCGTCGGACGTAGCCAACGTGCCCACCTGTCAGTACCCGACGGATTACGAGTACATCCTCGCGGAGGGCACAAAGGCGCCGCCGCTGGCGTGGACAACCGCGCGGGATGAGAACGGCAACATCATGGATTTCAGCTTCGAGGATTTCCACTGCAATGACGACGCCTGGGGTGACTACAACTCGCTGATCGTGATCGTCTCCGCGGGTTGGTGCCCGAACTGCCCGGATTACATCCGCTCTGTCGACGCAATCGAGGGCGAACTGGAGGCCCTGGGCGCGCGAGTCGTGTATGTCGAGGCCGAAACGGACGACTTCACTTCCCCTACCGGCGCACAGGCGAACGCGCACATCAACACGATCCTGCGCAACTCCGGCGGCGGAATACGTATCAGCGACGGCGAATCCCTGCCGACACCCCGCTCTATCTTCTGGCTGGCCGGCATCCAGGCCTTTCCCTCGGCCTTCGTGATACGTCGTGATGACATGCGTGTGATCGCTGACCAGTTCGAGGCGCGCGCACCCCTCGACTTTGAGGCCGTCGTCGCCGGCGTCGCCGACGCCGACCCGATTGCGCCGCGTCTGCCGAGCTGCGGACCCTCGGATGAAGAGGCGGCTGACTGGAGCAACAATGACCCCATGTCGGCAACTGTGCTCAATCCCGGTGAGGCTGTCGAAGGCGCGATCTGCAACTACAGCGGCGACTTCTACAAGCTCGGCGGAACCGGCGATGTGCGCGTTGAGCTCAGCTACGACTCAAAGGACGCAGGGAACATCTTCCTCCTCGTTCTATGGGACGACGAGGCGCAGGACCTCTACCGTAACGCTGAAGGATACCTCGTAGGCAGCGGTTCCGGCGAAGGTCCGGAGACCGTTGAGCTGCCCGCCGGGTCCACGGTCCTCGTGTTTCCCCGCACGGACCAGCGTTCAAGCGGCGAGTACAGCATCGTCGTGACGCAGCTTTGATCACTGAGCCGGCGGCCGACACCCTTTGACGCTGCCCGCCCGCCATGGGAGGCAGCCCGGGTGCAGAGTCTCTTCGACAAGCGTGTACTTCTTGTCACCGGCAAAGGCGGTGTGGGCAAGACCTCAGTGGCTGCGGCTCTCGCCATTGCCGCGGCACGTGTTGGTCGGCGTGTGCTGCTCACAGAGCTGGACGCAGAACCGGGGCGTCAGAGTTCCCTCGCCGGTGTGTTCGGCCTGCGTGAGCTGCCTGCGAAGCGCCGCGAGATCGGCGAGGGTGTGTACGGCGAGATGGTGCGTGCGCGCACGGGGCACGAGATTTTCCTCAGCAGGATCCTCAAGGTGCGGCCCCTGATTCGCGCCGCCCTGGCGTCAAAGTCACTCAGCCGCTTTCTCGAAGCGGCGCCTTCCTTCACCGAAATGGGCGTTTACTCCCACGTCATCGACCTCGCGGTACGCGAGAAGAAGGGCGAGCTGGAGAACGAACTGGTTGTGATCGACATGCCGGCCACGGGCCACATGATCGGGATCGCGGAGTTGCCCGAGCTGCTGATATCCCTGCTTGAGAGCGGTCCTGTTGTGCGAGGACTGAGCGCTGTGCGTGAGTTTGTCGCCGATCCGGACAAGGTGGCGGCATGCGTCGTCACGCTCCCTGAGCAGCTGCCGATCAGCGAGGCCGGCGAGCTGGCCGCAGAGCTGCAGCAACGCGGCGTGCCGATCGGGGCAATCCTGGTCAATCGGTGGCGACGATTTCCCTTCGATGAAGAACAGTGGGCGGCGCTCAAGTCCCTGGAAAACGCGGGGGAACTTGCGGGGATGCACCGCGCCCGCGGCGCCCGCGACTCCGAAGCGGCGTTGCAGCGCCTGAGCGTGCGGACACACGCGCCCCTGTACCGCTTCGACGACACGGCGCTGACCCGCGCCGAGGTTGCGCGCCATATCGCGGATCAGATTCCAGCCGGTGACGGTCCGTCGGGGGCGCTGCAGGAGGGCGACTCATGACGCCGCTCTTCGAACGGCAGGTGCTGGTGTGCTGCGGCGCAGGCGGCGTCGGGAAGACGACCGTGTCGACCGCGCTGGCGCTGGAGTGTGCCCGTCGCGGACAACGCGTGCTGGTGCTTACGATAGACCCCTCGCGGCGACTCGCCGAAACCCTTGGAGTGCGCAGAAACCTCGACGCTCCGGTCGCGATTTCGGCCGAGACCCTGGATTCGTTGGGCATGAGCGGCGCGTCGCTGGACGCCTGGATGCTGGACCCGCAGCGGGTGTCGGAAATCACTGTCGACCGCCTGGCGCCGAATCGCGAGTCTGCCGAACGGCTCAAGGCCAACCGCATGTTCCGCAACGTGTCCGCGATGATCGCGGGCATGCAGGAATACACGGCGATGGAGGCGCTGCACGAGTTCTCGACGGCCGGCCGCTACGACACGATCGTGCTCGATACACCGCCGGCGCGAAACGCCCTTGCCTTCCTCGACGGCCCGGAGCGCCTGGAACGCCTGCTCGATCGGCGGATCCTCGCGCTCTTTGAGCGAGCGGAACACACGAGCGGCATCCGAAGGGCCGCCGCTGAGCTGATCGCCCGTGTGATGACGGCGGTTTTCGGAGAGAAGAACTGGGACGACCTGCAGGAATTCTTCGAGCTGTTCGCGCCCATTCTGGAGCAGCTGCGACAGAACGCCGGCGCCATGTGGGAACGCCTCGACAACCCTGAGTTGACGGGATTTCTAGTTGTCGCGTCGCCGCTGGCAGAGTCCGTGGCCGACTGCGAGGTCTTCATTCAGGAGGCGTCGTCCCGCCGGATTCCACTCGCAGGGGTTGTCGTGAATCGGGTCCATGTCGGGCATCCTGAGGCGGTGATGCCGCGAGAGCTGATCGCCGCCCGCCCTGACCTCAGAGTGGCGCTGGAACGCCTCGAGCAGTTTGCCGAAGACGAGGCGTTAATCGCTGCGCGCGACGCGGCGGCCATCCATGACGTGCAGGCCCGCGTGGGAGCGAATGCGCACGTCGTTGCGCTCCGCGATCGCGGCGCCGGCGCGGCGATGCTCTCAGTGCTTGCGGGCGTCGGTCGCGAGCTTGGGGAAGCTCTGGACAGGCCTCTTCGTCGCAGCTGACGGGTCCGGCCGGCCACTGTCGGCGTTGTGTCGTAGTCACGGCGCCGTCGATGCGCGACGCCGGACGGGTCGGGTGCTACTGCGCGACTGCGAGCCCGGCCCATGTAAGCGCGGACAGGCCGTTATCGCTGTCGAATTCGATCAACCCGCTTTCACCCACTGTGCCTGTGCCCGCGCGGTGCCACACGCCTTCTTCGATGCGCTCTCCTTCGGCGTCGGTAGAGTCGAGCCCGCCGAGTACGTAGAGGTCGACGGCGGTTCCGGGTGCGAGGCCCGTTGTATTCGGAAAGCGGGCGGCGAAGGCGCCGCCGTCGACATCTGCCTCGGGCGAGAATCCGAAGAAGTCGATCCATTGGATGCCTTCCGTCGCGAAGCAGGTGCCGTCTGCGGCGGGCGCTACCTGCGCGGCCGATGTCTCGAGGTAGGGATCACGGCTGCCGCCGGCGCTGAGCGCGTCCGGGGTAAGGTCGACCTCAAGTGTTGACGGATAGGTCACGGTGCGGGACACGGTCCCGTCGCCGATGTCATTGAGCGAAGCAGGGCGCTCGGTCGGGAACACGACAATGGGCTCATCGATAGTGAGCCGGCCCGATGCTTCGCCGATCTCGAGCTCGCAATAGCTGGTCGTTGAGTCTGTGAGCGGAACGAGCGTGCGCATTGTGGCCCGCGCCATACAGCGTACGTTCTCGGGCACCGTGACCGTAAAGGAGCCGTCGGCGGTGGTGTCCGCGGGACGCAGGCAGGTGAGCAGGCCGGTCGCGCTTCGGATGCAGGTCTGTGCCTTTGCGATGCTCTGTAGCGGCATGCCATCCGCACCGAGTACCGAACCGAAAATCTGCACCAGCCAGGAGTCGTCAGTGCAGCTCGGGTCCGGAGTCAGGTCGAGACCGGTGTCCTCTGCGACCGCATCGTCGGCGCCACCGTCCTGGCCTGCGTCGGCTGCAGTGTCGTCGGTTTCTGAGCAGGCCGAGAGGGCCAGAAGGGTAGAGGCTGCGATGATTGCGATCCGTCGTGTCACGGGGGGCTCCGGCAGGGCGTGTGCGCAGGTTCTGCCAGAGTTTCGGGTGCGTATCTACCGGGGAGCCGCAGAATCGAGGTCAATGGGCCGGGGCTACACTTTCCGCTGTGCTCTTTCGGCGGAGATCATGGCGCTGACGTCCAGGGGCCGCTCCGGGCTCTCCCACTCGCGATCGATGCCCTCGAAGACGGTTCGCATCGAGACCGGGCCTTCGGGGCCCACCATGAGTCCCTTCACGAGTCCGACGGCAACCACCTCGCCCTCATGCAGGAACGCATGCCGAAACCACGCGAAGCGCCCGTTCCAATAGGCCATCTCGACGCGAAGATCGTAGCGCTCGAAGCGGTGTAGCGGCGCGCGGTATTGCATGATGCTGCTGAGGACGACGGGCCGCCAGCGCCTGCGCACCGAGACGCCGGTGAGGCCGATTCGCGTAAAGAGCGACAGGCGCGCCACATCCATGATGGTCAGGTAGCGACCGTTGTTCATGTGGCCGTTGATATCGAGATCGCTGGGCAGAACTCGGAAAGGAACAACAATCGATTCGCCGACGTCGATGGGCGGCTGCCTGCGCGCGCGGATGATGTGATAAATGAGGCGGAAAATCAGGTTCACTCGAAGTCTCTCTGCGGACAGGGTCGGGCGTCGTACTGTAGTACCGAATGCCCTGTGTGGCGCCGATCCTTCTCGTTGCAGCCAGACATGATTTCGTCCGAACCTCGCGTTGACACTCCCCCAGGCCTCCGATAGCTCGGCGACGGTTGGCTTGAACCCACTACTGAGCGCTGTTCCGGGTTGCGACAGGCGCGAGGCGCGCCTGTGCCCGGGCCGGCGAAGGATCGGAGATAAGAATGAACGAACGACTGCGTATTCTCATTGGCCTCGTTGCGCTGACATTTGCGCTCGGATTCACCGCATGCAGCGAGGACGAAGATCCCGCAGCAGGCGACGCCGGGACCGACACCGCTCAGGATACAGCCGACACAAGCGACACCGCGGAAGACACGTCGGACGCTGAGGACACCTCAGACGCGGACGACGCGGACGACGCGGACGACACCTCCGATGCCGACGACGCGTCGGATACGTCGGACGCCGATGATGCGTCGGACACGAGTGATGTCGCCGACACGACGGACGCGACGGATACTCCGCAGGAGCTGGACGTCATCGACGAGGAGACCGGCACACCGGCGTGCGGTCAGAACACCGTCTTCTCCGGTCAGGTCTTCGACGACGGAGATGCCAGCTCGCCCAACGGCGGTGTGGTGTCCACGACGCCCTACGCCGCGGAATATGACTCGGGGATCGCTGCGCTCCTCGCCGCTGCGCCGGCCAATTCGCCGGACGAAGCGACTGTCGACCTCGACATTGTCGGCGCTACGGTCGTCGCGACATCTTTCAACACCGGCTCTGCCTCCAACGTGAACCGCAACTTCTGGATCGCCGACGGTAATGGAGCCATCGAGGTCGAGATCGACTTCAATAACACCAGCTCGCACGCGACCTTCGCGATCAAGGTCGGTCAGAAGATCTCCTTCACGGTCACGACGCTGAAGCGAAACTTCGACGAGGCGGTCGTCCTCGACGTCGACCCGTCGACCTGGGCTCTCGTGAGCGAAGGCAACGACGTGTACATCAGTGATCGCTCGGGAGCGGCTCCCATTACGGCCGCTGACGTGCACCAGAACATTCGTGTGACCGGCACACTCTCGGGTACGCCGAGCGGTTGCGGCGGAAGCTCACAGTGCTGGGATTTCGAGTATGGCGCCGGCGAGCCGGTCATCTTCCGCAGCTCGTCGAGCTTCCTGAACACCGGTGACTGCGTGACCTTTGTTGGCCCGGTCAGCATCTTCCAGGATGACCCGCAGCTCAACACGACGAACTTCGATTGGATCTGGAACAACACCGAGCGTTGATTCCGCGCCGGGGCGTGCTCGCTATCCAGCAGGCAGCGACCTGAGGTCATGGGGGGAAGAGTGACGCTTCGCATGTGTGTACCGGTCATGATTGCGGCCGCCATGGTGGCCGCCTGCACGGGTGACCTTCGTATCGGCGGCGTCCCCACCGATGAGCTGTGGCCGGACGATGTCGGTCAAAGCGAGCTGAACCAGACGCTGGACCTGCGCGACCGCGATGAAGGCAACGCCTACGGCCTGCCCCGCGAAGGTGAACTGGGCATCGCCGACCTGATCGCTGCGTATCCCCAGGGGACGCGCGCGACGATTTTCGTCGGTGAGAGTGACCGGTCGACCCTCACAGACTGCCGGGGTGGTGCACCGCTGGTGATCGACGAGCTTCCGATGACCATCGAGGTGGTGGTGACGCACCATCCGCGGCGCTTCATGAAGCCCGAGGTGTGTTTTCAGGACGAACGCTACTGGGGCACCTACACGGTCGAAGACGACACCGGTGGGATCACGGTGCTCAGGGGAGAGCGGACTGCGAACTTCACCTTTGGCGATCGCGCGCTCCTGACCGTGCGTGCTCTGACCTGGACCTTCAGCCTTGATCAGGACACCCGCGCGGTTCTTGTGGCTGATCTGCAGCCGCTGACGGCCACGGCCACCGATGACTTTGAGCGTCCGGTGCTCTTCTCGAAGCTCGACCGGGGCTTCACGGCCGACGACGCAACCGAAGTGAAGCAGGTGGAGGGATGGGTGTTTCAGTCACCCAGCAATGACAACTTCAACGAAATGATCATGACGCAGACTGCGATCGACGTGGAGGCGACCGCACTGCCGCTTGAAGGCCCGCTTCTGACCTGCGTTCGCACCTGCGAGTCGACCTGCCGTTCGCGCTGCGATGACGGCACACTGTGCTTTGAAATCTGCGAAGATCTCTGCCTGGACTCGACTGACATTCCGGCGGCCGACGAGATTCCCGCCTGTTGGCGCGTGAGCATGGACATTGACCTTGGCCGACGCGGCTTCTCACCTGAGGTCGGCTCGCATCTGCGCGCGACCGGGCCGATTGTGAACAACTTTGACCGCCAGATGTGGATCTACACACCGGCACAGATTGAGTTTCTCGACTGATGAGATGGAACATGACGATGACCGAAGGTTCTGACGGCGGGCGCATGGGCGTTCGACAGCTGGTGGCGTCGGCCGCCATGCTTCTGCTGATGGCGTTCCTCACCCTCGGCATCGCCACATGGGCGTCCGCACAGGCTGAGCCTGCAGACGCCGACATCGCGGCTGAGTGTCCCTGCGGATGCGTCGGCTGCGACTCCGCTGCGGACTGTCCTACCTGCCCGAGTTGTGCGGACGCCGCTGCTGCGAATTGCGCCGACTGTGCTGCATGCGCGGCAGGGGCGGATTGCGCCACGTGCGCACAGTGCAACGGCGGGTCCGGCGGTGACGCCGGGTCGGTATGCGCGACGTGTCCGCACTGTCAGGCGGGCGGCGACTGTGCGACGTGTCCGCGTTGTCAGGCGGCAGAGGGTGGCTGCGGCGGCTGCGACGGCGCCTCGGACCGCGACGGCGGGTCGGTCTGTGCGAGGTGTCCGCACTGTCAGGCGGGCGGAGACTGTGCGGCGTGTCCGCGTTGTCAGGCGGCAGAGGGTGGCTGCGGCGGCTGCGACGGCGCCTCGGACTGCGACCGGGCGTCGGATTGCGACGGCGGCGGTTGCCCGCGGACCGGCGCCTCGGATTGCGACCGGGCGTCGGATTGCGACCGGGCGTCGGATTGCGACGGCGGCGGTTGCCCGCGGACCGGCGCCTCGGATTGCGACCGGGCGTCGGATTGCGACCGGGCGTCGGACTGCGACCGGGCCTCGGATTGCGACGGCGGCGATTGCCCGCGGACCGGCGCATCGGATTGCGACGGCGGCGACTGCCCACGTGGCGCCTCATCACGCGGCGGCCGAAGTCGCCTCGCTCGCACTCTGGAGTGGGGCGGATCGTTGCGTACCGGCATCGTAACCGCCGACAACCGCGATCTGCTGCCCCTCGATGAAAGCTCGGATCAGGCAATCTACGACACGGACGACAGAGGCACCTGGGGCGACGTCTTCGCCGAAGCCTGGTTGACCGGGTCTCCCGTGGAGCAGGTCGAATTTGAGATCGCCATCGGACTGGGCGGCTTCTGGGGCGGTGGCCTCGTTGGCGCTGACGGCACGATTGCTCGCGCCGACGACTTCTTCGGCCCCATCGCCCTGTCGCGCGCGAACGCAACCTGGACGCCGATCGACCGGGACGGAGCGGAGCTTTCGTTCACGATTGGCCGCCAGGGGTTCGAGATCGGCGGCGTGCCCCATGACTACATCCTCTCAGACAATGTCGACGCTTTCACGGCGACTCTGGACCTGCGCAGGGTCGGTCGAATCCGCGCGCTTCTCTTCGATCTGTATTCGAGCCAGGACGGCTACACCGCCGACGCGCGCAACGATGACAGCGAGCGGTACGAGCGGGTGCGCGGCTTTCGCGGAGACAACTTCACCTGGCGAACCGGACTCGTGATCGAAAACGATAGCGCGGTCCGGGGGCTCGACCTCAAGGCCTACTATTTCTTCACTCGTATCGGCGCGACGCCTTCGCCGGAGACCGGCAGCGACATCTCCTACGGCGGCGAGCTCGGGAACTTCTCCGACAACGACTACCAGAACAACTTCGGCCTCCGCGCCGCCTACAGCCGCAGCTTTGCCGACGACGCGGCAGATCTGAGTGTGTACGCGGAGTTCGCACGCTCGAGCGGCCTCGACCGCCGCGAAGAAGTCGCCCGGGATGTAGAGTCGAACGGCAGCGCTTTCGGCGCCGGCCTCGCGTTCGCCTACCACGCCGGCATCGTAACCCCGTCGATTGAGTTGGACGCGTATCACTTCGATGGCGCGAACTTCGCCTCAGACGGCATGCAGTTTCAGCACGGGTTTGTCGGCTTCAACGCCGATCGCGTCGGCGGCCTCAACATGAACCGCCTCAGCGGGTGGCGCCCGTCTGCATACGTCGATGAGGCTGGAATCCGCGACCGTCAACACGACATCGTTCGCTCTGCAGGCACCTTCTTCCTGCACCTCGGCTTCGGGCTCGAGATTTCGGATTTCTCGCTGGAAGTGGACTGGTGGGCCTTGAAGGACACGTCGGACACCTTCTTTGATCAGGCAAATATCAACAATATCGATCCTCCCTTCGGCTACAGCCGCGAGGAGTTCGCCGCCCAGGAACGCAACGGAAAGAAGCTCGGCGATGAGCTGCAGTTCCGCCTCGGCTGGGAAGCGAACGACACGATGACGATCGCCCTCGACGCAGGTCTCTTCCTGCCCGGCGACTTCTACGACATTGCAGTGTCGCGCAACGTCGGCACTTCTCTTGGCGGCGACACCGATACCTTCTGGGCCGTGGGCGTCGGAGCGACCCTCGAGCTATGAAAGCGTACTCCCTCCATAACGTCCTGCCGGCGCTGACCGCGGCGCTATGCCTTGCGGCCTGCACCATCGATGATCCGGTGCCTGCCCGCGATCAGCAGGTCGGATACCGTACCGGCACCGCCGACGATGGATATCTGTCCAACGGTGAGCGTGGCGACATCATGGTCACCGAGATCAACTGGGCCGGAAGCGTCAGCGGCACCATGGGCGCGCGTGTCCACCACCCGGACGACGTGTTCATCGAGTTTCAGAATAAGCTGGAGCGGCCGGTGTACATCACGGGTTGGAATCTCATCATCCGGGCCGCAGCAGGCCGGGACCCCCTCGTTGAGAGCGAGTCCGAGCGAACATTCGTCATCCCTGAGCGTGAGGGCGGAGGACCGATCCAGCCCAATGAGTTCGTGTATATTGCGGCGCGCCGCGATGGAGCTTTTGCCGACGCAGACTACTTCATCGACGACCTTTCCTTCCCTTTGGACGGCTTCTACATGGAGCTGCGCGACATCGACGATCGTCTGATGGACCAGGCCGGCAGCCAGACCCGGGAGCCTTTCGCAGGAAGCTTCGACCTCGTAACTGTGCGTTCGATGGAGCGCATCCAGCTAATCTTCTCGAACCGGGGCACCCGCGAAGCAGCCTGGCACAGCTACTCGTTGAACGATTGGGATGCGGAGCACGCCCGTCTGACCCGCAATATCGACGAGGCGTATCGCGCGCTGACCTACGCCTCGCCGGGGGTGGCAAACACCCCGGACTACAGCGGCAACACCAGCGCCGGGAGCTTCGAATGAGGATTCTCCTGAGAACGCCCCTGACGGCGCTGTGTGGACTCGCGGCGATCTGTTTGGTCCTCCTGACGGCGAGTGCGTGCACTGCCCCGGAGCCCGACAGCGCGGCGCTCTTCAACCACGTTGATGTGCGCTTTGCCGGTGAGCTGAGGGTGCCGTCCGTGCTGAACACCTCAGAGCTGGCGGGTGGGCTAGTTGTGGCGATCCAGCGCGCTGAGACCAGCGTGGATCTCGCCTTTGAGTCCCTCGACTACGTGTCCGACTCGGGTCCGGACTCCGAGAGCGTCGCTGACGCCATGATTGCCGCCGCAGAGCGCGGCGTCCGGGTACGCGCGGTTGGCGACGCGGACAGAGCGGGTGACGCGGGCTTTGTGAGGCTCGTGGAAGCGGGGATTCCGGTGACATTCGGGGACGAGGGGGTAATCTGGAGTCCACAGCCGGGCACGGACGTAGACCGCCCTGGCGATGACAATCGGATGACGCATAACTTCCTGATCGTCGATGAGACCCGGGTATACAACTTCACCGCCGGCCTCACCGCCACGGGTGCCGGTCAGGTCGGGTTTGAAGCGAGGTCCATCGATCTTGCGCGTGACTTCACCGACGAGTTTCAACAGCTCTTCGGCGGTGTGTTTGCCAACACGCCGAGCGCGTACGACGGTCCGGTCAAATCAACGACGGATGCGCGGCTGGTGTACCCTGGGAACATCGCCGACTTCGGAGTCGCCTTCGGGCCGCAGGAGCGCCTCATCAAGCAGATGATCGACGAGGTATACTCCGCACGAGCGAGTGTGTGGGTCATCACAGAGGAGTTTACCAACCGCTACCTGGCCGATGCTCTGCGCTACAAAGCACAGGCCGGTTTTGATGTGCGCGTGATCATCGGCTTTGAATCGGCCGAGGACTCGAGCAGTGACTACGACGCGCTCAACAGCAACCTCGCAGCTGTCGATACCGGTGCGTTTGCGTCGGCGACCGGGGTAGAGCCGGTTGCAGACACGAAGAAGGGCGCAAACGTCGGCTTGACAATGATTGTTATCGACGCGCTGGCGTCTCCCGTAGACGGCGACCGCTACGAGCGCCGCGTCATGGTATCGAGCCAGCCCATCCTGGCAGCGGTTCCGTGGAACTCTGCGAACGGCACATCGCGACCGGCAGACGCGTTCAGCGATTCAAACATGTGGACCATTCGCAACGTCCCGGGCGGCGTTGATGAGGCGGGGGATGACCTGGTGCGTGTGTTTGAGACCGAGTGGCAGGTGGCATACGAATGAGTGCAAACAAACACATCGCCACGATTCTCGCCGCCGCCCTTTGCACGCTGTGGCTCGCGGGCTGCAACATCACGGTTGACCAGGCAGACCTGGACCGCACCCGCGTCGAACGCGTTGACGTCTTCTTCAATGACACAGGCACACGCGCAGAAAACGAATTTGATACAGAAGCCGACACGATCCTGATTCAGCTGATCGACAAAGCAGATGTTTCTATCGACTTCGCGGTGATGGGCTTCAGCAACCGTGGTGTGATCGCGGCGCTTGTTCGCGCCCACGACCGCGGCGTGCGCCTTCGTTTCGTTGGAGACGCGCGTCACCAGGAGAGCAACTACGGCGGATACGCCGAGATGGATCAGCTCAACATTCCGATGCTGGTGGGCAACCTCTACAGCAT
>JAUICO010000163.1 GCA_030427825.1 bacterium | reverse complement strand
CTTCTCTGCAAACAGCGTGACGGTCGGCTCGCCGACGAGACGCAGCTCGCGCACGAATTCGGCCTCGCGGAAGCGCGCGCCGCCTTCGTACTCGACGCGAATCTCGCAGGTTCCCGCCGCCATGGGCGCTCCAAACTCCCATGCGAAGAGTCCCCCCGGTTGCAGGGTGACATCGCGTCGTTCTTCTTCGGCGCAGCCGTCCGTCAGCTGCAGCGTGAGACCCGTCGCTCCGGGGCTGAGCGCAGCCACCTGTACGGAGACCCCGTTGGCCCCCACGGGGACAAAGGTCGGAGCGATGATCTCAAGCTCCAGTGGGTCCCGGCGCACAAGCACAGAGCTGTCGGCGTACGCAGCGTCGTAGTGGCCGGTGCCGGCGAAGTCGACGCGCAGCTCCCATTCGCCTTCTTCCAGGGTCGCTGTCTCTTCGAAACGACCGAGTCGATTCGTGTCAAAGCGTCGGCTGCCGCCCCACGCCTGCTCGCCCACGAGGCGCCACCGCAACGTCATCGGCTGGTAGCCCAGGCCCTGCGCAACGTTGTCCCGCAGGCGCCCTTCGACGCGCAGCTCCCGGCCCACCGCCTGAAAGCTGACCTCGATATTCGTCTGGGCGGCAACTTCGATAGCGCGGGCTGAAGCCGCTTCGAGAGCCACTCCTGCGATGATGGACGCGAAAAGCGTTGCCACGACAAGCCGCAGACTCCATAGACCGCGCTCGAACCAGGGCTTCGCCATGTCAGAAATCACCACGCCTGATCGGCCTCCATGGCCACGAAAGAAACTCGCTTTTTCGCCGGAGGTCCACCGTATCAAACGGTTGCTCCGCGAGATGAACCTGCGCTCGGTCTGTGAAGACGCGAGATGCCCGAATATCAGCGAGTGCTTCGCACGCCGCGAGGCTACCTTTATCGTGCTCGGCGACGTCTGCACACGCAGCTGCCGCTTCTGCTCGATCCCTGTCGGAAAGCCCGCTGCGCCCGACGCCGACGAACCGATGCGCCTCGCACATGCGGCGGCGGAGATCGGCCTCTCACACGTCGTCATCACGGCGGTTGCGCGGGACGATCTCAAGGACGGCGGCGCCTCGCACTTCGCGGCATGCATTCGCGCGGTACGCAACCACAGCCCGGACACTACCGTCGAGGTGCTGACGCCCGACTTCAAGGGCTCTGAGGACTGCCTGCGCACGGTAGCTGACGAGGACCTGCAGATCTTCAACCACAACGTCGAGACCACCGAGGCGCTGCACAAGAGCATCCGCCCGCAGGGTCGCTATACTCGCAGTCTGGAAGTGCTCTCGCGCTTCAAAGAGATGCGGCCCGACGTCGTCACAAAATCCGGCTTGATGGTCGGCCTCGGAGAGTCCGACGAGGATGTCTTCGGCGTCCTCAGAGACATGCGGCGACACAACATTGATGTCGTCACAATCGGACAATACCTGCGCCCGATGAACTCCAATGCACCGGTCCACGAATACAGCTCTCTGGAGCGCTTCAAGCTTTTCGAGGACTTCGGGCGCGGTCTGGGTTTCGCCCTCACCCTCTCGGGGCCCTACGTGCGCTCTTCATTCGGGGCCGCAGAGGCCGCGCGGGTTCTTGGGATTCGTTCGCCGAAGAACTGAGGCGATGTGAACGCCGTCGCGGCGGTCAGTCCCGACTGTAGGTCGCCGCGTTGACCCGAGTCTCATTCAGCACGATTCGATCGACGCGAACGCCCTCGACGCCCAGCTCACGGACGATGATCTCAGCGCGTTCGTAGAGCAGCCGCGCCATCACCTCGGTCGTGGGGTTTTCGTCGGTGACGAAGATGCGGCTGTCTGCGTACGCGCCGCGAACCGCCTCGATCATCGGGTCGCCGGCGCGCAGGACAAGGGCGTGGTCGATGTACGTATCCAGCCAGGAGCGCCACGCCTTCTTGAGCGCACCGAACTCGATCAGCATGCCACTCGCGTCGATCTCGGGGCCGCACACCACCAGCGTCACCCACCACGAATGCCCGTGAATGGACTGACACTTCTTCGGCGCATCCTCTGTTGCCAGCCGATGCGCCGTCTCAAAGTTATGGCGAACCTCGACCGTGTACATGCTCACGCGGCCGCCCTCACCCAGCGCTGTCGCAGGGCGTCCACCGCTTCGATCAGCTGGTCGAAGCCATCGATGACGAAGAGCAGCGGCTGATACACGTCGATGCGAAACGGCGTCGTGATAACCTCCTCCAGGTTGAAGGGCCGCAGCTCAGGACCGTTATCGAGGGCGTAGTCGGCTTCACCGAACGAGGACATCAGGCCCGATCCATACAGCTTCGTCCTGCCACCTTCTGAGATCAGCCCAAACTCGACGGTGTACCAGAAGAGGCGTGCCAGCTCGTCGAAGTGGCCGTCCCGGGCGTGCGAATCGGCGAGGCGCCCGTAGGCCTGTAGAAAGTCGGCAAACGCGGTGTGCGTGTGCATCGGCACGTGACCGAACATGTCGTGAAAAATATCCGGCTCCTGCAGGTACTCGAGTTGGCTCGCCGGCCGAATCTCAAGCGTCGAGGGGAAACGGCGCTCGGCCAGTGACGCCATGAACATCCGCGCCGGAATGAAGCCGTTGACGGCCCGAACCGTCCAGCCGGTCATCGGCGCGAGCCTGGCGTTTACATCGTCAAAGAGCGGAACCCGATCCATCGGCAGTTGCAGATGCTCGAGTCCGTCGAGAAAAGCCGACGACGCGGTATCCTCAAGCACCTGCATGCGGCGCTCGGCGAGGGTCGCCCACACACGGTTCTCTTCGTCCGTGTACCGCCGACCGGCGTGCGGAATGAAGCCCGCGCCGTCCATCTTCAGCCCTTCGATACCCACTGCTGCATCTGCCGCGTTGTCCATCGTCGCCCCCCGGGTTCTACAGCTTCCATAGATCGCGGCTGACGCGAGCGCCACAACTCGATATCGCGGAACGGGTGCAACGTCGCAACGAACACGGTCCGGGCCGGCGCGCTGATTGGCTCTCAGACCTGCGCGCTCTTTACGATGCGATGCAGCTCAACACGAACGCGATTGCGCAGTGACGCATATCTCGTTTCAAGCTCAGCGACCCCGGCCTCGGCGGCCGCTTTCCCAGCGCGGAGTTCTTCGATCTCGGCGGCGGCGGCGTTCACCGCTTCAGCCTTGTCGCGCATCTCGCGCAGCTCTTTTTCCTGGGTTACCAGCCGCGCGTTAAGCGCCCTCACCCGTTCATTCGCGGCGTCGAGCGCTCCGCCGTTGACCTCTTTGAGTGCCGTCTCGGCGGCCACCGCGCGTTCTGTGAGCGCCTGGACCTGGTCGCGCAGCTGCTGCAGCTGTACTTCGGCAGGCGGTCCGTCGACAGCGATCGTCAACTGCGCACCGCTCTCGGTCTGCGCGTGTACGGGCACGGCGCGGACCCCGGCGAGCACCTCTGCCCAACCGACGCCGGCGTCCTTCAAGTCCCGGATGCGGCGGCGTGCGCCTTCGATGGTGAACTTCTCTTCGTAGAGCAGCTTCTTGATGACCAGCAGCAGCTCGATGTCCGACTTCTTGAACAGTCGCTGCTTCGACCGGGTCTTCGTCGGCTTGAGTTGCTTAAACTCACTCTCCCAGTAGCGAATGATGTAGGGCTTGACCCCGGCAATCTTCGCGACCTCGCCGATCTTGAAATAGGTCTTGTCCGGGATCTCGATCGTCACGGTAATTCCGAGCACCAGGATTACACCGTTGGCAGCGCTTATCGGCCGCTGTCGACGCCGTTGATTCGTTCTTTCAGCACGGGCGAAGGTTTGAATGTCACCACGTGACGAGCGCTGATCATGATCTCGCGCCCGGTCAGCGGGTTTCGGCCGATGCGCGGATTCTTGTGGCGCACCACGAAGTTCCCAAACCCGCTCAGCTTCACCTTGTCGCCGGCCATCAGCGCTTCTTTGAGAATCGCGACGATGTGCTCAACAATCTCTGCCGACTCCCTCTTCGAGAGCCCACCGAGGCGGTTGTACACAACATCGGCAATGTCTGCCTTCGTCGTCGTCGTCTTCGTAGTCATCCGTACCCCTCCGGACGCTCAACGCTGACGCGCCTCGCGACAAGACAAAGCAGGTAGTCCCAGACATCCGGGCCGTGATCGCCGCGGTATCTCCCATAACTTCCTGCAGGCAACGTACCAGAGGGCGCTCCGCATCTGCAACGCGGTCGTTGCGATCGACGCCTTCGAGTCCCTACCGTCGTTCAGCCTCAAGCTCCTGGCAGAGGTGTTCGACCAGCTTCGCCTGCGCTTTTTCGATCTGCTTGTCGGTCAGAGAAGCGCTCAGGTGCCGCCAGGTCGCCGAGAGCGCGATACTCTTCTTCCCGTCTCCCAGCTTGTCGTAGACGTCGAACAGGCGCACGCCGCCGAGCCATTGGTGGTCGAAAGCGTCAATCGCACTCTGCACCCGCGACCAGGGCAGGTCTGCCTTGACGACCAGTGCGACGTCACGGGACGCCCCCTGTGTGCGAACCAGCTTCTCGTATCGTACCGGCGCAGGGCCGGCGCCGAGGAGCGCTCCGAGATCGATCTCTGCGACAACGGTCTCAGCCGGCAGATCCCACACCGCGCAGTGTGCCGGGTGCAGCTGAGCAGCGTAGCCAACCGCCTGCTCTCCGTGCATCACGCGCCCGACAGCACCGGGGTGGGCCCACGGAGGCGGTGCAACGGTGTTGTCAGCGGCGGGCTCGATCGAGACCGGGCGACGGGCCGCGGCGGTTATCGTCTGCAGCGAGGCGACGACGTCGTGTACATCCCAGGACTCACGCCCGGCGTGCCAGGCCTGCGAGCGCGGCCCGGTGAGCGCGACCGCGAGGTGCAGCGGCTCCAGGTTCTCGCCGTCGGCGCTTTCGGCGCTGAACACGCGTCCCACCTCAAACAGGGCAACCCGTGCCGCACCGTGGTTGCGATTGTAGCGAAGGTTGTTGAGCAGGCCCCCAAGCAGAGTCCGACGCAGTACGGCGTGCTCACTGCTGAGCGGATTCCGCAGCCTGAGGAAGTCGCCCTCGCCTGCAAGCTGCCTCTGCTCGGACTCCGAAGCGAAGGACCAGTTCACCACTTCGAAGAGCCCGGACGATGCGGCCGCCGCGCGCGCCGCACCGAGAGCGCGAAGCTGCTCGGAGGGAAGCACAGGCTGCCGAACCTGCATACGTGGCGGATCTTCCCGTCGCACTGGATCGAGGCCCGCGACACCCGGTGGCAGAATTGCCGGAATCCGATCGAACCCGATCACGCGGGCGACTTCTTCGATGATATCTACGGGACGCGTCAGATCGGGCCTGTACGTAGGCACCACACACATGTAGTTGCCGTCGACCACCGACACTTCGATGCCGAGGGCACTGAGGGTGTCGACGACTTCGGCCTCCGTGTAGGCGACTCCGATATGACCCTCGATCAGGGTGTGAGCCAGCGTAATACGAGCCGGTTCAAAGGGGCCGGCGCTGATATCCAAACGCTGGGACAACACCGTCGGCTTCTGCCCCTGCGGCTGCGTCGCCACCATCAACTCGATGGTCCGATCGAGCACGGACATCACACCGTTGGGGTCGACGTTACGCTCGAACCGATGTGACGAGTCCGTGTGGAGTGCCATGCGACGGGACGTCCGGCGGACAGTTCCGGCGTCAAAGTTGGCGCACTCGATAGCGATGCTGGTGGTGGAGTCGGCAACTTCGGAGTCGGCCCCGCCCATGATGCCCGCCAGCGCGATCGGCCCTGCCCCGTCGCAGATCAGGAGATCGGTCGGGATCAGCTCGCGCTCCACCCGATCGAGTGTCGTCATCTTCTCTGCGGCGCGCGCCCTTCTGACTACGATTCGCCGCTCTGCGAGGCTGTCGAGATCGAAGGCGTGCAGTGGCTGCCCGCGTTCCAGGTTCACGTAGTTGGTTACATCAACGAGGTTGCTGAGCGGACGCTGTCCAACGGCCCGCAGGCGAGCCTGCATCCAGTCCGGAGACGGTGCCACACACGCGCCGTCCATGACCGCCGCTGCATAGCGCGGGCACGCGGCCGGGTCCTCAACGGTAACGCTCAGCCGCCCGCCGATGGCCGCGTCGCTGATCTCGCAGGTAGCGCCCGCACCGAGACGTCCGTCCTCAGAAAAGGAGCGTCCGTAGAGCGCGGACAGCTCGCGCGCCACGCCGACCACGCTCAGGCAGTCGCCGCGGTTGGCGGTGAGATCAATGTGAAACACGATGTCTCGGAGGCCGAGGCAATCAATCACCGGCGAACCGATCTCTGCGTCGTCGGACAGCGTCAGGATTCCGTCGTGATCGTCGCCAAGGCCCAGCTCTCGGGCCGAACAGAGCATGCCGAAGGAAACAACGCCGCGAATCTTCGACTTGCGGATCTTGAAGTCGCCCGGAAGCACACAACCAATGCGCGCGAGGGGGAATCGTTTGCCCGCCCGGACGTTGTTGGCGCCACACACAATCTGAAGATGCTCGCCGCTGCCATCATCGACAGTGCAAACATTGAGCTTGTCCGCCTGTGGATGCTGCTCCACATTCGTGACAAGACCGACGACCACAGACTCGAGATCTGCGCCGACCATTTCGACCTCTTCCACCTCAAGGCCGGACAGGGACAGTTTATCCGCCACATCGCCGGGTTTGAGATCGCTCAAGTCCACGAAGTCATTCAACCAGTTCCAGCTTACTCGCATAGTGTGCGCACCGATTCGTTGCAGGATTCCGCGTGCGG
>JAUICO010000023.1 GCA_030427825.1 bacterium | reverse complement strand
ATTTCGGACTCGTTGCCGAAGGCGTCGCGGACGGCACCCTCGAGGTGAACCGTCGCCTCGTGGGCGCGCTCGAAACCCCAAAATCGCGGAAACACGAGGTGCAGGTCGATATGAACGTGGGCCCCGAAGCGCTGGGCACGAGCTCGGTGCGGAGCCAGCCATCCGGGTTCACGACAGCTCTCGAGCAGCGCGGCGATCTCAGCCAGCAGCAGCGGGTCGGCCTCGTCCATCAGCGCTCCCGCGGACTCGCGCAGGATTCGCGCGCCGGTGTATACGAGCCACACAGCGATCCCGATCGCGGCCAGGGGATCCAACCACACCTCGCCTGTCACCATGACGGCTACGAGAGCGATCCCGGCGCCAATCGACGTGACCGCATCCGCGCGCAGGTGCTTGCCGTCCGCGACCAGGCTGCCCGAACGATGACGACGCCCGGCGGCGATCAACGCGTTCCCGAGTGCCAGTGTCGCCAGACTGATCGCTGAAAGAGCGATCACGCCTGCGTCGAGGTCTGCCACATTCGCCGGCGTTGCCAATCTGGTCACTGAGACCGCAATAATCGCCAACCCGGCGACAACGATCGCGGTGCCTTCGAGCGCTGCAGAAAAGTACTCGATTCTGCCGTGACCGTATGGGTGATCGTCATCGCTCGGCTTGGCAGCGAGGGTCACCGAATAGAGCGCAAAGGTCGCCGCGAGCACGTTGATGATCGACTCGATCGCGTCTGAGAGAACCGCCGTACTCTCAGTGATCGCAAAGACGGCAAACTTCGCTGCGGTCAGAACAAGGCTTCCAGCGAGAGCAAAGCGCCCCCACCGAACCGCCGGGGATCGGCCCTCAGAAGCGCGAGTCAACGCGTACGCCGGCGTAGTGCGGCGCGACCTCGGGTGAGAAGTGTGTGCGCCGGTTGTCGTCCCTATCGCCGCGGCGCTTCACGAGCCCCACGAAGCCGCCGATGGCAAGAACGGCGCCGGCGCCGGCGAGGCTGCCCGCAATAATCCGGTCGCGGCGGATGTCGTCCTGCAGCGCCGGCAATTCGTCGCAATCCGCGACCACACCTGACTCACAACTGTCGCGCAGAGTCTCAAAGTCGTCGCGAACGTTCGACTTGTCCATGAAATCAACGACCACCGCGCCACCGATCGCGAGCACACCCAGCGAGAACGCCGTAGCGGCTCCCGGCCTGCCGTTACGCTCGCGGCGTTCCGGCTCGATCGGCGTGGCCGACTCATCCGGAACGTGCATGACGACCAGCCGACTTCGTTCCGTAGGGCGTCGTCCGTCGCCCTGCGCTTCTACATCAGAGCGTGCATCGTCGACGGGCGCGACCTCATCCTCGGGGGACTGCAGCGCTGCTGTCGACGACTCAACATCAGGAAGCTCTGCTGTCGTTTCCGCTTCGACCACGGGTGCTTCCACATCCGGGTCCTCCAATGCAGGAGGCTCGGCCTCGGGGCTTTCCGGGTCCTGCACTTCGACCACTGGAGGCTCAACCTCTACGGCTTCAGCCACGGCGAAAGGGTCCGGGCCACCGCACTCTTCGATCGCAGAGCGCGCACGCGCCAACAGGAGCTCGGAGTTATCCAGAGGCTCCGCGGCGAGACCGGGCAGCCTGAAGTACAGGTCTTCGCCTTCGTCGCAGGCACCGATCGACGCCGTCAATTCGACCACTTCGACAATCGTCTCAAGTTGTAGAGTTCGGGCTTCTTCCAGCTCGTCGTCGGGTATCGCGCCTTCGTCATCGGCGAAGTCGATGTAGCCGAGCAGGATGCGGCGCAGGGTTACGGCCTCTCTGACAGCCGCTTCCCGCGCCTCGTCATCGGAGCGACTCCTTCGAATCTGCCGGTCGGCCGACGAGATATCCGACTGCATCGCCTCAATATCATCTACCACGTAGTCCTGCGCCAACGCGGGCAGCGTCAGTGAAAGTCCCAGAATCAGTGTCGCGATTTGAATCTTCATACCCGGCTCTGAAACAGTGGCGAGAGCGGCCGCAAGGCTACCATGGTCGGCGACCGCACGCCACATCGCGTGCGTGTCGATGCGGGGAGGCTCGCCGGGCACACCGCTTCGGGCGGCTTGCCGACGGCGGTCTGTCGGTCTAGGAATTCGCTTCGGCGGCGGGCGCCGGGTATCGATAGACGCTACCGATTCTCACTGCTCAGGACGGCTCACAGGATGCTCCCTCCATCGGCACAGACTGACACGCGCAACGGCCACGCGGACGGCGCTTCATACGGAGGCGTGGCGACCGCACCCCGAAAGCACCTGAACCGCAACGGTACGCAAGCCGCTGCCGTCACCGCCCTCCTCGTCCTTGCGGCCTGCGGACTTCTCGCCACATCGGGTTGCGTCATCTTTTACGACGACTCCTACGAGGTGCCCAACGGGGCGGATGCCGACACAGGCGACGCCGGTGACGTCGACGGCGACACCAGCACCGGACCGGCAAACGCCTGCGGAGGTCAGGGCCCCGTGACCCTGGAGAACGTAGAGGTCTCTCCGGGTCAGGAGTGCGGGTGCGGCGGCATCGTGGTCTGCAACGGCGCCACATCCGCAGTGTGTGTCGGTGAGTTCAAGAGGAACAGCTGCGGCGGCTGCGACGCGCTTCAGGGTACACTCAACGAACCCTGCGGACCCTGCGGGAATGGCGCCTGGCGATGCGTCGGAAGCAACGCCGTCGCGTGCTCGAACGTCGGCCCGACCAATCAGTGCGGAGGATGCGACGACCTCGGTCAGCTGCCGGATCAGCCCTGCGTGGCAGAGGGCGACGTGGATGGCACCACACGATGCGTGAGCCCGAACGACATCCAGTGCATACCCGACGCAGCCGCCAACGTTTGCGGCGGCACTCTGCCTCTCGCCAATGGAGAGCCGCTCGAAGAATGCGCCGGTGCCTGCAACAACGGCGTTCGGGAGTGCATCGCGATCGGCGCGAATGCGACCCGTTGCGTCGCCGGCCCGCTGAATGGCTGCGGCGGCTGCGCAGAGCTGCCGGATTACCTCGGCGAACCCTGCGGACCCTGCGGTGCCGTGTGGAGCTGCGGCGACGATATGGAGTCCGTGGTGTGTGATGCACCCGCTCTCAATGCCTGCGGCGGCTGTGGATTGCTCGCCGGGCAGCCCGGCGACAGCTGCGTGGCTACCGGCACCGATGAGCACATCCTGGTGTGCGCGACTCGCGAGAGCGTGCAGTGTCGGCCGGCTGCCACATCGAACGCCTGCGGCGGTGGTCGCGGACTGGCTGTGGAACCCGGCGAGACATGCGGCGACGGCGATGGAATCGTTATCTGTGTAGCGCCCGACCAGACTGAGTGCCTGGACTACTCGCCAACCAGCTCGCCCTGAGCCGCTATTGGCCGCCCCGCACGGGGCCGGAACGCGATGACCCAATCCGGCCATGATCCCATCATTGTCTGCGTGGCCTCCGGCGACGTACTCGAACAGTGTCTCGAGCTACGCCGCGCAGTGTTCATCGAAGAACAACAGATTGACGAAGCGCTGGAGATGGACGGGCTCGACGAAGACAGCGTTCACATCGCGGCCGTAGAATCCGGCTCGGTACTCGGTACGGCGCGACTCCGTCGCTCAGGTAGAGCGCTCAAGGTCCAGCGTGTTGCGGTGCACCGCGCTGCTCGGCGCCGGGGAATCGGCACCCGCATCATGCGGTTCATTCATTCCTACGCGCGGGACAGGGGAGTTCAGAGACTGCGCCTGTCCGCGCAAAAAGAGGTCGTCGCCTTCTACCACGAGATTGGCTATGTGGCCGACGGCCCGCCGCACTCCGAGGCCGGTATCCCACACCAGAACATGTACCTGGATCTGCATTGAAGCGCGCTTCCCGCATAGGAATTCCGGCGATACTGCTCGCCTGCCTTCTGGCGTCCGCCGGATGCGGGCGTCGCGGGAACCCGAGCAACGCGTCAGAGGCGCCGGCTTCCGCCTCAGGTGCAGAGAACAGCCGGGAGCCCGCGAACTCTGACGACGACGGGACGGACCCCGAAGTCGAGCCCGGCGCGCTCGACGATCCCGAACTTCGGTACATCCTCGGCGTAGACCCCCTGCCCGACCTCTATCTCGACGATCTCCTCACCGTGTCGTTGGTCCGTCGCTTTACCCACGCCCGCGGCGCACTCGAAGTAAAGCCGCTCGGTACACGAGAAGCGGCGCCGAACTACAACGCGCTGCGCATAGGATACCGAGACCGCCTCGGAGTCGTTTTGCAGGTCTGGTACGAAGGCGAACAACGGCGCGTGCTGCCGGCATTTGATCGACTGCGCGCTACCTGGCTCGAGACAGAGGACCTTCCACGCTTCGCGGACAGGGCCTTCACGTCCGAGTTTGAGCAGATCCGGCACGTCGTGTTTGCGGACGTCGAGAGCGCGATGCTCGTAGCTCTGTCCTGCGACCGCGCCCTGTGCACGCCGGTCCAGCTGCGACACCTTGCGCGGCACATTCACGACCGCATCCAGGAGAGCGCCGGGCAGCCGTAGACGCGGCCGGAGCTCGCCGCTGAAAGGCATTGGCGGCCGGTACCGAAAGACGGCGGCTACTGCTGTGCTTCCTCAGGTACGCCCTGACCGGTACCCGGCCGAATTGACACGTTGCCTTCTCGGATTCGTTCCTGGACCTGCGCGAGGGTCAATGAGGTCCCGATGCAATCGTAGCTCTGTGTCTGCCCGCGAACGACCTCTGAACCCCATTTGGATTCAATCTTTGCGGTGATCGTCTCGGCGCGGTCCCCGGAATCCGGGTGCGACGAGAGGAAGGTCGGCGGCGAGCTTCCGCCGGACAGCTCCTGCAGGCGGGTAAAGAAGTCGACCAGGCCGAAGGGATTGTAGCCGGCGTCGAACATGATTTCGGCGCCGATGTCGTCGGACTCCGATTCATCCTGTCGACTGAAGCTGGTATTCTGCAGGAAGGCCCACACCGTCGCGGCCGCGCTCGCCGCCAGTCCTTCATCAAGAAAGAAGCCGATTATGGTCGTCGCCGCAAACTGCGCCTCGATCTGCTTGACGCTGTGTCGTTCGGTCACGTGAGCGAGCTCGTGCCCCATCACACCGGCAATCTCAGCGCACGACGAAGCCTGAAGAATCAGCCCGCTTGAGATGTAGGTAAAGCCACCCGGCGCCGCGAAGGCGTTGATCAGCTCGTCCTCGTAGAGAACCTCCACATCATAGCCGCTGATCTCGGCCGGATTCCTGAACTGCGCGGATGCTGTCACGAGGGGAGCCACCAGCTCCCGCGCCCACTGCGCCACCGGGTCATCTTCCTGCACGATCCGGTACTCGCCTTCTATCTGTTCATCGACACCCTCTCCCAGGGTCACTTCATCTTCGTTGGACACAAGCAGCCCGCCAAGACCGTTGCACCCGGCCAGCGCTGCGCTCAGCGCAACAAACCACACCTGCATTGCTATCGATTGCTTCCGCATCGTTTCACCTCTCGGAATGATGTATCGTGGGCTACGAGGACCACTGCTGAATTCTGGAACCGATGGACTTGCTCGTGAACGAGCAGAGACTATCCACGTCTTCGTGCCGCGCTGTGATTACACGGAACCTGTGACTTCATCCACGCCCACATTGTAATGACCTTCCATCGCCGCCCAAGGTCACCTGCTGAGTTGCGGGCCACGCGCGAGACCGCGTGGTTGAGCTTTGAGGAGCTCGCAGCCGAGGACGCTCTCTTTAATGAGATGGCAGCCCTGACCCCCGGTATCGACCACTATTGCTCGTCGACGAGCTGGGTGTTCTCTGCGCGCGAAGCATTCCACCCGGACTCGGAGCCGTGGATAGCGAGGACGCCACACGGCTATTGCGCGTTTCAGAAAGTCGAAGTTCGCGGAACGCGGGTCCTCTGCCCGATTGAAGCAGTCTGGGGCCTCGCCACGCCCTTTGTCGGCCCCGACCCCAGGCCGCTGATCTCGACCTTCGCGGGACTCGCCGCGCGCGACAGCGACTGGGACTACCTCCTCGTGCTCGGGATCCCACAGACATCGACCTGGATGCCCTACACTCAGCGCGTACTCGCTGAGCACGGCATCCGAGTCGGCATGGACTCTCCGCTGAATCGGTGGTCCGCATCACTTGAGGGCGGCACCGAGGGGTTCCTGGCAAGGCGAAGCCCGAAAATGAGGTCGAGCCTCCGCCGAGACCTGCGCCGTAGCCGCCGGCTGGGGATCGACTTCGAACGCGTTCCTGCCGAAGAGCAGCGTGACGTCGACCGCATCGTTGAGCGCATCTACGCGATCGAATGGAAGAGTTGGAAGGCGGAAGGCAACGACGGGATCGTATCCGGGCCGATGCGAGTGTTCACGGAGAGCGCGCTGCGCGACAGTCTGTCGCGTGGCGAGCTGGAGTTGATCATCGCGACCCGCGCAAAGCGGGACCTTGGCTATATCTACGGAGCCCTGCGCGGCAGCACATACCGCGGCCTGCAGGTAACTTTTGACAAGCGTCTGAGTCGCTTCGGGCTCGGCAATCAGCTGCAGTTCGCGATGATTCGCTCCCTCAGCGATCGCGGCATTCTTCGCTATGAGCTTGGGGCCGAATTGCCCTACAAGAAGCGATGGTCTGAGCTGAATGACCCCCTCTGCGTTTTGAAAGCAGAACGCAGCCGGTGCAACCTCGCTCGCCGCAACGACTGAGCTGAAACATGGAAGTCCTTCTCGACATCGCCCGATTCGCCGCGAGCGCGCTGATTCTGGTCATTGCATTCGGAATCTGCGTGAGCATCCTCGCGACCGCGCTGCGGCGACCGGATGGCGATCGTGAACGGATTCGTGTGCGCAACCTCAATGAGCGGAGACTCGCGTTGAGCGACGCGGTTCGTGGCGTTTTCCTCGGACGGCGTGGAATGAGGAGGTTTCGTAAGGAACGATCCAAACTGGCGGATTCAAAGAACCCGAGTGGGCGTCTCTTTGTCCTCGACTTCGACGGGGACATCGCCGCCAGCGCGGTACAATCGCTGCGAAACGAGGTGTCGACAGTTCTCGATGTCGCCGGCGAGAATGACCGCGTGGTGGTTCGGCTGAACAGCGGTGGCGGCTCCATCGTCGGCTACGGATTGGGCGCATCCCAGCTCGATCGCTTCCGCGACGCTGGAATCTCCACCACCGTTGTCATTGACCGCATCGCCGCAAGCGGTGGCTACATGATGGCGTGCGTAGCGGACAAAGTCGTCGCAGCGCCCTTCTCGATCATCGGCTCGATCGGCGTCGTCGCAATGGTTCCGAATGTGCACCGGCTCCTGAAAGAGCACGGCATTGACTACCACGAGTTTACAGCCGGGAAGTTCAAGCGCACCGTCTCTGCGCTGGCCGAGATCACCCCCGAAGGCAAAGAGAAGTTCATCGAACAGCTCAACGACGCGCACGTTCTTTTCAAGCGCTATGTCAGTGACCGCCGCCCTTCTGTGGACATCGAAGCTGTGTCGACGGGTGAATACTGGTTTGGGCGCCAGGCATGCGAACTCGGTCTTGTCGACGAGATCGCAACCAGCGACGAGTACCTGAACACCGAGATGGAGAGCTGCGAAGTCTTCAACGTCAGCTACTCAAACGAAGCGGGTATCATCGACCGGCTGCCGCACGCAGCCGGCGCGACCGCCGATCGTTTTCTAGACCGTCTGCTAAATCGCCTGGCAGGCTCAAGATACGCTGCGTAGATCGCGGGGCATGATGCCGGCGATAACACACCCGGCTCCTGGTGTGCTCAGGGCATCAGCCGCTGCATGGACCACCCATCGCCGACCCGAAAGTACTCAATCCGGTCGTGCATGCGGTTTGCGCGTCCCTGCCAGAACTCGACTACATTCGGAAGCACGCGGTACCCGCCCCAGTGTGCGGGACGCTCGACCTCACCGTCGCCAAACCGCGCTTCTGTCGTTGCAAAACGGTGCGCGAGGGCGTCGCGGTTCAAGATCGGCTCAGACTGGTTCGACGCCCAGGCACCGACTCGGCTTCCGCGAGGCCTGGAGACAAAGTATCGGTCGTTGTCTTCGTCGGAGAGCTTCTGCGTCGTTCCGCGGATACGAACCTGGCGCTCAAGTTCCGGCCAGAAGAACACCAACGCCACCCGGGAGTCCCTCTCCATCTCGCGGCCCTTACGGCTTTCGTAGTTCGTAAAGAAGAACAGACCCGCGTCGTCGTGCCCCTTGTAGAGAACCACGCGTGAATCGGGGGCGCCGTCAGCGCCGACAGTTGCCAGCACCATCGCGTTCACCTCAGCGGCTTGAGAGCGAAGGGCCTCGTCAAACCACTTCTCAAACTGTCGCTGAGGATCCGCAGCGAGACCGTCTTCGTCCAGCTCTGCTCGGATGTACTCGCTCCGAATGTCCGCGATCCTGTTCATTGCGACTCCCGCGCATCCACCACTTCTTCGACAGCACGCCGACGATAAGGGTGTTGAAGGTGGTCCGGTTGAAACTTCCGCAGGCGAGGTGCCGACTTACATGGCTCGCTACAGCATCCGTGGTGTTCTTCTGCGCACTCGTCGCACATCAGGGTTAGCGAGTGACAGTCCATGTTTGCACAGTTCAGGTATCGGTTGGTCGGCTCATCGCAGTGTGTGCAGCGCGCGGACTCCACAATCTCGCCGCCCGGGTCCACAATCATGCGGTCGTCGAACACAAAGCAGCTGCCTTCCCAGCTCTCCGGACCGCATTCGCGAAGCCACCGAAGGATCCCCCCGTGCAGCTGGTTCACATCCGTGTACCCCTCACGCATCAGCACTCCCGAGAACTTCTCACAGCGGATTCCACCGGTGCAGTACATCAGAATGGGCGTATCCTTCGGGAGACTGAGTTCGGCAGCCCAGGATGGAAACTCCGCGAAGGTCTCGTGGGGCGGAATCACAGCGCCCTTAAAGCGTCCGATGTTGCCTTCAAACTCGTTGCGCACATCGAGAATCACCGTGCCCGGTTCCGCCATCTTCCGTCGCCACTCCTCGGGCTCCAGATGGCGGCCGCCCTCACGGTTCGGGTCAATACCGCTCGCAGCGCCCATGTTGACCAGCCGTGGTCTCACCTTCACGCGGAGCTCAGCGAAAGGCGCGCGATCAACCGGGTCGCTGTTGATGACGAGAGCGTCGAAGCCAAGGGAATCGGCAACGAATTCGATGAACCCGTCGACGCTGGAGTCAGCGCCCGCGATCGAGGCGTTGACGCCTTCATCGGCAACGTAAATGCGACCAACAAGACCGTCGCCTGCTGCCCGCTCGCGAATCGCTTCTGCGATTCCGGCGGGGTCGGCGACACTGCGAAACTGATAGAATGCGGCGATCTTCATGTGCGTATCTCCGGGGCCTCAATACGCCCACGGCAGCCCGCGTCAATCGATATTGAGGTGAAGAATCCCTTCAGGCTCATCACGAACCTGGACCGCTTCTGCCGGTGCCGGCGTCCGTTCCTCGACCACTTCTACCATCGCCAGCGCATCTTCTGCGGGCTGCGCTGAAGCCGCACTCTCATCCCCTGCGCCGCTTCGACTCGCGGCGAAGAGGTTGATGGCCACGAGGGCAAGGAGCGCTACGGCAACAGCGCCGAGTGCGCGGCTGATCCATGGTGATTTGAGCGCGCTCAGGTTCACGCGAGGCTCCCGTGTCGGCTCCGGAACCACACCCCAGACCCCGGATGTCGAAACATCTTCTTCGATTTGCGCTTCAAGATCGCTGTTTGCATCGAAGGGACTCTCGAACTGCGACCACTGTTCTCCGGGCTGATCCTCCGGGAGCTCCGCCGCCAGTGCGGAAAGCGGCGGCGTTGCATCTCCCGTGTTTTGCACCGCAGATTCGCAGGCGGCAACAGGTTGCGCAGCGCGCGGCGGAAAGATCGGGTTCGAAATCACGGACAAATGCGCCTCGTCCTCGATCTCTGTGGCCGGGTCCCACGCATGCGCCGCAGAGGAACACAACGACGGCTCTTCGACCGCGAAGCTGCCGCCGGGCGCAGCGGCTGCTCGGGGCGGCTCCACCTGTTCCCAGGTCATCGGCAGCCCCGGCAGCAGCTGATTGCGAGTGCGCACGCGACGCAGGCGCACCAGCTTTTCCTCCTGCCCCATCTCACTCAACCGAGCTTCCACGACCTCGTACAGGTCAAAGCCGTCGGGCTGCAGCTCAAGCACGCGTAGGACTTCGCGCTCCATGCCGGGTCGCGGCACCTCGTTCACGTACAGATTCAGGAGCCAGTCGACGGCGTCCACATTGCCCGGGTCTCGACGCAAGCCTTCGCTGAGAATCAACGCCGTGCGCAGGGGATCTCCGCGCTCTGCCATCGATTCTGCCCGCTCCATGTACCGCGCTCGCCTGGTCATGCTGCCGCCCCCGGTAGACTGGTGATCGCTCGCTGATCACACCTCGAATTGACTTCGTAGGTACAAAAGATCACGCCGCGATCCAGGCGTCAAGAAAGGCGATCCTGAGCGTGAGATTCCCAACTCCGGCGTTCGCCGAACGGCGACGCCTCAGCGGGATACGTACACGGATTTCGGGAAGAAAAAGCTCACGCCCATGCCGACAACGTAGTGTTGTCGCCAGCGTTCATCCGCAGCGCCAACGCCGCGGACGGCCTCGCCATTGGGATAGATGTAGTCGGTGACGCGAGTGGTAATCGCGACGCCATCTGACACAAACACGCGCACACCGGCTCCGATGACGCCGCCGAAGTGCATCCCGGACAGCGACGATGAGTCCGCGCTCTGCAGGGCACCGCCCGCGCCTGCGACGATGTGAAAGTCGAAGTGGGCGATGTTGTTGCCCAACAGGTTGAACTTGCCGGTGATCGGCGCGTAGCTGATGTGGAAGTTGAATAGCAGCGGCGAGTTGGCGACATCGACCTCGCGAAACAGCTCCTGGTCTTCTCGTTTCAGGTCCCGGAGCACGCGGCGGTTCCACGCAACGGGGCTCGCGTTCAGGTCTACGCCAAGCGCGACGGCGTTGGTCAGGTGGTACCTGAAAGTCAGGCCGGCATACACGGGCACCTGATACGAGTTGTTGAACATCGCGCTGATCATCGGCGACAGTTCCAACTTCGAGCTGCGGTACAGCAGCTGGCGTCGTACCACGGGTCCGGTTGTCAGGCTTCGTGACTGCGCAGCGGCTTCCGAGGAGACCGCAACAGAGGCGACACTGAATGCACCGACGCCGAGGGTCATAACCAGGGCGAGAGCCAGCGTTCGCAGGATTGAATTGCGCTTCATCATCGCCCTTCCTCCTGCTGGTAGGTGTAGTTGAAGCCGGCAGGCAGGAAGATGCTGAATCCCACTCCGGCAGTGCCCATATTCCAGAGCACCGTTCGGGTATCGAGCTCCTGGATCGAAAGGCGATCCCGATACTCGAAGTAAACGCCAAGCCACCGGTTGAAGTAGGTGTGTACACCTATAGCCAATGTACCCCCCGGCGAGATGTCCGTGCCGTTGTGAGCGACGCCACCGCCGATGGTCAGGTAGAGGTCCCAGTACACAATTGAGCGCCGAAAGAGGTCGAACTTGCCGTAGACCGGGATGAAATTGAAATCGAGCCCCGCATACCAGTCCAACTGCACGTACTCAGGGACGCGGCTCGTCGTCTCGATCACCTCGTCGAAGGCACCGGTCGTACCGCCGAACGAGGGTCCGAAGTCGAACCAGTCGAAGGCCGCGCCGATCGAGAGGCGTTCCGACACATTGTAGTTCAGGTTCCCACCAACGGCGAACTGCTGAATGTAGGGGTCGTTAAGCTGGACAGAAAAGCGCGGTGCCAACTCGACTCGATGTCGTCTCAGCAACGGTTTCGGCTGAACTACTGTGATCGTGCCGTCTTCTATCTCCTGCGCTGAGGCAGTGGTGGATAGAAAAGCAGGCGCAGCGATCACGAGCATCAGCGCGGCTCGCAGTGCGATTCTCACCTGATCTCACCCTCCCTGCCTGCTGCCTGATCGTGTCAGGATGCGGCGTACAATGGCGTGCCGTCGTCGGCCAAACGCTCGTTGCTCTTCAAGAACAGGGGCATGTCTAGCACGCGATTTCGGAGCGAAGCAAGCACGTCAAAAGAGCGCGTCGACGAATTCAGCGGTGTCGAAGGCGCGCAGGTCTGCGACGCCCTCTCCAATGCCGATGTAATAGACTGGAAGCTGCAATTCTTCGCTGATCCCAACAACAACGCCGCCCCGGGCGGTGCCGTCGAGCTTGGTCAACACCATGCCCGATACCTCTACCGCCTGGTGAAAGAGGCGCGCCTGCTGAATCGCGTTCTGGCCGGTGTTCGCGTCCAACACCAGGACCGTCTCATGCGGAGCGCCCGCATGCGCCTTGGCTGTCACCCTGGCGATCTTCTTCAGCTCGTCGACCAGGGGCGTGCGCGTATGCAGGCGGCCCGCGGTATCGCAGAGCACGACGTCGACTCCGGCCGACCGCGCGCTCTCGATCCCGTCGAAGATTACAGACGATGGATCCGCCTCGTCTTCGCCACGGTGAAAGGAGCAACCGACCCGATCAGCCCACGCCTCAAGCTGCTGCACCGCCGCGGCACGAAAGGTGTCACCCGCGACCATCATCACACTCTTCCCTGAGGCCATCAGCTGGGCAGCCAGCTTGCCGATCGTGGTTGTTTTGCCTGCTCCGTTGACGCCGACGACAAGCACGACGTGGGGTGGCGCATCCGTCTCAAATACGAGGGGACGTGCATGGGCGTTGAGGATCGCCTCGATCTCGCTTCGCAACACCGCCCATACGGAAGCTTCGTCGGCGCCGCCGGCCGCGATCCGCGCTTCCACGGCTCCCAGGAGGCGCTGCGCCGTGCTGGAGCCGATATCTGCAGTAAAGAGAACCTCTTCGAGCTGCTCTACGATCGAGTCGTCCAGGATCGGCTTCGAGCGAAAGAGCTCGCCCAGACGACCGAAGAATCCGCTCCGCGTCTTCTCCAGCCCCTCCTGCAGGCTTCGGGCTGTCTCCTCCGACACCTCACTGCCGCCTGCCCCGTCGGCTCCCGCTGCCGCAGGATCGACGATCGTCGGTTCCCCGGCGCCGTCGTCGTCCTGCGCGGACTCGACAGGCGGCTGTCCTGCCTGCGCGTCCGCCAGATCGAGGGTGTCGTCCCCCGCCGTCGCGCGAACGACACCGGGCGCTTCACTCGCCTTCGTATCGACGGCCGTACGGTCGTCCGTCGGTGCAGACGCCCCGTCCATCAGTACACCGTCGGCCCTATCCACCGCGCGCACAGCGTCCGTGTCGGGCACCCGCGCCGGCGCGGCCGTCTCTGAGGGCGGACTGACCTCACCGGCAGATCCGCCGCTGCGGCGGCGCTCTTTCTCGAACTCGCTGACGTCGCTGGCCTTGTATTCATCCGTAAGGCGGGCGCGACGCGCCGCCTTGATCTCCCGTAGCGACATCTCCGACGTTACCGTGACAGGCCCGGACAGCTCAGGCCTGTCCTCCAGGATGTCCCGCGGCGCCGCCGCGTCCCGCTCCTTCGGCAGCACGGCCGGCGGTGGCGGCAACTGCTTGCTGGGGCGCGAGAGCACCCAGGCCCCAACGCCCAGAAGCAGGAGGCCGCCGACGATAGCTGCGATGATTCCGATCCCCATAGATTCCACCATTTCACAGATTGGAGGCGCCCGCGTCACTGCGAACACCGGTGTCGCCTGTCAACACGACCGACACGACACGCAGCGCGAACGCCCTACGCGATCGCCGGGCTCCGCCCTTCGCGCAGCTTCACGCCCACAAGCTTCGATACCCCGGGCTCCTCCATCGTCACGCCATACAAGGTGTCGGCGTTCTCCATGGTTCGCGTGTTGTGTGTCACGATCAGAAACTGCGACCGCGCGCTGATCTCCCGCACCATGTCCGCGAAACGGCCGACGTTTGCGTCGTCCAGCGGCGCGTCCACTTCGTCGAGAATACAGATCGGAGTAGGCTTCAGTTGAAAGATGCTGAACACCAGAGCCACGGCTGTCAGCGCCTTCTCGCCACCGCTCAGCAGCGTCATCGTCTGCAACCGCTTGCCCGGCGGCTGGACCACAATCTCGATCCCGGTCGCCAACATGTCGTTGGGATCCGTCAGCTCCATACGCGCCCGACCGCCGTTGAACAGACGAGGGAACATCTCCTGAAAGCCCTTGTTGACGGCGTGATAGGTCGTCTCGAAGAGCTCGCGGGATGTCTGGTCCATCTTCTTGATGGCCGACTCCAGGTCGGCGATCGCCGACTCCAGGTCAGCGCGCTGCGTCGTGAGAAACTCGTGGCGTTCTCTGGCCTCAGTGAACTCCTCTTCGGCTGCGGGGTTCACCGGACCGATGCGCTCCAGCTTGTCCTGAAGCGTGCGAACCTCAACGCGAAGTTCGTCATGCCACTCAATGTCGCCCGCCTCTTCGCGCGCCCTCTCGACCGTAAGTTGAAAACGCTCTGCAAGCTGCTCGTCCGCACGCTCCAGCTCGCCGCGGGCGCGCTCGCTCTCAAGCTCTGCACGTCGCAAAGCGTCCAGCTTCTCGGCGGCCTGCTGGCGCGAAGACGCCGTGTGCATCTCTGTCTCCCGCATCAGGCGGTCGGCCTCTTCCCAGGTCGTTCGCAGGGTCGCTGCGGCCATTTCCGCCGCGTCCGCCTGCCGGATGCTCTCACCGAGCTGTGCCTTTTCACGCTCAATCTGCTCGGCGAGCTGCTCGACGCGCTCCGTGCCCTCACCCTTCTGCTGCGTGAGCTGCGTGCTCCGCTCCACAGAACGACGCAGCTCACGGCGCATTCGCTCCAGGGTCTCCCGACGTGCCGACTCGCGCTCCTGCAGACCTGCCGCGCGAACCCGCAGCTCAGTCGTCGAGGCCTGTTGCTCTCGCAAACCGGCGGTCACACCTTCAAGTGTAGCTCTCAACTCTCCCACCGAACGCCCTGAATCAACAACAACTTCGCTCGCGGCGGCCGCTTCCGTGCGGCACCTCTCAACCTCTACCGTCAGGGACGCCTGGCGCTCCTCAAGTTCTGTGGAATCACGGAGCGCGCGGCGGACGAGCTCTTCGCTGTGCTGAGCTTCTGCCTCCAGGCGGCGGGCCTCGCCCGCAGCCGTCTCTGCGGCCCCCCGCGCAGCGTCCGCAGCTTCCCGCAGCGCAAGGCGCAGCTGCAACGCCGACTCCAGCTCGTCCTCCAGACGCACTACGTCACCCTGATGCCGACCAAGTGCAGAAGCGGCCTCGGCGTGCTCCGCCTGAAGCGCCTCGAGCCGCGCCTGCATTGACGCGATCTCTTCGGCCGCACCGGCCTTGCCGGCGGAACGCAGCACGGACTCTGACGGGCGCGCGCTCCGAAGTCGGTCAGCGGCAGGCACCGCAGTGGACATCAACACGTCGTCGACGACGCTGAGCGCTGCAATCCGCTCCGCGATCAAGGCAGGAACCGGCGCGACCGCCTCGCACCAGTCACTGAGGCGCCCTTCTGTACCACCCTCGGACGACACGACCGTCACTCCCACGCCGGCAGCTCGGGCATGACGCAGGGCAGATGCGGCGACCTCATCGTCGTCGCTGACCAGCGCGTCGGACAGCTCCATCAACGCGAGCGGAAGCAGGAACGCATCCTCCGCAGAGACCCGGAGGCGCTCAGCGAGGGGGCGCAACGGCCCACCAAAATCTCCCTCTGCCGCACGGAGCAGAAGCTCGCGCACGCCGGAATCAAAACTGGCGTCCGAGCGAAGCGTCCTCTCCAATGAGCTGACCTGCGCGCTCAACTCATGCTCCGACGCACGGGCTGCGCGCGCGGCGCTGCGTGCGGCTTCAAGCGCCTCGACCCCGCTGCGCTCAGCGACCTGCGCCTCTGCAAATTTCTGCTGCGCGTCCTCATCGATCGCCGCTGTCTCCGCCGCGCGGGCGGCGGCGGTCGTGTGGGCCACTTTGGCCAGGTCACGGAGCTCAACCCGTCGCTCCCTCTCGGCGATCAGCTCTTCCCCGCGACTCTCGAGGGCTTCGATTTCGTTCGCGATCGACTCGAGCCGACCGTGAGCGCGGGCTGCTGCGCCCTCGGCCTCTGCGACCCGGGTGAGGGTCGCCTGGATCTCATTCTCTATCTCGCGCGCACGACGGTGGATCTCCGCCAACGCCGCCTCCGCAGACTTCAGCGAGGACTCGGACTCTGCTCGTTCGTCGACGATCGACTGCAGCTCGGCCTCGATGCGCTTCAGCTCCGCTTCGGATTCACCATGGGTCGCCGACTCCGCTTCCAGGCGTGTCTGTGCTTCGGCGATGGCCTCGCGGGTGAGCTGCGCCTCCCGCTCAAGGTGGGTGACATTGGTGCGCATCAGCTCCGTGCGCGTACGGGTGCGGTACGCCTCCTCGGTCGCCTCTGCGCTCTGGCGCTCAACGAGCGCAGTGTTCGTTCGAGCGGCCTCGAGCGCGGTCTCCTTCGCCGCGAACTCTGTCGCTGCCGCCTCGTGAAGGACGCGGGCCGCCTCCAGATTGCCGGCGACGGCGGCCATCGCCGCCTCTGCGCTCTGCCGGCGATGGAGCGCGACCACGATCTCCAGGGTTCGCTTCCGCTGGGAGATCTCGCGATATCGCGCCGCCTTGCGGGCCTGCCTTTCCAGGGAAGACAGGTGGCGGCTCACCTCCCTCAGGACGTCGCCCACTCGCAGAAGGTTCTCTTTTGTCTTGTCGAGGCGCCGCTCCGCTGCCTTGCGCTGGTACCGGTAGCGCGTGATACCCGCCGCCTCTTCGATCATCGTACGCCGTTCGTCGGGACGTGCGGACACAACGTATCCAATGCGCCCCTGCTCGATGATGGAATACGCTTCCTTGGGGTTGATGCCCGTGCCGGTGAACACGGAATGGATGTCGCGGAGCCGTACCCGGTTGCCGTTGATCTCGTAGTCGGAGTCGCCGTTTCGATAGAGTCGACGGGTCACCTTGATGTCGGTGAGCTCGCGCCACTCGAGGAGCATGTCCGGTGGCGGCTGCGAGTTGTCGAAGGCCAGACTGACCTCGGCGAATCCTACCGGCGCGTGTCGCTCACTGCCGGCGAAGATGACATCTTCCATCGCCTTGCCACGCAGATCGCGCGGCGATTGCGACCCCATCGCCCACCGAATCGCGTCGACGACGTTACTTTTTCCGCACCCGTTCGGCCCCACAACCGAGGTGATGCCGTCACCGATCTCGATCACCGTCTTGAAACGGAAGGACTTGAACCCCAGGATTTCGATGTTGCGTAGCTTCATGCAGCTCGGTTGACGCGAATCGCGGCGGCTTAGCACGCGTGCGTCGCGACCATCAACCGCCGCGCGTCGGCAAACGTCTCGCCCCAAATCGGCGCATCGACCTCCCAGATCCGGGCGCCGGCGCCCGGCACGACGCATCGACCCGGCGCCCCCCAGCGGCTTCGACAATCCGCGCTCCCCCCTAAAGCTGGAGCCCGGGCTGCCGATCAAGTAAGGCAGGCGTTATACTCTACCGTCGCAAGCGACACTCCATGAAAGATAAACCCGGCCTCACCGGAGCGACACCGTTGAGTCCCGGCGACGTTGTCGTCGGGCGTTTCGAGATCGTTAACGAACTCGGACGAGGCGGGTACGCCATCGTGTACCGCGCGCGGGACCTCCAGAACGACGAGATGGTCGCGCTCAAGACGATTCGACCCGTCGCACCGCGTCCCAAAGAGGTGGTCGCTCGCTTCCGACGCGAGGTCGAGCTTCTCTCGATGCTGAAGCACCCGAACACCGTTCAGGTGTACGACTATGGAGTCGAGACGGATCTCTACCTCGCGATGGAACTGCTCGACGGACACCCCCTCGCCGACGAACTCGACGGAGCCACCGGGATGCCCGTTCACCGGGCGGCCCTTGTTGCTCAGGGTGTCCTCGCGAGCCTCACCGAAGCTCACGATCTCAGCATCGTGCATCGGGACCTGAAACCGGAGAACATCTTCATCATTGCGGACGCCAAGGGCACACAGCAGATCAAGGTGCTGGACTTCGGGATCGCCAAATTCACCAACCCGGAGATGCAGCGCGACGCCAACCCTTCGCTCACCCTCGTGGGTCGCGCGATGGGGACGCCGACCTACATGTCGCCCGAGCAGGCGCGCGGCTCGGACCTGACCACCCGCTCCGACATCTACGCGGTCGGCGTGCTCATGTACGAGCTGCTCTGTGGGGTCCCGCCCTTTACCGGGTCGAACGCCATGGAGATCATGCTGAAGCACGTCAACGCGCCCATTCCGCGCCTGACGGTGGCCCATCTGCGCGGCACGCCGATTGAGCTCGCAATCCGAAAGGCGCTGGCCAAGAAGCCGGCGAACCGCTTCGCGAACGCGCACATCTTCCTCGCCGCTATCGGTGGCACCGCGGTGACCCGGGTCGGCGCCAAGCCGCAACCACCGCCCCTACCTACGCCGGCAAGGCCACATCTGCGCAGCCGCGAGCGGACTCTGCCCGCCAGCCCCGCCGGCCCCCTGCAGAGCACGCCTGCGCCACCGCGACCCCCGGCGCCGCCGGGGCCGCCGCCCAAGCCCTGAGACGGGTGCCGCGCCGTCGCGCAACTTAAAGCAGATTCGAGAGCACGTACCCGTGGGCCGGCCTCGGCGCTGCCGCACTTTAAGTTTTCCTGATAACAGGCTGAACACGCGTGTGTTTCTGCGACACCTCGCTTAGTTGCGTGCCGTGATCGCTCGCGGTAGATTCGCTCCCGTCCGGATAATCGCGTGGCGGGCGCGTGCAGATGACGCGGGGTGTTGTCGATGGCGAGAGGGTGGAGTCGGGAATTGCGAGTCGTCGTGGACGAGAGCCACGACGTTGCCGAACGCCTCGGCCAACCGCTGAGCACCAGCCACCTTCTCCTGTGTCTGTTCACGGTGAAAAACCGCGCGCAGGCATTTCTGTCAGATCACACAGTTACCGCTGACCGGCTCCTTGAGCGCCTTCCTGCCGCTGCCGACGAGAGCCCGCTGAGCTGGGACCGTGTATTTGAACGCGCCGAGTCTGTCGCGAACGCCGTCGCCGCCGGGGGGAAGAACTCCCGTGACACCATCACGAGCCTCCACGTCGTTGTGGCCCTCACCTCATTCGTCGACTGCGCCGCCTATCGCCTGATGGCGATGCTTGACGTCGACATGGCCACAGTCCGCAACACGGCGCTGGCGTGGCTGCGCTCGACGACCCGGGCCCCGCTCGATGACCGGTCCGGTACCCCGGTTCCGACCCCGCTCATTGGTGGACCGGGGCCTGCAGGGGCGAATCCGATCGACGCAGTCTCCGCCGGACGCCGCGACAAGCTCGATACGCGAATCCTGCGCCGTTGGGAGACCTTTGCCGGCGGCGAAGCGAAGCCTCCCGGGCAGAAGTCCGTGCGACGTGGGGCCGGCGACACACTGCGTTCGCTCGCCGGTCGTGTTCGGAACCTGCGGCCACAATCTGCCGACCACCCTGCGGCTCCGCCGTGCCCGGACGCCAGGCCCGCAGCAAAGCGGGTAAGCCGCGGGCGCATCCCCTCATCGAGCACGCCGCTACCACCGAGCGTGACGCGTCGAACGCAGCAGACCGAGGCGGTGAAAGACAGCGACGTCGCCCCGACGAAGCCGGCACGGCGACGCAGACTCAACCGCCAGGCCTTTGAGCTGACGGCCCGTGAGAACCCCGTACTGAGTCGCTACGGCCGCAACCTTACGATTGAGGCGATCGACGGTCGAATCGATGACGCCATCGGACGTTCCGCGGAAACGCAGCGGCTCGTAGATATTCTCAACAAGCGCCGCTCGAACAACCCTCTACTGCTCGGCGACCCGGGGGTTGGAAAGACCGCGATCGTCGAAGGCCTCGCGCGCTACCTCGTGCAGTCTGAACTCGACGGCATACCCACCGGCCTTGAGGGTCGTATCGTTGTCGAGTTGGAGGCATCCCAGCTGCTCGCCGGCACCTCGATGCGTGGCTCGTTTGCTGAGCGAATGTCGGAGCTCAAAGGCGAGGTCGCCAAGGCCGGCGGACGAATCATCGTATTCATGGACGAGCTTCACCATTGGATTGGCGCCGGCGCCGGCGGTGATGGGTCCGGCGACGGGGCAGGAGACCTGAAGACGGCGCTGGCTCGCGGCGAGTTTCCCTGCATCGGCGCGACGACCTTTGATGAATACCGAAAGTACATTGAGTCCGACGCAGCCTTCGCGCGGCGCTTTCAGGTGATTCGCGTAGATGAACCCACTGTCGAAGAGGCGACCGAGATTCTGCGCGGCGTCGCGCCCAGCTACGAGCGGCACCACGGCATCGAGATTCAGAACGACGCGGTCGAAGCCGCGGTACGACTCAGTCACCGCTACCTCCCCGAGCGACGCCTGCCGGACAAGGCGATCAGCGTCCTCGACCTGGCGGGTAGCCGCGCGCGACGCATTGAGGCCCGCGCCGTGAATCTCTCCCTGGTCGCACAGGTGGTCGCGGAGGCTGCTGGAATCGAGCCTGATAAGCTGCTCATGTCGGAAGCCGAGCGCTTCCTGAACCTTGAGACGCGGCTGATGAGCTCGATCATCGGCCATCGACACGTCGTGGAGCGAGTCTCACAGGTGCTGCGGCGCAACTACGCCGGATTCATCAGCGGACGCCCTATCGGCAGCTTTCTCTTTCTGGGACCTACCGGCGTCGGCAAGACGGAATTCGCCCGAGTCCTGGCCTCGCTGCTCTTCGAGAACGAAGACAGCATGCTGCGAATCGACATGAGCGAGTACATGGAAGCGCACAGCGTGGCGCGCCTGATCGGCGCACCGCCGGGATACGTCGGCTACGATGCGCCCGGACAGCTGACAGAACCGGTACGTCGGCGACCCTACCAGCTGGTGCTCTTTGACGAACTCGAAAAGGCACACCCGGATGTCCTGAACCTGCTGATCCAGATTCTCGACGACGGGCGTATTACGGACGCGCGTGGTCGCACCGTGGACTTCAGCAACACCGTAATCCTCATGACTTCGAACCTGGGAGCCGACACCGCCTTCCAGGACGACAGCCGCAGAGTCGGCTTCACGTCATCCGGCGGCAACAGCTCCAAGGCGGGCATGGAGCGCGCTCTGTCAGCCGCCCGCGCCGCCCTTCGCCCGGAGCTCTGGAATCGAATCGACGAACCCCTGGCGTTTGCGCCTCTCAGCCGGGACGAAATTGCCCGAATCGCGCACCTTCAGATCGCACGGTCGAGCAGCCGCTTGATGACCGACCGCCACATCTCCTACTCGGCAAGCGCCGAGGTGATCGACTTCCTCGTCGACAATGGCGGCTTCGACCCGGAGCTCGGAGCCCGCCCGATGCGGCGCACCATCGAACGTTATCTCGAGCACCCCATCGCCGAGTCCATCCTGAGGGGCGAATACACGGCACCGGCCGACCTTGAGGTGCAGCTCGTTGACGGCAGGATCACCGTCGTTGTCCTGGGCGATGATGACGCCGATGACGACGCCACTGAGATTGGCGAAAACGGTGACAGCGCAACGCCGTCGGTCAACGCGGCCGGCTGAGATCCGGCGCCACAGATTCAAGCACCACGCGCATCGCCGCCAGCTGTGAGTCGCGCACGCCGCGTGACTCGGCGACCGAAATCAGCATACGCGACAACGCCACGTAGACGGCATCGAGATCGACGGCGCCTGCCATCGCCGCGCTCCGGCGCGGGGGGCCGGGCGAAGAGCATCAAGTCGGAGATCATCTCGTGAGCGCGCATCGCCGCGCGGTGCATCGCCACAGTTCCTGCGTCACCTCGCACCACAGGTCCCGTGCACGCCGCCACGTGCCCACGCTGCGCCGCGTTGGATGCGCTCATCGCGGTCAGCTCAGACATCGCCCTCGTCAGCGCCGGATCATGCAGTCCGGCGTGTGCGCACAGGCGCTCCGCGGCTTCGACCAGCCCGAAGACGCCGTTCGACGCCAACACCGCGGCGGCGTGGTACAGCGGCCGCGACGAGGCCGGGACCACTACGCTGATTCCGTCGACCAGCTGCGCGATGTGGTGGATGCACTCCATCGCCATTGCGTCCCCGTCGACGCCGAAAGTTGCGCCCGCAAGACTTCCGCTGTCCCGGGCGGGAAACGAGCGGAGCGGGTGGCAGGCGCCCGCACCTGACGAGACCCCGGCATCGATCAGAACCCGGGCCGGCATGGCCCCACACGCATGCAGCCACACGGATGCGTTGGGTTCTACGAGAAGCGCCTCGCGGGTTACCTGCGCGATGCGGTCGTCGGGCACCGTGACAAGGACGTGCGTCGCCTGTCGAGCGGAGGCACCTGCGCGTACGACAAAGCCGGGCACGGCGAGCGACGCCGCCATCGCCCCTTCTTCGCTCCGGGTCGTGCCGTAGACCACCGCGCCGGCACCGGTAAGCATCCGGGCGAAAGCGCAGCCGACTGCCCCGGCGCCGAAGATGTGCCAGCGCTGCTGCTCGAGTATGCTCACGGCGGCGACGTCATCGAGTACCAGCCGTTCTCCTCTATCAGGTCAGCGACGGGGCGACTGAGTCGCGGACGATAATACGAACGGCGCCCTTCGCCGATCGCACGACGCAGCGCCGTGCTGGAGATGTCCGGAAGCCGCAGCTCTTCCTCGGCCGGGTCCTGGTAGCCTTCTCTGCCGATCACATGAAGTACGGTTGACTCCGAGATTGCGGACGCGTTCTCCCATGTCGGGAACTGGTCGATCAGGTCTGCACCTACCAGCAGAGAGAACTCACAGTCCGTGTGTGCCTCTCTGAGCGCCGCCAGGGTCTTCCAGGTTCGACTGGTACCGTCGAGCTCACGCTCGATGTCGCTGAGCCGCATAGAGGCGCCAAAGGGGGCGATACTGGCTTCGATCATCTTGCGGCGATCCGCGTACGGCAGCAGCCGTTTTCCGAACGCGTGGTCCCAGGTCGGGACCCACCAGACCTCGTCGATGGGTCGCGTCTGTAACGCCCAGACGGCCGCCATTACGTGGCACATGTGCGGTGGGTCGAAGCTCCCGCCGAAGATGCACACACGGCGTTGCTGCACCTCTGTCATGACCTCATCCATATCCGCCGTGTCGCGCCTGCCGCACCTGCTCAGCCAGCTGCGACGGTGTCTCCAACAGCTCCGAGAGCTGCTGCCAGTCAGCGCCGCCGTCGATCGCGTCTCGAGGCCCCGAACTGCCAAAGAGGAGGTCGATGGCCGGGATCTCGTCCACGAACTCATAGGCTTCCGCGCGCCATGCGAATGAACCCGGGTTGTGACGGGCGAGAGCATGTACAATCGCAGCGCCGCAGCGAAGGGAATCGAATGCCTGCGGATCATGCACATGAATTCCCGCGCCGTAGCACCGCTCGCCTTCGTGTTTTTCGAAGGTCGGTACGAACACAGCGGAGCGGAAGTAGACGCCCGGCAGGTCGTACGCGTCCAGCTCGGCGACGAGGCGTGTCGAATCGACCCAGGGAGCGCCGAACAACTCGAACGGACGGGTCGTGCCGCGGCCTTCGCTGACCTCAGTGCCCTCGAGCAGGCACATCCCCGGGTACACCAACGCTGTGTCTACAGTGGGCATGTTGGGAGAGGGCATCACCCATGGAAACGGCTCTGCGCTCACGCCCAGGTCGCGGCGCCAGCCACTGCAGTGCACCCCTTCGAAGCTCAGCTCGCGTCCTCGGCGACGCTCCAGCTCAAGGAGCTCGAGAAGCGTGAGGCCGTGTCGGTTGGGGATGTCGAAGGCACCGACGAACGATGCAAACCCGGACATGACTCCGGGCCCTTCAATCGCTGCTCCGAGCGGGTTCGGGCGATCGACTACGATGCAGCGTATGCCGGCTCGGGTGCACGCCTCGACCATGTAGCAGGCCGTAGCCGCGTAGGTGTAGTAGCGGGTTCCGATATCGCGGACGTCGATAATCATCACGTCCAACCCGAGCAGCTGTTCGGGTTCCGGGTACAGCGACGCAAGGCATTCGCCGTATAGCGAGACGGTGGGAATCCCGGTTACGGCGTCCACCTCTTCGTCGACGGACTCCATCGCCTGCGCGTCGCCACGAATTCCGTGCTCCGGTCCGAAGAGCCGGCAGAGATTCACGCCGGCTGCGAGCAAAGCGTCGCCGGCATGCACACACCTCGATGTAACCGAGGCTGCGTGCGCCAGGAGTCCGACGCGGGCCCTCTTCAGTTCAGCGAGACGTGCCGGATCGCAGAGGAGAATATCGAGGCCTGCCTCAATCCGGGCCGGCACCGACTACTCGTCGTCGGTGTGTTGCGACGAACGCCCACGCAGGTTGCCGAGTCCGGCGACCGGTTTGCCACCGCCCTTCGGCGCGGCGCTCGCCTTGCTGGGACCACCGACCATACCCTGCCACTCTCGAGCGCCTGCTGCGTCCTCTGAGTCCGGGTCGGGCTTACCCTGAAGTCGGGCGCTCATGATGTTCAGCGAATGCGCGAGGTCGGTGAAGTATGACTTCTTGTCGACAGGCCACATGTAGTTCTTGTTGCCCGCGATGACTTCCTGGACGCCGCGACTGATATCATCAGCCGGCTTGAGGAAGAGGCGGACGGCAACGATGACAATAAAGATCGAAATCAGCGCCAGCACGAGGGCGATGATCCCGACAGCCTTGAACTTGTTCACCGGAGCCAGCGCCTCTGTCAGCGAGGTGAGTACGAGGAATCCGGCAGGACCTGCCTCCGTGGCTGACTCTGAATTGAAGCGCCCGGGCATCAGATAGTAATCATCGCCACCGCTCTCGAAGCGGAACGCGCGGCCGCTGCCTTCGTTGATGAGACCGTTGAAGTCGAGCGTCGTGGTGCTGACGCCACCGTCGGTAAGTGACACCTCTTCGTAGCTCTTCACGGCGAGAGAATCGACAAACGCTGCGTCGCCCTCAAGCGTGCTTCCGGGGAAGAGAGGACTTCCGTCCTCGATCGCAAAGTAGACGATGTCCGAACGACTTACAGAGTACTGATCTGACTCCGCTTTCAGATTGTTCACGAAGTCACCCATCAGCACGCTGCCGAGGAACTCGGGAGCCCCGGCGGAGCGCTCACGAAATACGGGCGAAGCGGCGACGAGGGCAACGGCGGTGGGTGCCGTCTCGTGATCGCGCCACACGATAACGTCGCGCTGCGTGCCGAACTCTTCGGTGCGACCTACGACGGGGAAGCTGCTCATGTTCGGCTTGTTCTCGCCGTACCAGTCGCGCATCGTCGGTCCGGTACGGGCGACGACTTCGCCGTTGCGGTCCGCTACGATGACAAGATCAGGCGCGTCTTCGCCCAGGTTGTCGGCCCAGCGCTGGATGGCGCCGAGGACCATGTCGTGCTGCGGTGTGGGGCAGCTGAGGCCCGCACCACGCAGGACCGGGCGCCCATTGGGGCCGATCTGCGGCTGGCCCGTCGCCGGGTCAATCACCGGCTCGCTGAGGGCGCGAAGCTCGGCGCCGGAGCGCGGGCATCGCAGGCCCATCACGATTTCGGCGATTCGAGATGCGTCGCTGCTCGCCTGTGCGAAGCGCTCCTGGGCGAGATCGTTCGAGAGTTTGATCGCCTCGGCCGATGCCTGGACACGGTCAGCGGTTGACAAGCGGACATCGTCCCGAGCACCGCCGGCGATAATGCCGACAGCGAGAGTGATGATCAGCAGCGCGACGATAACAATCGCCGAGAGAATGGCTCGTAACATGGTTCGTTTCCCGCAATGGAAGCAAGTGTAAAGCTGGTCGAACAGGGTTCGACGCGTACTCTGGAGCACCGTCACGGGCTATACGTGACGGTGTATGGAGTGTCAAAGCAGCGTGCTGCCTGCGGGCATTACGGCCTCAGTAGCCGCGAGGCATCTTGTCGATGTCGACGGTATCGATGGCATAGCGGATGAGCGCGGAACGGTTGGCGCGGGTGAAACCGCGCTTCTTCAACTCTTTCACCAGATCATCGATCTTGTTGATATCGTCGTTGTAGAGCGAGATCGATACAATCTTGTAGTGCGAAGGTGCCGCCGCTTTCGCGCGGCCGGAGCGCCGTTTTGTCGAGCGCGTTCGGGGACGCGCAGGCGCGTCGTCCCACGCCCCCTCAGCCGGTTTCGGCACCTGGCCGGCCGGCGTGTTGAAGAACTGTGTTGCGAGAATGCTGTCATTCTCGGTCAGCGGATCGCGGCCCATGACCGGGCCCTCTTCTTCCTGCTTCTTCTTGCCGGCCATCAGGTCTCCTCGCTCAAACCGAGCTCTCGCGCTTCACCTCGCGTACGAGTCGACGGTAGTCCGTCGCCCCGCGCGACTGCGGCGCGTAGTCGAAGATCGTCTGCTTGAACGACGGCGCTTCCTTCAAACGGGTGTTCACACGAATCGGACTCATCACGCGGTCACCGAAGCGCGCACGCAGGCGCTCGACGGATTCGTCGCTGATTCGATTCCTTTGATCGTAGAAGGTCGGTAGCACGCCAAGCACGCGAACGGGGTGGGCGAGCAGGCTGTTCACCCGCTCTATCGTTTTCATCGCCTGCCTGAGTCCCACCAACGACAGAAAGTCGCACGCGACGGGAATGATGACCTCACCTGAGAAATACAGCGCATTCATGTTCAGAAGCGACAGGCTCGGTCCGCAATCGATGACCACGTAGTCATAGTCGGTAACCGAAGCCATCCGGGTGCGCAAAATTTGATGCCTTTGATGCTCCATTCGAGCGAGCCAGACTTCTGCACTCGCCAGCGTCTCGTCGCTCGATAGTACGCTCAGCCCGGAGCTCACACGAACTACCGCTTCCTGAACCGGCACGCCTTCGACCATCACGTGATACAGCGAACGCGGGCCACGAACCCCAAGGCTGACCGCGACGTGTCCCTGCGCGTCTGCGTCCACGAGCAACACCTCGGCGCCGGAATCCGCGAGCCCGGCCGCAAGATTCACAGCAGTTGTCGTCTTGCCGGTGCCTCCCTTGTGGTTCATCACCGCAAGGCGTCGCACCTCGCGTTTCGCCGGGCGACTGCCCGCGAGCAGCGTATCTCTACACTTCTCGGAACAGACGTGGCGCTTCGCTCGGCGATTAGCGACCTGCTGGTACGCAAAACGCAGCGCAAAGCTCGCGCCACACACGTCACACGAGAACTCAGGCATAGCGTGAACAACCCGCAAGGACGGCTCTCTGGATAATCCCTTCTTCATGAATCGGCGCCGCAAATGAGCACGCATCAGACTACAGCCCGGCAGCGGTCCGTGTCAATCCGACACTGAACATCCGCGCAGCACTCCAGAGCCGGTCTAACCCGCGAGGTCGCCGAGCTATGCGCCTGTCGTGCAAATCTCAACCACCACGAACAGCCCTGAGCAACAGAGGCAAATTGACCTTCGACGCGCGGCACGCTTCAAGCGAGTCCGTGTTACCGGGATTCCACATGTGCGTGATGCGCAGCGCCGTCGTCGTTGTGCTCTGCCTCGCCACCTTATGCGCCGGCGCAGGGGTCGCCGAAGCGCAGTCGCGTGTTGGCGCGCAGGTCGGTGGCGGTGTGGCTGCCCCCCTCTCGACCTCACATCGCCTGCACGCATCGCTCCCGGTCGGCTCCGACGCTGCAGTGCCGCAGCTGACAGACCTCTTCAACAACCCCGCGCTGTCCATCGGCGCGGCCTTTCTGCTCTCGAGCCTCGAGGTTCGCTACGCGTACCAGAGCTTCCGCTTCTCAAGTGAGCGACAGCGCTGCATGGGCGACATCGCCGCCAGCCGGCGACCCGACGGCGAAGTCGATGACGCCGAGGTCAGCTACGATTGCGACATCTCGAGGGACCGGATTTCGCTCACCAACGTGCTGCGCGCCCCGCTCCGGCTCCACTTCATCACTGTCGGCACACGTTTCTACGCTCGTCGCCCTGCGCAGCCCAGACTCTACGGTGTCGCCGCGGCGGGGATCGTGCTGTCGAACGCTCCTCTGAACCCGGAGCAGCGCAGGATTCGCTTCGGATTCAACGTTGCCGCCGGTGGCGGCGTTGACTTTCACCTCGATCGCGGCGTGGCCCTCTTTCTCGACGCTCGTTACCGCCTCTCCGTCTTTGGGAAGCCTTCGTCCAGCAGCCTCTCAGCCGGCCGCGCGCTCGCTGCCGACCGCCGCGTCATTGCGGCGGTCGTAAATACATTTCACACCTTCGACGTTACGGCAGGCATCAGAGTGTACTTCCGGTGAAGGACTCGAGTTTTCGCGATCGGGTCCTCACCATCGTGTGCGCCATCCCTGAAGGTCTGCTCCTTACCTATGGAGACGTCGCTACTGCCGCAGGAACACCACGCGCGGCACGGGCGGTAGGAGCAGTGCTGCGGGCCGGCACCGGCGTCGAGATTCCCTGGCATCGAGTGGTGAATGCGAAGGGGCGCGTCTCCGGTGGCGGCGACGTGGCCCGCCCGCCTCTTCAGATCAAACGTCTGCAGGCTGAGGGGCACCGCTTTGGCTCCGACGGCGTGCTCAACCTGGCAGAGAGACGGTGGGACCTGAAAGAAGCACCCACCTGGCACGACGCTCCGTGGGAGTCGAAGGACCAACCGCCGGACGACTTCTCAGAGTGAATGTGGCGGCGTTCCGGGAGCACGGCCAACGGGCGAGCCCCGGCGCCACGCTGTTCCGAGCAGAGGCACCCCACGGGACCGCAGCCAGCTGACATCGCCCCCATCAGCGAGCCGCCAGAAGTCGTCGACCACGTCGTAGTACTCCGGCACGGTGTCGTCGCAGTGAAGAATCATCACTTCGGCGTCATGCGCGGGCACTACGGCAAACTCCCCGGACACGAGCCCAAGCCGTGTTGCGGTGCCCACGACCGGGCCAAGCTCCCAGGCGTTCGATAAGAACGCAACGCGGACTCCGGCCTGCTCTCCGTCGTCGGCGCGGTGGGCGTCGGCAAGATCCTGCAGCATCTGCATCGGCATCGGACCATGCGGATAGCGCGACGCCCCTCGATTGACGGCATTCCGGGTGCCGCCGACGAGCCCCGAGTAGAATGACTCTGGCGCTTTGAAAGTGCCCGCACTCTCCGCGTACATCGAGGCCAGAACCAGCGCTGCAGAGAGGGCGAGCGCCGATCGCACGGCCTCAGGCCGGTGAGCGGTCCCTACATTGCGTACCATCTCAACGACCCCCACCGCTCCGGCGCCGGCGAATACGGCGAGCAGGGGCAGCACGTTGGCCATCAGATGTACGCCGCCCACGAATGGCGACCCCATAGCCGCGATCAGAATCCAGCCGGTCACAAGGGCGGCGAAGAGCGCGACACCCACGCGCGTTCGCACGAGGCTTGCGACCCCCGCTACCACTGCCGGTGACAACGCTGACGGCAACATCGCCACCGAGAGCCAGAGCGGTGCCCCAAGTGGCAACCTTCGCGCCCGCCAGACCTCGCCGTCGAGAAGAAAGGGTTCCACCGGACGATCCAGCCATGCACCCAGGAGGTCGGCAACGCCGCCTCCGCGCAGTCCGGGCGCGAGCAGTATCGCGACGACGATGGCTGCAGGGACCGCCAGCCAGGACACCGAGATGGCCCGACCCGAGGTCCAGCCACCCTCATCGTCCATACGCGGCGCGATGAGGCACAGCAGCGAGCCGATGCAAAGCAGCCAGCAGAAGAATGAACTCAACAGGGTCAGCGCCAGGGCCAACGCAACAGGCACCGCGTAGACAGGACGACTTCGCAGTGTGACCATGCAGCAGACCGCAACAGCCACGGCCGCCAGTGAGAAAACCGAGGGGCCCGGCAGGGTCGCGAAGCCCCAGAACTGCGGAATCGCACACATCGCGATCGCTGCGCAGACGCCGGCGGCGGTCCCACGCAGCGCACGCGCCGTCTCGAACACCGCCCATACCGTGAGCCCCGCCGCGACCGCCGCCAGTGTCATCAGGGCCGGCAACAGCGCATCGCCATCCGCCACGATGGCGGCGATCCACCCCGGCAGCGGAAAGAGCTCCGGGCTGCCGCGGAACGCTTCACGCATCGCCGCATCACCGCCGCCGTCGAGCCAACGTTCAAAGCGCTCTGCGTTCTCTATCTGCCATACCGCCCACAGGTTCAGCCCCCGAAGACCGACAATCTTCGCGACAACGAACACGACGCACCCCAGCAGCGGTCCGACGCCCGCGTGCAGCACATCGCGAAGCTGCGGACGGCTCATTGTCCGGCCCCCGGACCACCGAGGCCGCCGCTCGGCTCGCTGGGAATCAACGTCCCCGCAAAGCAGAAATGTCGCCGAGACGTGTCCGCCGCCGATACCCTGATTTCAAGCGCCCCGGCGCCAACCTGCGCTCGATGCCGTCTCTGCCGACCGTCCGTACGCGTCGCCAACTCCGTCGGCTCTACGTCGCCCGTGTGGATCTCGACGTCTACCGGCGAAGAGTCGGCCGTGATGCCGCTGTCCACGACAGCGAAACGAATATCCAGCAGTCCCGGGCCGCCGAGGTTGTCCCAGCGAATTCGCAACTCCTCTCCCTCGATAGGATGAGCCCAAACGCATGAAAATGGGCGGCTGCGCAGCGTGGGTGTGGCGGGACCGACGTAGTTCCACTCGTCCGGCCCGCAGAACCAACGATCAAAGCGCCAGTCGTCGCACCTGCGCTCCTCGCCTGCGGGAGACACCACCGTCACCTCGGCCTCAGAGACGATCTCCTCGAGCTGCACTGCGCGATGCCGGCGCTCTGCGTCGCCGCAATCGCGACCCCACCACACGCCTGCGCGGCGCTCATTCTCCGCGCATCCTGCCAACGCTCGCCGTCGCGCAATGCCGCGCAGGTTCGTCGCGACTTCACGTCCCGATGGCGGTGCCACCCACGGTGGCGTGATCGCAACCCGGCTGCCGGCGCGAGCTGCGGCCTCGTCAATGCCCGCAATGACCCACGCGCTGCGCTCGTCGTTGTCACCAGGATCCGGCGAGGTGCCTGAGAAAGAGGCCACCGTGGCAACCACAATCAGCGCAGCGCCCGCAGCCAGCAGCGCGAGGTCGCGTCGCGTTCCCGAAGGGTCGCCGCCGCGGTGCGTCTCGGTACCGGCCCCGCTCATTCAAGGAGCCGCAGGAATCGAAAGAACGCCCGCGGCCGCGAGACTCTCAAGCTCCTCTGCCGGCATGTTCAGCTCGGCGGCGAGCGCCGCCGTGTGTTCACCCAGCAGCGGGACCGAGCCCAGCGGCACGGCCTTCGGGCTCGTCGGCGGCACCGTCCCGACGCCCCCATCCGGCAGCTCGCGTACCGCCGCCCTTGTGACGTGGAGTGCGTCTGCCACAATCTCGTCGAGGGTCTTCACCGGCTCAACACAGGCGTCGACGCCGTCGAGAACCTCCATCCACTCCGCCAGCGTCTTTTCGCGAATGCCGGCTGCGATTCGCTCCATCGCGGCCTCCGCGTCTGCCCCGGACAACAGCGCGTCGCCCAGCCACTCGGGCCTGCCGGCCGCGGTGCAGAAGGCCATCCAGAATTTTGGTTCCAGGGCACCCACCGCGAGGTACCGCGAGTCCGCCGTCTCGTAGCAGCGGTAGCAGGGGAGCCCGCCGGAGAGGATGTCACCGCCGCGGGCCGGCGTCCTGCCTGAGATCGCCGCAGCCCCCACGGCCGGACCGAGCAGCGACAGCACACCTTCTGTCATCGATATGTCCAGCTCGGCGCCCCTGCCGGTACGCTCGCGCCGGTACAGCGCGGCCGCGATGCCGAAGGCGCTGTACAGCGCCCCACCGGCCAGGTCGGCGACCTGCACCGCAGGAATCTGCGGCACCCCGTCGACCGGCCCCGTCAGCCCGAGCGCACCCGCGAGCGCCATATAGTTGATGTCATGACCGGCGGCTTTCGCCATCGGCCCGGTCTGCCCGTACCCGGAAATCCGGCACACGATGAGCTTCGGGTTTTCCCGGCTCATCGTCGCAAGGTCGAGACCGATGCGATCGAGCACTCCCGGCCTGAAGCTCTCGATGACAACGTCGGCCCGGGCCACAATCTGCCGAACAAACTCGACGCCGCGCGGGTCCTTGAGGTTTGCGGCAACACTCTCTTTGCCGCGATTTACCGCCTGAAAGAGCGCGCCATATCCCGCCTCGTGGCGGTTGATTACCGGCGGCGTCCAGCGTGCGTAATCGCCACCCTGCGGCGCCTCGATCTTGATAACCCGCGCGCCGAGGTCAGCGAGCAGCATCGTAGCAAAGGGCCCCGGCAGAAGCCGTGTGAAATCGACGACCGTTACACCGTCGAAGGTATTTTGATCCAATGGCAGCATCCGCACCTCTCATCACGTCCGTTGGTGCGCGTCGTACTAGCACCCGGTGACGCTGTGCGCGACGACATCGCCGCCGGTCTGCTCGGTAATTCTTCGGGGGTCGCAAAAAAGAGAAAGCGGCCGCCGCCGAAGCCGCGCCCGCTCATCACTTCGCAGCGATCTGCTTACTTGGCCATCGCAAGAATGCTCTGCAGCTTCATCGCAAGGCCCATGTCTCCTGAGACCTTGATCTTGCCCATCATGAAGGCCTGCATCGCGTTCACGGAACCGTCCACGATGCCCATCCAATCACTGTCCTTGACTGTGATTGTGACGTTCGAGTCGTCCGAGGCACCTTCGGTGACGAAGTTCTCCGTCGTGCCCTTCTTCAGGTTCAGGACGTAGGTAGCACCGGCGTCGCCGGTGATGTCGAATTGAAAGACTGCATCGGCAGCGGTAGCAGCCTCAGGGTTGGCCGCGATGTTCTTCTCAAGGTTTCCGAAAATTTCTGCAACAGTTGCCATCGTTGTCTCCGTGGGTTGAGGGCAAGTGGTAAGTGCCCACTCACTTCGCCGGGCTCCCTACCACCCGCATTCCACGCACGTCAACGTAAGTGGAACACGTTCTAGTTGGTCAACGAAAGGACGGCCGGATCTATTCACTGCCCGGCAGCACAATCCTGCGCGGTAGCTGTCGACGAGTCCCCTCACCGGCGGAAATCGGCGGCGGCGGACGCGGCGTCAGCTGAGGCCGTTGCACCTGGTTCGGGCGTCGCTCCAGTTGGCGCAGGAGTTGGCGGCGCCCCTGATCCTGCGGATTCAGCGGCCGCAGCTCACCGACACCGACAGCAAGCCGATAGCCGTCACCACAGGTTTCGCCTGCATGGTGCCGCACCTGTATGACGTACATGCCCGGCGGCAGCTCAGCCGAGATCTGCTCTCCTTCGCGAATGCCGTTCTGGTTGGCGGCAGCGACTCGGGCGCCGCCACGTTCGCTTAACTGCAGCTCCAGGTCAGCAGCCCCGCGTACCGACAGGCGAACGTCCACCTGCGCGACGTGCTCTCCGTCTGCTTCTGCTGCGGGAACCGTGAAAGCGAAGTGGTCAACATCCGCGCTGGAGCTCATGAACCCGTTCACGTTGGAAAGCGCGCGCTCTCCGATCAGGATCGCTCCGTCTTCGACGATACGAGGCGGATATGCTGAGGCCATCTCGTCATTCGGCTCCACCTCGACGTTGTCCGAATCCAGCGCCGTGACGTGCAACGTGTATTCACCACCCTCGTGTCCCTCGGGAGCACGAACCTCCATATGCAACTGCATTCCATCGGCGAGCACCACCGAGCAGATGTCTCCTTCGCCGGCCTGCGGGCCGGAGCCGCCGTTGGAAGCGCTCACAAGGTCCCAGTGAAGGTGCGCCGGCCAATCGGCCTGCACCGCGACACGGATGTGCTGATTGCCGCCTGCCAGGGTGTATCGATCGACGTCGGCGCTGTCGCTGATGGACCCCGAGATGATGGCCGGCCGCTCCATGCGAATGGCCTCGCGAATCGTGTCGTTCGGCTCGAGCTCGGCGCCCTCTGAAGACACCTGCGAGACTGAGATGGTGTAGGAGGTCTGCTCGCCCTGCTCCGGGCGTTCCACAACGAGTCGCGGTGTACCCACGAAACCTGCGGTCCCCAGATTGGGCAGCCGAGCCGACGTACCGGCCGCGATGGTGCGCTCCCAGAGCGCCCGGTTCGGCCGTGAGCTGTCGATGACCTTCGCCACGATCGCGGCATCGCTCGGCGCAGTGACTTCGACACCCAGCGCTTGTGGCATTTCGGCAGGAGCGAGCTCGATGGTATCCCTACGATCGTTGCGGCTCAGGCATCCGGTTGCGTTCGCGGGCAGACCATCGACTCGCAGCTCCGCAATACCGGGGCGTTCTGCCTCGGCGCCGAATCCGCATTGCGCCCCTTCCGGAGCCTCAACCACCATCAGGCTGTAGCCGGCGGCACCGCGCACTTCGACGCGCCCCGCGCCCGGCGGCAGGACGAAGCGCCCTTCGCTCGTGCTGGTGGCCCGCAGGGGCGTCGACAGGTTGCCGTCGAAGGCTCGAATGTCGGGCTCGCCGGTCGCGACACGTACCCGCAGCTCAACGCCGTTCTCAAGACGCGGCAACCTATAGACGTCAACGTCGTCGCCCTCGACGACGCCGCTGATTCCGCGGTCGACTTCAAGCGCACCGGCGCCGGCCAGATCGTCGTTTGGCTCGGACTCCGCGGTGAGAGACTCCGCGCCCCCGGTCTCGGACGCCACGGATTCACCTTCACCGCCGCTTGTTCTGCTCTTTCCGCAACCGGTCTGAGCAACCAGCGCGATGAGCAGCGCCGACATCCAACGAACACAATTCATGAAAGTCTCAGCGCGCGTTGTAGCGCGTGATCAGCTCGTCGGTGAACTCAAGCGATGCATCGGCGAAGAGAATCGAAGACTCGGTCTTCTCAAAGACCATGGTCAGCTGGCGTTCCGTCGAGATCTCCGTGATCACCTCGATCATGCCTTCAAAGATTCCGGAGGTCGCCTCCATTTCGGCTTCCGCGAGCTCCCGCTGGTGTGCGACGAATGCTTCCTGCAGCTCTGCGAGCTTCAACTGATACTCCTGAAGGCGCTCCATCCGAGCCTCTTCGGTGAGCATCTGGTAGCTTGCCTCGAGCTCCTGAGCGAAGGCCTGCACTTCTTCCTGCTTTTCGTTCAATTCTGACTGACGCCGCTCGAAGTCACGCTCCAGACGGCGGCGGGCAGACTGCCCGTCTTCAACCTCATTCAGCGCGCGCTGCAGGTCGACAAATCCGAGCCTGATGGTGGGCGCGTCCTGCGCGGAAACCGCTGCGGGAAGGCCAACGAGCGCGAACATCAGGAATACCAGACCAATTGCTTTCTTCATCTTTGCTCTCTCAATCTTAGAAGGAGTTGCCGAAGCTGAACTCAAACACAGATGGGCGTTCTCCGGCAGCTCGTGCCAGGGGAAAACCCCACTCAAATCGCAACGGACCAATCGGACTCTGCCACCGCAAACCAAACCCAGCGGAGGTGCGCAAGACCTGATCGTAGTCGTCCTCATCTGAAAACAGGTCAAGGCGAAGACTGTAAGGCGAACGCAGCCCGAAAGCATTCCCAGCGTCCATAAATACCACCCCGCGGAGGGCCAGCTGCTTCACGATGGGGAACACCAGCTCAAGGTTCATGTAGAGTTCCTTGTGCCCGCCCACTTCAACCGGAAACGTAGATGATTGCGGATTCGTGTTGAGGGGGAACTCCTCTTCGGGGCTCAGCGTAAAGCGGCCGAAACCGCGAACGGAGTCCGGTCCGCCGAGGAAAAAGCGCTCGGACACCGGCGTCTCGATCTCGAAATCGCCGTCATCGGTACGTTCCAGATTTCGCTCGGTTGCCCTGCGCGTCGATACGATCGCGCCAATCTGCACGTTGAACTTGAGCACGAGGTCATCCCAGATGGGAGTCCAATACAGCCGGGTGAAGGCAATTCCCTTCGCAAAGTTCTGGTCGCTCGCAAAAATCGCGTCCGACAGCTCGCCGCGAATACCCGCAAATACGCCCGCGGTGGGGAACTGGCGGTCGTTCCGAGAGTCCCAGGTCAGGCCGACCGTCGGTCCGATCGACAGACCGTTGCTTGAGCGCAGACGCTCGACGCTGACGCCCTCTTCCGCACGTACCCGTACACGCTCTGCCCGCCATCCGAGGGACATCGTGAGCTCGCGGGTGATGTGATATCCCACGGACAGGTTGGCGCCGAGAGAGTCGCGGTCGAAATCGCGGAACTGCTGGCGACGGTTGAAGAGGTTCGTGCTCAGCTGCCACTGCGAGCCGAAGAGCCGCGGCTCGTAGAAGGAGAGCTGAAAGAGTCGCTGGGTGCGGCTCCAGTTCACCTGCAGCGCGAGGTTCTGACCGCGTCCGAAGAGATTGTTCTCTGTAATGTTCGCGTTCAGAATCAAGCGCTCAAAGGACGAGTATCCGGCGCCGACCTGGAGGGTGCGCGTCGGACGTTCTTCGACCTCAATCTCGATATCGAGCAGGTTCGGGTCGATCCGCGAGCGCTGCTCTCGGATTACGACGGACTCGAAGAACCCGAGGCGGCGAAGGTAGCGCTCGCTGTTACGCAGCTTCGTTGTGTTGTAGCGGTCGCCTTCTTCGATCTCGAGCTCGCGGCGAATCACGCGGTCACGGGTGATGGTGTTGCCTCGGGTGGTGATGCGCCCGATGTGCGCAATCTCACCGCGGGTGACGTCGTAGATCACCGAAATTTCGAGGGTCTCGGGGTCCACCCGGTTGAGCAGGTTTACGTTCGCAAACGCATAACCGAGGTCCTTGAAGTGGTCCGTAATCCGCTCGATGTCGCCGCGGACGGTCGACGATCGGAAGCGCTCCCCTATCTCTGCGCGGGTGAAGCGCAGCATGGCCTCGGGCTCTTCGATGAGGTCGCCCTGCACCTCGACACCGGAGATGCTGTACGGCTCGTGCTCCACGATCGGGATCGTGATGAAAATCTGCGTGCCGTCCTGGCTGAGTTCGATGCGTGGCTCGCCGACTTCAACGTCGAGGTATCCGTTCTCGTAGTAGTAGGCGCGGATCCGCTGCAGGTCGGCGGCGAATCCCTCCCTCTGAAACACGCCCATCTTCGAGATGAAGCTGAAGTAGTCTCGGGGGCGGGTCTGCAGGACAGCCTGGATCTCGGAGTCTTCGATGGCCACGTTGCCGACGAAGTGCACCGCGCCAACCTGGACCTTGTCGAACTCGCGGATGTTGTACCGTACCGTGATCTCGGTGTCTGACACCGGAATAATCTCGGACTCGATCTCCACGAGGTAGTAGCCCTTCTCACGGTATAGGTCTTCGAGGCGCACTTCGGTCGCGCGCACCGCGCTCTCATCGAGAATCAGGCCGGTTCGTATGCCAAGGGCCTCTGCGAAGTCGTCCTCGTTCAGGCGGTCGTTGCCCTCGAACTCGATGCGGCCGATCGCGGGCTTTTCCGTCACTTCGTAGATGACCACGATGCCGTCATCGCGCTGCTGGGCGCTGACCACGATGTCGCGGAAGAAGCCCAGCTCGTAGATGTCTCGGATGTCCTGCCCCAGCGTGTGCTGGTCCAGCTGGTCGCCGGTACTCGTCGTGATCTGGCGCCGAATCGCCGTCGACTCGACCCGCAGGTTTCCGCGAATCTCGATGGCACTCACCGCAGTCTGCGATTGCGCCGCCGCCGTACCGCCGACGAGCAGTGCGCCGCCGATCAACATCGCCCCGCCCACGACCATCGCAGCGCCCATGAGCGCAGCGAAGGTGAGAGACAGGAGTGCCCGCGCCGACAGTTGCTTCACGACTGCTCCGCCTGAAGGCCGCGCAACTCTTCGACTGCCGCTTCTGACATGTCTGCCACTACGCCATCGGTCACGACCAGACGCCTTCGAAGCGCCAGTGCGAGGCTTGGATTGTGCGTAACAACAACAACTGTCACCTGAAGTTCCCTGTTGAGCTCGCCGAGCAGCGAGAAGATCTGATTGCCGATGGTGGCGTCGAGGTTTCCGGTCGGTTCGTCTGCGAGCAGCAGCCGCGGCTCCATGACAAGAGCCCGTGCCAGAGCCACTCGCTGCTGCTCTCCACCTGACAACTCGCCGGGGCGATGACGCAGCCGGTCTCCGAGGCCGACGCGCCTTAGCAGCGCTTCGGCGCGGTCAAAAGCTTCACTTCGCGGCATTCGCGCAATGATCGCCGGCATGGCCGCGTTCTCGATCGTGTCGAACTCCGGCAGCAGGTGATGAAACTGAAAGACGAAACCGATGCTGCGGCCGCGGTACGCCGCCAGACGGCTCTCCCGCCACGAGAAGACGTCGTCACCGTCGAAGAGAACGCGGCCGCTCGACGGGCGGTCGAGCGTCCCGAGGATCTGCAGCAGCGTCGACTTACCGGCACCGCTACGCCCCATGATCGACACGGCGTCGCCGCGTCCGATCTCAAGGTTTACGCCGCGCAGCACGTCAATGCGGCGGCCGTCCTTCACAAAAGACTTCTGCAGGTTCTGGACCTGCACCAGTGCATCTGTGCTCACTTCACTCACTCTTCGCGCAGCCCGATGACGGGATCCAGCGCTGCCGCCTGACCCGAAGGAATCACCGTCGCGAGCAGACTCACAACGACGGCGCAGACCGCTATGACGATGACCTCGGTCGGGTCAACCTCAACCGGAAGGCGGTCGATGTAATAGACATTCGGGTCAATCGGGATCCCCACAGTCTGCAGCCAGGTCGTCGCTCCCAGGCCGAGCACGACCCCCAGGACGGCGCCGACGACGCCGATCAGCAGACCGAAAATGACGAATATCGCGCGAATCGCCCGTCGCGAGGCGCCGAGCGACTTCAACACCGCGATCTCGCGGCGTTTTTCGATCGACACCATGATCAGCACGCAGATGATGGCGAAGCCGGAGACGACGATAATCACGCCCAGGGTTACCCCGACGCCGACCTTTTCGAGCAGCAACGCGGCGAAGAGCGAGCGGTTCAGTTCTTTCCAATCGCGGACTTCAACGTCTTCGTGTCCCGCCGCGGCGAGACGTCGGTCCAGATCTCGCGCGCCTTCGTCAGCGTTGTCGGGCTCCTGCACCTTGATCTCGATCCCGGACACAGCGTTTGACTCGATGTTCAGGAGCTCGCGGGCCGACTCCAACGTCGAGTACGCCATGGTGTTGTCGTACTCGTAGAGCCCGGTGAAGAAGACGCCCACGACCCGGAACGGCCGCGAGCGCGGGATCGGACCGCTGGGACCCAGATCACCGTCCGGTGAGATCAGGCTGACTGTGTCGCCGACCTCGACATGCAGCGTATCCTTCAGCTCGGAGCCTACGATCAGGCCCGGAAGCTCGCGAGCCGGCGCGCTGCGACGTCCGGCGAACGGCGGCAGGCTGGGAATGGTGGGAGCCGCACCGGCGTCGCTTTCGTTCGCAGCCGCGACGATCCCGGATGGGTTGTCGGGGGCGAGGCCGGGCGTGTGTGGCGCCGGCAGCCCGGGCATCAACGGGCCGGTTTCCGCGTCACCTGTGTCGCTATTGCGCGGGCTTGCGGCCCCCATTTCGGCTTCATTGCGGTCTGCGGCGCTTTGCGCGGCGCCGGGCGGAGTGCGGCGCGGCGGCGGAAGCGCCGGCATCAGCGGCGCAGCCCCGTCAGCGGCGACATTCGCGTCACTATCCGTGTTGTCCCTATCCGGATCTTCGCGCTCTGCTCCGTCGACAGCGGCTTCGGAGTCGCCGGAGGCGGGCTCCGGTGCGGCGCCGTCAATCTCGCGCTCGAGCTCATCCAGTCGCCGCCGCAGGTCGTCAATGCGACTGCCGGTGCTGTTGAAGCTGCCGGGACGCCGGGAGTCCGGGATCGCGAGCTCGGGCTCGTGCAGCCACGCAAGCTCACCCTCCTTCATGTAGTCGGCCAGCGACGTTGCCCGAGTTACGCGCTCTGTATCGACGCCGCGAATGACGACGCCGGTGTAATTCGTCGGCGACGAGATCATCAGCTCGCTTTCCACGAACGGACAGGCGCCCTCTACCCCGGGCGCCTCGTCAATGACTCCGAGCATGTCGGCGTAGTCTACGATGTCGCCGCGGTCCGGCCCGTTCACAAGCAGGTGCGCTCGCGTCCCGAGAATCTTGGTGCGCAGGTCCCCCTCGAAGCCGCCCATGACCGAGAGCACCAGGATCAGCACGGCGACGGACACCGCGACGGCGAGCATGCTGATAATTGCGATCAGCGAAGGCTCACGCGCGCTTCGCTTCGATAGAAGGTACCGTATCGCTATCCACGCTTCATAGCGCATCCGGACATTCTCAGCGGGAAATCAGGAGAGGCTCACAAAGCATCCAACGAGCGTTGCCTATTCCGGGCGCAGATGCGGGAAGAGAATCACTTCACGAATGGACTCCGCACCGGTCAGGAGCATGACGAGCCGGTCGATGCCGATGCCTTCACCGGCGGCAGGCGGCATCCCGTACTCAAGGGCGCGGATATAGTCCTCGTCCATGGGCATGGCTTCGTCGTCGCCGGCTTCGCGCGCGGCGAGCTGCGCAGCGAATCGTCCGTACTGGTCTTCCGGGTCGTTCAGTTCAGAGAAGGCGTTGGCGATCTCGCGACCCAGAGCGAAGAGCTCAAAGCGATCGGTGAGCTCGGGGTTGTCTTCCTTGCGCCGAGCCAGGGGTGAGACGCTCGCCGGAAAGTCGGTGATAAAGGTGGGCTGAATCAGGGTCTCTTCGACAAGTTCGTCGAAGACTTCCATCAGCAGCTTGCCTGCATCCCACGAGGCGGGGTCGTCGATACCGGCCTTCGCCGCCACCTCGTTGAGCGTAGCACGCTCGTCCAGAGTCTCCGGCTCGATATCCAGATGCTGCGCGACCACGTCACGCGCTGAGACCCGACGCCAGGGGCGGCTGAAGTCCATCACATGGCCTTCGCTCGTCACCAGCACCCGGCCGTCTTCGGAGCGCCCATGCAGCTCTTCGGCGATGCCCGAGATCATCTCTTCAGTGAGCTCCATCAGGTCCTCCCAGGTCGCGTAGGCCTGGTAGAACTCCAACATGGTGAACTCCGGATTGTGCTGCCGGCTGAGTCCTTCGTTGCGAAAGTTCCGGTTCACTTCGTAGACGCGATCCAGACCGCCCACGAGGAGGCGCTTCAGATACAGTTCCGGCGCAATCCGCATGTAGAGATCGATGTCGAGCGCGTTGTGGTGCGTAACGAAGGGGCGCGCGGCGGCGCCGCCGGCTGTCACGTGCATCATCGGCGTCTCAACCTCCATGAATCCCCGTGCATCGAGGAACTCACGGATGCGCTTCACGATCAGCGAGCGCGCGAAGAACACCTCGCGGGCATCGTCGTTCATCACCAGGTCGACGTACCGTTGTCGAAAGCGCTGCTCGACGTCCGCAAGACCCTGAAACTTCTCAGGGAGCGGGCGGATCGACTTGGTGAGGAGCCGTACGCTCGTTGCCTCGACCGAGAGCTCTTCGGTGCGGGTTCGCATGACTCCACCGCGAATCCCGACGATATCGCCCAGGTCCAGCTTCTTGATGTCTGCGAAGAACTCTTCGCCGACCGCGTCCCGTGAGACGAAAATCTGCAGCAGGTTGTCGGTGTCCTCAGGACAACCGGCGCCGTCCTTGAGCCCGGGGCGACAGGTGACGTCCTGCACCTTCATGAAGAGCGCGCGGCCCATCTTGCGAAAGAGGCGTACCCGTCCGGCGACCGCGACTTCGCTGGTATCCGCCGCGAGCTCGTCGCGCGTACGCGCACCGAACTCCGCAAAAATGGACGCCGCATTGTGGGTCGTCTCGAAGCCGTTCGCGAAGGGGTTATCGCCCTTCGCCCGCAGCTCCTGCGCACGCTCGTAGCGATCGCGCATCAGACGGTTCTCAAGCCGCTGCTCGTATCCCGGCGTGGCGCCCCTGTCGTCACTCATCATCAAGCCTCATCGTAGCGGTCGCTTACTTACGACGCTCTGCGCGCTGCAGCAGGAAGGATTCAATAAAGGGTTGCAGGTCGCCGTCGAGAACGCCGCCCGAGTTGCTCGACTCGTGCAGCGTCCGCAGGTCCTTTACCATCTGATAGGGGTGCAGGACGTAGGAGCGAATCTGGCTGCCGAAGTCGACCCGCGACTTCTCGGCGTTCTCCTTGTCGCGCTCCTCTTCTCGACGCCGAATCTCGGCCTCGTAGAGGCGCGCTCGCAGCATCTTCATCGCCGTGGCGCGGTTCTTGTGCTGCGACCGCTCGTTCTGGCACTGCACCACGATTCCGGACGGGATGTGGGTAATTCGGACCGCAGAGTCCGTGCGGTTGACGTGCTGACCGCCGGCGCCGCTCGCGCGGTAGGTGTCAACACGCAGATCCGAGTCGTTCACCTCGACTTCGATGTCGTCGTCGATCTCGGGCATCGCGTACACGGACGCGAACGAGGTGTGGCGACGCGCGCTGCTGTCGTAGGGTGAGATGCGCACCAGCCGATGCACACCCGACTCCGCCTTGAGGTGACCGAAGGCGTATTCGCCGGTCACAGAGAAGGTCGCGCTTTTGATACCGGCCTCTTCGCCGGACTGGTAGTCGAGCATCTTCGTCTTCCAGCCCATACGCTCGCAATAGCGCTCGTACATGCGCAGCAACATGGCCGCCCAGTCCTGGCTCTCGGTGCCGCCGGCGCCTGAGTTGATAGAGAGGATGGCGTTCGCGTCGTCCATCTCGCCGCCAAGCATTCGGCGGAACTCAAGCCGATCGAGCTCCGCTGTCGCTTCGTCGAGGGCTTCGCGAAGGTCGTCGACGACAGCTTCCTCGCCCTCTTCTTCGCCCAGCTCAATATAGGCTTCCGCATCCTCGATGCGACCCGCCATCTCGTTGAACTGCCCAACCGCCTTCTCAGCGTTTCCGCGCTCAAGAATGACCGCCTGCGCCTGATCCGGGTTGTCCCAGAAGGTGGGATCGGAGACGGCTTCGTTCAGTTCAAGGAGGCGTTCTTCAAGTCGGTCGACGTCAAAGATACCCCCTCAGCTCGTTGAGCCGTAGCGATAACGACTTGAGCTGTTGGCGCCATGATTCCATGGGACTCCGGTGGGCGACGCGCAGCAGGCGCATTCAGGGTCGCGGGGCTCTATCGCCGGGGGCGACGGTGCGTCAATAGCGGAGTGTGGGGGGCGCCGCCCTTCGCCTCCATCCCAACAGGCTCGCCGCCGACACCACCGTGGTGAGACGCAGCGGTCTCGGGGACGCCTCACTCTTCGAACATGGCGCGAAACGCCGCTACCATCTCGTGGTCCGGAACCGCACGGATCGTTGTCGCAATGATCCAGTGATGACCGAAGGGGTCGCGCACGCGACCGGCACGGTCGCCGTAAAACTGGTCCGCGAGAGGAATGATCTCCTCGGCCCCGGCCTCCAGCGCCTTCGCAAACACCGCATCAGCGTCCGCGACCTGCAGGTTTAGAACCACAGTGGTGCCCTTCAACGTCGCCGGGCTCATCGACCCGATGTCCGGCTTCTCATCCGCCAGCATTGCACGAGTTCCCTCGATCTCAATCTCGGCGTTCATGCAGGTACCGTCCGGAGTGACCAGCCGAGCGCGCACTTCGGTGGCGCCGAAGACCCGCTGGTACCAGTCAATCGCTTCGCCCGTATTCGTTACCTGCAGGTACGCAATCATCCCTGTCATTCTGTCCTCCCCGTATGTGTTGGAATCCGTGCACCCGGATGCGGACTCAGCGCTCAGGCGGCCACAGACACCAACCGTAGCAGACGTCGCAATCAGGGCAGGTCGGATCGTTCAGGCAGACCTCTGCAGCGTTGCAGTTCATACCCTCGGGGCAGGTGTCACTTCCGTAGCAGCCTATCGTCTCCGGGCAGCTCGTCACGCTCCAACCGCAGGCGCCCTCCGCGTCACGATCGCACTCCGGGCCGGCGGTCGATCCGTCTTCGCAGAGGACTGTCGGCGCGAGCAGTCCCGGGCCGCACTCCTCAGGCCTGCACTCATCATCTGGACCCACGCACCAGCCGTAACAGACATCGCATTCGGGGCACGACGGGTCCGAGAGGCACACACCGGCTGCGTTGCACACATCGCCACCGGTGCAGCCGTCATCGCCATAGCAGCCGACGCGGTCGTCTTCGCACTCCTCGATCTTCCAAACACACACGCCGGCATCTTCGTCGGGCACGCACTCGACCCACACCGTAGTCCCGTCAAAGCACAGTCGCTCGGGCACTCGAGGCGGGATGCCGCAATCCTCAAACTCGCAGGTCAAAACACACACGCCTTCATAGTCGATCTCGACATGCTGCAGCTCTGCCTGGCACCCGTTGCCGTAGGTTACGCCGTCGACACCACACACGGGATCGTAGATGTCCGTGCAGTTCAGCGCCTGACACACACCGCCACGGCACAGCTCGCCGATTTCACAGTCTCTGTCAGCATCGCACTCCGCAGCGGTGTCAGCGCTGCCGTCAGATCCGGCATCTGACCCGGCATCTGACCCGGCATCTGACCCGGCATCTGATCCGGCATCTGATCCGGTATCCAACCCAATCTCGCCACCGCCGTCTTCCGCACCGACATCCTCCCCCGGTGCGTCGTCCGGACAGGCGGAGAGCAGCGGAACAATGGCCACCGCGACGAAGAATGTCAGCGCATGCGTCAACCTGCGATGTGGTGCCGTCATGGTCACTTCCCCTGGAACTTCGGTGGGTGAAAGGCGTCGCGCGGAGTGTACCATAGTTCGCCGCACGGCTCGCCCTCTAGCAAGCACGGTGCAACTTGACGGCAGCTTGACGGGAGGAAGGAAGGTACGCGGCAGCTTCTCGACCGCTTCAGCACCGTTTTCGGAGAGGCATCGCCCATCGTTGGTGTTCAGGTTCACAATGTCGGCGACGCACTGCCCCGGGCATCATGCACAATGCACGATGCAAAGGCTGACACGGCCGCCGACGTTCTCTCCCCCGACCAGGACCGACAATGTCACGCTCCGCTTCACTCATCGCCCTCTTCGCCCTCTTCGTCGGACTTGCTCTGACCGGCTGCGACGACACAACCACCGCCGACGCGAACTCCGCGTCAGAGGACTATCCGCTCACAGGCACCAGCGCAGATGAAGAGGCCGACGCCCGCACAGCATCGAACACGGTGCAGTCCTGGGCGGCTGCGCTGCAGCCCGTTGTGAGCGCCACCGAGGTTGGTTTCACCGCCGTCAGCGACTCCATCCCGGGACCACTCAGCGAACTCTATCCGGGCGCTGCGTCCGTCGAAGTGGCCGTGAACACACGCACAGGAATCACCGCCGTGAACGTCCTGGATGCCGCCGGTACACCGCTTGAGACACTGACCTTTGAAGACCGCTCGACCGAAGACACGGAGCAGCTGCACATCGTCAGCCTGCTGAGCTGCGAACGCGAGGCATGCGCTACAGAGTTGACCTACACAGAAGACGCCGCCGGCATCAGCCTCCAGGGGCGCATAAACGGCGCCGACACCGACGCAAGCGCAACCTCGGGCGACTACAACGCGGACGGCACCGTCGATTTCCCCGACTTCCTGGGCCTGGTCTCGGCGGATGAAGCTGACGAAGCTGCGCGCATCGCTGGTGTCGCGGCCACCGCGGGCATCATCCTGGACAAGGCACAGGACGACGAGCCCGGCGCTACTGCCGGCAGCGTGGGGTGCGGCTTCGCCAAGGGGTTCTCAAAGTTCGCCGTGTTCCTTGGCAAGACCGGATGCTGCATCGAGACCGGCCTCATCGGATGCCCGATCTGCGCCGGCGTCGGCCACGCCGCAGGCGTACTCATCGACGAAGCCTTCGACTGCTGAAAAGACGCGACGAGCAATGCAGAGCCGCAGCCGCCGGATGTAGCCGCTGCGGCTTTTTCGCGTATAACCTACCGGCGACTGCCGCCGCGCGCTGTCTTCGCGCTCCGAACACAAAGCACAGGCGACGGGTTCTGCCGTGCCTACACAGCGAGACCTCCATTGAGACACGTACGGGTAGCCATCATCGGTGCCGGAACCTCGGGCCTGAGCGCTCGCAGAGAAGTGGCAGCCGTCACCGACAACTACGTTGTGATCGACGACGGCCCGCTGGGCACCACCTGCGCCCGCGTTGGCTGCATGCCCTCCAAGGTTCTGATCCAGGTGGCCAACGACTTCGACCGTAGAAGGGCATTCGACAGAGAGGGGATTCGCGGCGGCGAAGGGCTGACTGTGGACCGCGTTGCGGTCATGAAGCACGTGCGAAGCCTGCGCGATCGCTTCGTTCGCGGCGTACTCGGTGGCGGAGAGGAGTGGGCCGACAAGCTGATCCGCCGCCGCGCCCGCTTTGAAGACCTGCACACCCTGGATCTGGGCGACGAGAAGATTCGAGCAGAGCGCATCATCATCGCCACCGGCTCGAAGCCTGTAATCCCCGAAGCGTGGCAGCCGGCGCGTGATCGCATCATCGACACCGACGCCTTCTTCGAGCTCGAAGAGCTCCCGGAACGAGTCGTCGTGATCGGACTCGGCGTCATCGGTCTGGAGCTCGGTCAGGCGCTGGCCCGCATCGGCGTGGCCGTCGTCGGTGTCACACGACGTAAAGCCTACGGCGGGCTTACGGACCCCGAAATTCGGGAATACGCCCACCGCGCTTTCTCAAGAGAATTCGAGATTCACGTCGATCCGGTCGAAGCTCTCTCGGAGTCTGACGGACAGCTGGTCGTCACCCTGGCATCGGGTCACACCGTTATGGCCGACGCCGCCCTCTTTGCCGCCGGCCGCGAGCCGAACCTCGCTTCCCTTGGCATTCATGCGCTCGGCGTGAAGACCGCGGATGGTGTCCCGGAGTTCAGCCGGACGACATTCCGCGTTCCCAACACGCCCTGGTACATCGCAGGCGACGTCAACCGGCGTCTCCCGCTGCTCCACGAGGCCGCCGACGAAGGGCGCATCGCCGGGTACAATGCGGTGCGTGTTGACGACGAGTGCTTCCAAAAGCGCACCGGGTTGGCGATCACCTTCTCAGAGCCCAACATCGCTCAGGTCGGTGAGACCTATCAGGACCTCGTCGCGCGTGGTGCGGACTTTGTCACCGGATCGGTCAGCTATGAGGGCCAGGGACGCGCGATCGTGAAACTCAAGGAGCTGGGACTCCTGCATGTGTATGCGAACCGCAGTGACGGCCTTCTTCTCGGCGCCGAGCTCCTCGCACCGGACGGCGAGCACCTTGCCCATTTGATATCATGGGCGATCGCCGGCGGGATGACCGTGCACCGGACCCTGAGTCTTCCCTTCTATCATCCGGTCCTGGAAGAGGGGCTTCGAACCGCCCTGCGCGACGCTGCACGAAAAAGCGACGTGCACCCGCAGGCGCTTGAGACCCTGCGCTGTGCGGACCCACCGGTCGGCGTGTTGGCCTGACGCGTCCAGCCGGTCGCCGGAGGATCGCTATCGTCGATTTGTGAAATCGATTTGCTCGATGACACGTTTGCACCTGTGCAACCCGAACCCAGCGAGCCCGAATGCGGTGCATCACACTTCGATTCACGCCGGCGATGCTCCTGCTTGCCGGCCTCTGCTCTACTGCGGCCGCCGGCGTGTGGATGCCGGATATGTTTCAGCACATGGTAGCAGAGCGAGAAGACGGGTTGACCGCCGACCCGGTAGCGTCGGCTCTGCCCCAGGACCGAGACGTGGCGATCGAGACGGTTAACATGCAGCCCTGGCGCGTGATTGACCCCACCTTCACGTCGATGGGTGCCCAGCGCGGCGACAGCGGGCCCGATGTGGCCCTCGTTGCCCGCGACGGAAGCGCCCTGCGCCTTCATGGCGTCCTGCACCCGACCTTACCTACCCTCTTCGTCTCTGTGTCCGTCACCTGCCCGATCGCCCGAGCACATGTGGCCGAAGCCGAGGAGCTCGCGGCGCAGCTCGACGGGCAGGTAGATGTACGGCTGGTCTATGTTGTCGAAGCGCACCCCTTCGAGAACCCGTCCCCCTATACGTCGGTGGTGTGGCCGTCTGAGGAAAACGACGCTGACGGGATCCGTTACAATCAGCCGATGACGATCGGGCAGCGCATCGCGCTGGCTGCGGAGCTCAAGCGCAGGACCGACACCCAGCTGCCGATGCTGATCGACGGTCCGGACAACGGTTGGTGGAACAGCTACGGCCCCGCCCCGAACCATGCGGTACTGATCGCGCCCGACGGCGTCGTCATCTACAAACAGGGTTGGTTCGACGCCGCTCAGTTCATCGAGAAGGCCGAGGTCGACGACCTGCTCTCCTGAGCTCGGCCTCCGGGCGCTTCACCTCGCGGCACTGATTGACCCTCATGCCCCGCGACACTATCGCCGCCGCGTACCTCGCACCCGGCGTAGATGATGTCTGTTCGCGTTCGATTCGCACCCTCCCCGACCGGCTCGCTTCACATGGGCGGTGTGCGCACCGCCCTCTTCAACTGGCTGTACGCCCGACATCACGGCGGTGCTTTTCTTCTGCGTGTTGAGGATACCGACCTTGAACGCAGCACCGAGGAGTCAGCCACCGGCATTGTGAGGGATCTGGAGTGGCTGGGGCTGCATTGGGACGAGGACATTGTCTGGCAGTCGACCCGTCGTGAGCTACACCTCAAGGAGGTCGACGCCCTGATCGAACGCGGCCTTGCGTATCGCTGCTACTGCACCAGCGAAGAGCTGGCTGCGATGCGCGAAGAGGCGATGGCCGCGGGACGCAAGAACCTCTACGATCGCCGCTGGCGCAACCGCACCGACTGGCCCGAGAACGAGGCGTACACGATCCGCTTCAAGATGCCCCTCGAAGGCACCACAACCATCGACGACCTCGTGCTGGGACCGATCAGCGTCAACAATGAGGAGCTCGACGACCTTGTGATCGTGCGCTCGGATGGAACCCCGACCTACAACTTCGTCGTCGTCTGCGATGACGCCCACATGCGTGTCTCACACGTAATCCGCGGCCAGGACCACACGACAAACACCTTTCGCCAGGTACACATCTACGACGCCCTGAACAAACCGCGGCCGCGCTTCGGCCACCTTCCGCTGGTGGACGGCCTGAGCAAGCGCAAGGGATCCGCGTCGGTCCTGCACTACGAAGAGCTCGGTTTTACCCGCGAGGCGCTCATCAACTACATCGCGCGCCTCGGGTGGTCACATGGCGATCAGGAGATATTCAGCGTCGAAGAGCTGATCGCGCTCTTTGATCTGCCCGCCGTCAACAAGGCCAGTGGACGCTACGACGAAACGAAGATGACCTGGGTCAACGAACAGTGGATCCGACGCCTCAGCACCGAAGACCTCGCGGCGCGGCTGGCACCGTACCTCAAGGCGCACGGTCACGAGGTCAGCGGCGACGACCCGCGTCTCGCGATTATCGCTGACGCACTCAGAGAGCGTGCCCAGACTCTCGTTGAGATGGCAGCCGGGGCGGCCTTCGTCTTCAGCGCGCCTGCCGAATACGACCCCAGGGCGGTGAAGAAATGGATGAAGGCAGCGTCCAGAGCACCCTTCTCAGACCTCATCGAGGCGTTCTCGGATTGCTCCTGGGATGAAGACGGCGTCGGCGCGGCCATTGCGGCGGTTATCGCGAAGCACGAGGTCGGCATGGGCAAGATTGCACAACCGATTCGCGTCGCCCTGACCGGTGGCAGCGTCTCACCCGGCGTGTACGCGACGGTTCTCGCTGTAGGCAGGGACGAAGCCGTACGCCGCATGCAGGCCGCGCAGTCGCTGTTTCCCTCAGAATGAACCGGCGAGAATGCGTATGGAGTCAGCCCCGGACATAGTCCGCAGATCACTCACCGAGTTTGGTGTGCGCGTCAGTGGCAGCCACGCGCAGCTCGTCTGCGAAGCCGGGTCGCGCCTGCATCCGAGAAGCGCCGAGCTTTCCGTACCCGAGTTCGCACCCGGCGAAGAGCAGTATGCGGCAGCGCGCGCCTATGCCCGTGGGGCCGCGGCCCGGCTTCTGGAGCCCGCCAACGAGAGAGGCGATCAGATCGACTTCTTCGGAGCGGTTTCGACACTGCACCCGGTGTTGCAGCGACCGGAGTTTGCTGACGGGTACGAGGCGGTGGCCGGCGAGCCGCTGCACATCATTCCGGCCGTCGAAGGCACGATAGCGGTCGCCTGTATTGAGCTGACGGCGGGGATCCGCGTGCTTCCGGCATCTCAGGTCGAGCGGTGGGGCGTACACAGCGAACGCGTCCTGAGTGCGGCCCACTCGATTCTCTTTCATCGCACAGGCTACGAGAGTGACGAGATGATCGGCACCGACAACGGTGAGTTCCGGACCTGGCGGCGAGGGGACGGCGCGGATGCTGCGCGCATCCTGATCGTCGACCAGCTGGACTACCACGCGGCCCGTGCGGGCTTCGCGGTCGGGATTCCGGATCCCGACACCATCCTCATCGCGGGCCTGGAGGATGCGGAGCGGCTTCGCCGGGAGTGCATACGGCGATTCGCAACCGCGACCGATCCGCTCACGGAATTTGTGTATTTCGTCAAAGAGGCGAAACTTGGGCGCGACGCGGCTCAGATCTGAGCCCACGTCGGCGCAGATATAGCCGAACGAACGCCCTCTAACGGGCGCTCCCCTGAACTCAATCACGAACTCGGAGGCCCGGTGCGGGTCCTGATTATCGCAGAGGACGACAGCTTTGTTGCCCGCCTGAGCAGCGCTATTCGCGCAGGGCTCGGTGGCGGCGAGGTCGTACATGTCGACAATGGGATGCGTGCACTCGAAGAGCTCGCAAACGCGCTCTTTGAGTTCGTGGTGATCAGCACCGCCATCGATGAGCCGATCAACCCGGCCGCCCTCTTTCTGCACTGCTTCGAGCGCGCGCAGGATGCCCACGCTTTCATCGTGCTCCCCGACGGCGATGGTTTCGTCTGGGAGGCGCCCTCGGCCGCGTACCACGGCGCATCTCGTGAGAGTGATCCGGGCGAAATCGTAAAAGCGATGAAGGAAATCACGCGTCGAAAACGCCTGGGGGCCGGACACCTCCGAGCCCTCACCCTGCAGGACAGTCTGTGGGTCTTCGCAGCGTGCGGAACCAGCGCGACCCTGCGACTGCGCAGCATGACAACAACCGGCGACCTCCACTTCCGCCATGGCCAGGTGGTGCACGCAACCCGAGGCAACGACCGGGGTATCGACGCCCTGATCGAGTGGATTGTCGAAGGCGGCGCGACCGTACTCTATGACCAGCCGGACACAGGCGTTGATCGCACGATCAAGCTCTACCACGCAGACCTGATGTCGCACGTAATCAAGGAGGCGCAGCGTTCAGGGCCGCAGCGTAGCGCTCCCATCAAACGTGCCGTTATCAGCGCAGACGCTGATGACTCGATTATCTCGGGCTTTCTGTCAGAGGCTGAAACCACCGGCGCGCCGGAGCTGGTGCTCATCGAAGAGGAGTATGATGAGGACGCTCCCATCGAGGCGCCTGCGATCGTATCGACCATCCCGTTCACCCGACACGGTCCCCCGAGGACAACGCCGCCACGACGTCCCACCGGCACTCCCAAGGACATTGTTCAGCGAGTGTGGATGCAGCTGAAGGGGTCCAGGTTTGTCGCCGCCTGGCACGAGCCGACCGGAGATCTTGTCGCCCATTACCCGCCTGAAGCTGACGGCGATGCCGCGTTGACTGTG
>JAUICO010000162.1 GCA_030427825.1 bacterium | reverse complement strand
GCAGAGTTCGGCATCCGTGGGACTCCGAACTTCATGGTCAACGGTGTGAACCTGCGCGGCGCGCAGCCCTACGAACGCTTCGAAGAGGCGGTTCGCGCTGAGATCACCGCAATGCGTGCGCTGATCGATGACGAAGGCAAGTCGCTGAGCGAAGCCTACACCGCCCGCCTCGCTGCAAACCTGCAGGCTGCCGCGGCGCCGTCACAGGGCAACAACCAGCAGCGTCCCGCGCGTCCCACGCCGGACCCGGACGACGTGCTCTTTGTTCCGGTCGAAGGCAGCCCGGCAAAGGGTGGCGACAACCCCCTCGTTACCATCGTCGAGTTTTCGGAATTCCAATGCCCCTTCTGCTCTCGCGTCGGACCGACGGTGCAGCAGATTCTCGACGAATACGGCGATCAGGTCAGCATTGTGTTCAAGCACAATCCGCTCTCCTTCCACCCCCGCGCGGAGCCCGCAGCACGCGCAGCGATTGCCGCTCACAACCAGGGCAAGTTCTGGGAATTCCACGACCTTGCCTTCGCAAATCAGCGCGAGCTGACAGACGAGAACTTCGTCGCCTGGGCTGAGCAGCTCGGCCTGAACATGGACCAGTTCAACGCGGACATGACAGCAGAGGCAACCACGCAGCGTATCCAGCAGGACACGCAGCTGGCTTCGCGCGTCGCGGCCCGTGGAACCCCGCACTTCTTCGTCAACGGCGTTCGCCTTCGTGGCGCCCAGCCCTTTGATCGCTTCAAGACGGTCATCGACGCACAGATCGAAGCTGCGAACGCAGCCATCGCCGGCGGCGCTTCGCGCAGCGGAATCTACGATCACCTGCAGCGCGAAGCGAACCGCGGCGCCGCACGCATGATCACTCCGCCCGCCGCAGCGCAGGCACCGACGCCGCAGGCCCCGGCTGCTCCGCCCGCAGCGGTTGAGATCCCGATCCCGGACACCGTCCCGTCGATGGGTCCGGCCGACGCACCCGTCACGATCGTTGAGTACACCGACTACCAGTGCCCCTTCTGCTCGCGTTTCGCGAACAACGTGAAGCAGGCGATGGAGCAATTCCCGGGTCAGGTTCGCCTGGTCGTGAAGAACTTCCCCCTCGGCTTCCACCAGCAGGCACCGCTGGCAGCTCAGGCTTCCCTCGCTGCACACGCACAGGGCAAGTTCTGGGAGTACCACGACATCCTCTGGCAGAACACGCGTGCACTGCACCGCCCGAATCTCGAGCAGTACGCAGAGCAGCTCGGCCTCAACATGGACGAGTTCCGTGCGGCGCTCGACAACAGCACCTACGAGGCGCAGGTCAACGCAGAGATGGCTGAGGGTCAGGGCTTCGGCGTGACCGGAACTCCTGCCTGGTTCGTCAACGGCGTGCGCTTCAGCGGCGCGCAGCCCCCCGACCAGATCGCTCAGCGCATTCAGGCTGCTCTCGACGCGGAGTAAGCGCGCAGGCCGCGCAGGCGGCGCAATCGACGACCCTTCTTCGCGCGAAGAGGGGTCTGCTCGTTTTTGGCCGGCCCTCAGCCGTCTGCCATGCCTGCACGCAATGCCGGGTGCTCGCTCGCACCCTTGAAAGCCGGGCGGTCGCAGTCCAGACTCCGCTTCCGCTTACGCTCTACGATTCGGGGGATTCATGGGAGCAACGTCAGAACATCCGATCAGCTTTTACCAGGTGGCCAACGCGCAGGTGCAGGAGGCCTTCGACATCTTCGAGGCGGACGAGCTGACGCGAGTCGTGCTCGGAGCGCCAAAGAGCCAGGTCGTCGTGAACTTCCCTGTGCGGATGCGTGATGAGTCGTATCGCCTGTTCACCGGGTACCGGGTGCAGCACAACAACGTGCGTGGCCCGTACAAAGGCGGTGTGCGATTCGCGCCGGATGTGACGCTCGACGAAGTGAAAGCTCTCGCCGCGTTGATGACATACAAGTGCTCGCTGATCGACGTGCCCTTCGGCGGCGCCAAGGGTGGTGTAACCGTCGACCCGAAGGCGCACTCGCGGCATGAGCTTGAGCGCATCACTCGCCGTTTTACGCACGAATTGGGCTCAAATATCGGCCCCGACTACGACATCCCGGCGCCGGACATGGGCACCGACGCCCAGACGATGGTCTGGATGATGGACACCTACATGAACGGGCTGGGCGCAAACCATAAGAACGCTGTACGGGGCGTGGTGACCGGCAAGTCTCTGTTGGCCGGCGGATCTGTCGGCCGAGACAAGGCGACAGGTCAGGGTGTGGTGTTTGCCATCGAAGAGTGGGCTGACGACACCAACTTCGACCTCGCCGGCGCACGTTTTCACGTGCAGGGATTCGGCAACGTCGGCTCGCATCTCGCGAGGCTGCTCGCCCGCTCCGGTGGGATCTGCGTTGGCGCAGCCGATGCGTCGGGCGCGGTCGCAGACCCGAATGGCCTCGATGTGGACGCGCTGACCAGATGGGCGGCAGGCAATGGCGGCGTGCGCGGCTTCGACGGTGCCGAGAGCGTAACACGAGACGAGTTCTTCGGGCTGGAGTCGGAAATCTTCATCCCGGCGGCCAAAGAGTTCCAGGTCGGAGCTCACGAAGCGGCGCTGCTCAAGGTAAAACTGGTCGCTGAAGGCGCAAACGGGCCGACCTCGCCGGAGGGCGATGCGGTATTGAGGGAGCGTGGCATCGTCGTGCTGCCGGACATCCTGGCGAACGCAGGCGGCGTTGTGGTCAGCTACTTCGAGTGGGTGCAGAACCGTCGCTCGGAGAGCTGGTCGCTGCCCGAAGTCGATCGTCGACTGAAAGAGAAGATCCGCGCTGGCTACCGGCTGGTGCGCAATACCGCTCAGGAATTTGGCGTGCACAATCGTCAGGCTGCGTTCGTCGCCTCGGCTCGTCGGCTCGAGGCGTGCTACCGGGAGCGCGGGATCTTCCCGTGAGCGATTCTGCCGCCGATCCCGCCGACCGCGTGGGCCCGGCTTCCGGCGACACAGGCGTCCTGCGTATTGCCATCGACAGCGGCGGCACATTTACGGATGCGGTGGCCACCGACGGTCGGAGGATCTTCGAGTCGAAGGTCGACTCGACGCCGGACGATCCGGCACGGGCTGTGGTTGCTGCCGCCACAGAGCTGGCGGAACGGTTCTCCGCCGCCGGCGGCTCCGAGACGCGGCGCGTGCTCATACATGGCACGACGGTGGCCACAAATGCTCTGCTGCAACGGCGAGGAGCGCGAACCGCCTTCGTCACGAACACCGGCTTCGAGGACCTGCTGAGGATCGGACGCCAGCACCGACGGGAACTCTTTTCGTTGGAGCCTGCTCCGCGGCCGACCCTGGTACCCCCAGAGCGCTGTTTCGGGGTCGCCGGCCGTCGCGACCACCGTGGTCGTGTCGTTGAGGCGCTGGATACCACGGCGTTTGAGGCCGCACTTGCTTCCCTGGACGAAGAGGCGCTGAGCTGGGCGGTGTGTCTGTTGCATTCGTACGCGGACGGCAGTGATGAGCGCGCGGTCGCGGAGGTGCTGCGGCGCTTGAGGCCCGACGATCACGTGTCCCTTTCGAGTGACCTGCTGCCTGTGTTTCGCGAGGTAGAACGCGCAAACACCACCGTCGCGAATGCCTTTGTTCGTCCCCTCATTGATCGGTACCTCGGCCGCCTCCGAGGCTGCGCCGATCAGGTTGAGGTCATGGGCTCGGCCGGTGGCCGCCTCGGGCTCTCGGTCGCCCGCCGTCATCCGGTGCAGACGGCGCTATCGGGGCCGGCCGGCGGGGTGGTGGCGGCCATGGATTATCGCCGACGAGCCGGCGTCTCCGGCGTGATTGCCTTCGACATGGGCGGCACCTCGACCGACGTCGCGCTCTGCACGGACGAGCTCCCGATGCGCTTCTCCGCCGAGATCGGCGGATTTTCGCTGCACATTCCTACACTCGACATCCATACGGTCGGCGCAGGCGGCGGCTCTATCGCGCGAGTTGATGCCGGCGGTGCCCTGGTCGTCGGACCGGAGAGCGCCGGGGCAGACCCCGGGCCGGCTGCCTACGGTCGTGGCGACGCCGCGACCGTCACTGATGCGAACATCGTCGCCGGCTGCCTGCCTGCCGACACGCGTCTGGGCGGCCACCGCACCATGGATGCCGCGCGAGCTCATCGAGCGGTTGCTGCGGTGGCAAACGCGGCGGGGATGACCGTCGCAGAAGCAGCGCAGGGCATCCGGAGTGTTGCCATCGAGACGATGGCGCGCGCCATTCGCCGAATCAGCGTCGAGCGGGGCATCGATCCCCGTCAGTATCCGCTATGCGTCTACGGAGGCGCCGGTGGGTTGCATGCCTGCGAGCTTGCCGAGCGGCTGTCAATTCGCGAGGTGCATGTGCCTCCGCGCGCCGGCCTCTTCAGCGCAGTAGGGATGTTGATCGGAGCGCCGATGCGCCAACGGTCGCGCACGGTTATCGGCCTCGCGGACTCAGAGATAGTGGCCCTGGCGCGCCAGATGGTGTCCGAAGTCCTGAGCGCTGCCACCCCCGACGTCGAGTTGCGCGCGGATCTTCGTTACCGAGGTCAGAGCTATGAGCTGGGAGTACCTCTGAGCATGGGGGGGGCCGGCGTCGCGGCTTCGCCTCACGGGATTCAGGCTCTCTCGTTCGGAGCAGCTCGCGAGGCCTTCGCCGCGGAGCACATGCGCCGCTTTGGATACACATTAGACGGCGGCAGCGAGGGCAGCGGCATCGAGGTCGTCACGCTGCGAGCGCGCGCTTTTGGAGCGCCGGCACCCCTGCCGCCGCACGGGTACTCCGGCGGCGCTACGACGCATGGACCCGCCTCGATCGTAGCGGAAACCCACACGATCTGGGTGGCGCCCGGCTGGAGCGCCGTCGAGGGCGACGAGGGCGCCTTCGTGCTCCGGAGGCAGCGATGACTCTCAACGCGACAGAGCTGGCCCTGTATCGCAACCGTTTCGCCGCGATCGCCGAAGAGATGGGCGAGGTGCTGCGCTGCGCTGCGTTCTCGCCGAACATCAAGGAGCGCCTCGACCACAGCTGCGCGATCTTCGATGCCGCCGGCGACATGATAGCTCTGGCGGCGCACATCCCGGTGCACCTGGGTGCGTGTTCGCTCTGCGTGAAGGCTGTGATCGCCGCGTTGGATCTCAACGACGGCGAGACTGCGATCGTGAATGATCCCTTCGCCGGCGGAACCCACCTGCCGGACATCACCCTCGTGACCGCGGTCGATGTGCGGGGAGAGCGGATGCATGTTGCGTCGCGGGCGCATCACGCTGACGTGGGCGGGATCGCACCGGGCTCCCTGCCTTCATCTCGAACCATTGACGAGGAAGGCTGGCGCTGTCGGCCGCGAAAGCTGGACAATACGGTTGTCGCCGAGCTGCTCGCAGCCTCGCGGACGCCCTGGGAGCGGCGCGGGGACATTGCCGCGCAGCAGGCAGCGAACCGCGTTGGCGCCGAGCGCCTGTGTGAGCTGGGAGAGGGTATGTCGGTGGCTCCCGCCGTGGCGACGGCGGCGTTGCGGGAGCACGCAAGGCGCCTGATGGCGTCTGTGATCGCCGAGCTGCCGAGGCGTGAGGTGTACGCAGAAGACGTGCTGGATGACGCGCGCGGCGACGGGGTACCGATCCGCGTCGCGCTGACGCTTGCGTGTGATGGTCGCGGACTGCGCTTCGATTTTCGCGCCTGCGACGACCAGGTGTCCGGCCCGATGAACGCGGTGCGGGCCATCGTCGAGTCGGCCGTGTTCTACGCGCTGCTCTGCGTCGGCCCCGACGAGCTCCCGCCGAATGCGGGGGTCCTGGACGCGGTAGAGATTGTTACGCGCCCGGGCAGCGTGGTGGACGCGCAGGAGCCCGCTGCGGTGGCGGCCGGCAACGTGGAGACCAGCCAGCGCCTGGTCGATGTCATCCTGCAGGCTCTCGCGCAGCTGTTGCCGGAGCGGATCCCGGCCTCATCGTATGGAACGATGAACAATGTGCTGATCGGCTCGCTTCCGGAGGCTACGCCTGCCTTCGTCTACTACGAGACTCTGGCCGGAGGACTTGGCGGTGGTCCCCTGCGGGCGGGGGCATCGGCGACCCAGGCCCACATGACGAACACACGGAACACTCCGATCGAGGCCCTGGAGCACGCGTTTCCGCTGCGGATTCGCCGGTACAGTATCCGCGAGGGGAGTGGGGGAGCCGGCCGTCACCCCGGAGGCGACGGCCTCGTGCGGGAGTACGAAATGCTCGACGCGGCGCTCGTTACGGTGATCGCCGAACGGCGAACGCACGCCCCGCCGGGAGCCGCCGGTGGCGCTGCCGGGGCGAAGGGTGCTCAATGGGTGCGGCGGGGCGACGAGCGGGTGCCCATCGCGGCCAAGGGGACGCGTGAGCTCGCGGTCGGCGACTGTCTGATCGTCGAGACCCCCGGAGGAGGCGGTTGGGGGGCCACAGAGTGACCCGCGCGGCGCTGCAGCCGCCGCCGCGGTCCTCGCCGCGGTCGTCGACTCCGTGTTTTCGCGTCGCCGGCCTCGCCCCGAGGACGCGCCCCGAGGACGCGCGCCAATCAAACCGGTCCCGTAGCGGCCTCTGCGTCGCACGATCCGTGGCTCACCAAATTGCAAAACAACCTCGCTGGACACGTCAAAAACCCGGTGCTAGCACGCTCGCTCGACTTCGAATTGCACGGGATGCGACGCATGCTTATCGACCTTCACGCCTACACCGATGTGACCGGTGGGCCCACGCTCAAGAACCTGCTCAAAGCCGCCGCGGCAGAGGGCCTGGATGCTGTCT
>JAUICO010000161.1 GCA_030427825.1 bacterium | reverse complement strand
GAATCCGTCACTTTTTTTCGCCCCTTTTCCAGATCGACTTTCTCGCAGTACTTGCGATTGTACCCGCGCTCCGAGCGCTGCGCGCTCTTCGATTGCTACGCGTTCTTCGCTCGATCAAGGTCTTCAAGTACTCAAACCCTTTCCTGGGAATCTTGCGGGGATTCCGTGAGAACTCGCTACTGTACTCCGGCGTGTTTGCTTTCCTGGGCGCGACCGTCATACTCGGCGGAACCAGCATTTACCTCGCCGAGCGCGACTTCAATCCGGACATACAAACCCTCGCCGATGGAGTCTGGTGGACCATCGTAACCATCACAACTGTCGGCTACGGTGACATTTCGCCCGTCACGGCAGTCGGGCGGGTCATCGCAAGCGTCCTGATGATCGCCGGCATGTTCACCCTGGCGCTCTTCGCGGGGGTCGTCGGTACCTCACTCTTACAGGCATTCGTAAAGCTGCGAGCGGAGTATTTTCGCATGACAAACAAAATGAGCCACATCATCGTGTGTGGTTACTACGACGGCGTCCGTATGCTCCTCAACGAGCTGATCGACGAGGTCGATGAGGAGACGGACATTGTTGTGTTTGCTTCCGGGCAGAGACCAAACAGCCTGCCCTCACGCTTCTTGTGGGTCGAGGGCGACCCCACGCGTGAGAGCGAGCTGAACAAGGTCCGCCTGGAGTTCGCCCGCGCTGTGATTGTCATCGGCAGTCGAGCCGTGACTCCGCAGCAGGCGGACGCAGAGTCAATTCTGGTCGTGTTCACCATGCGATCGTGGCTGTCGCAGAACACGGCCTATCACCGACGACGACAACCGCTACACATCGCCGCCGAGATACTCGACGAAGAGAACGTGCAGCACGCGACCACCGCCGGGGCAGACGAAGTGATCGAGACCACGCGTGTCGGATTCTCGCTGCTCGCGCGCTCCGTCTTCTCCCACGGGGCTGCGCGATCGGTCGCCGAAGTTGCGCGCGGCGCCGGAGACCACTTCTTCACCTGCGCCAACCCGTGGGGTGAGCAGGTGACATATGGAGAAGCCTACAACCGGCTGCTCCAGGAGTGTGCCGTCACCGCCTTCGGCATCCTCCGTAGCGAGGACGGCAAGATCGAGCTGGGTCCGAGCGACCGGGTCCCCGTCGCCGGCGATGATTACCTCGTCTACCTCGCGGATGAGCGAATCACCGACCTGCCGATGGCTCCGCGGATCCCGGAGACGGAAGACGACGGCGCGACCGACTGACGCGAGCGCAAGCTCCTGCGCCCTGCCCACCCGGTCCGGTTGTCAGGACATCGGACCGATCTTCCACTCGGCTTCGAATCGCGCCACGACATCCCCCGCCTCATCAACGATATCTGCCGTCACCGTCTCTGAGCGCTCCCGATTCGACGGTGCGATGGGGTGGTCGCAGATCGCCGTGATCCTGCCGCGGGCCTTCTTCAGGTATTGCATATGCATCCCGGTCACGATCCCCCGTGCGTCGCCGGGCAGTGAGTACATCACAGCCGCGCCGGTGGTGACCTCACCGAGGTTCATCAGCGCGACCGCGTGTATGCTCTGGAGGTGATTACGAACCCCCGGCCGATCCTCGAGGACCGCGCGACCGTGGCCTTCGCCAAGCTCCTCGAACACGGCACCGACGGTCCCGGTATACGGTGCCATACGACCGATCATTCGGCTGAAGACGACCCTGCCGCCGGGCAATGACGAGAGACGATCCCACGCAAAGCGTACCGGGTTTCCGCGGACGCGAGAAAAATCGATTCTGAACATGGTGCTCCTCCAATCGTTGGGCCACCGGATCGAATCAGTCGGCGTTCTCACCCTACCACGCCGTCTTCGCTCGCATCGCCGCCACTGTCGTCGGCACCGCCGGCTTCATCGATCCCCGCGACTTCCGCTTCCGGCACCGTATCATGAAACTTCGTGAAATCGATCAGGAGCTTGCCGGACTCCATCTCGTGAATGACATCCACGTGGCGGTGTCCAACGAGGATATCCTCCGCCTGGTACAGCGTCCGTGCGTATGTGGTCTGCCCATAGGTCCCGTCGTGTCCGCGTAGTGTTACAATCAACGCGTACAGGCTGTTGCCGGGGTCCTCGAGGTCGATGTCGGCCAGCGGGCTGTCCTCTGTGATCTCATGCATGATCGTCCAGCTCATGCTGAAGATCGGCGACGTTCGTCGCACGAGCGGAAGGTCGATCAGGCGCCGTACGTGATGTCCTTCGGGTGAGAGGTCGGTGACCAGCACCGTCACCGTCGCGGTGGCATCCACAATGTCGTTGCCGCGACCGTTTCCGGCGCGCAGCATCAGCGTCCGCACACCGTGTCTCTCGGATACAATCGCGGTCTTCGAAAAGATGATGGAGTCGCCCGGCCGAGCGAGCTTTGCAAGCACAACGCCGGTTGCAACTGCGGTGAAGAACACGCCGAAGAACGCTTCTGCGGTGACCACGGAGTTCGCAAATCCAGAGGCGGGTGTCATGCCTCCGAAGCCGATCGTCGACATGGTCTGGACGCTGAAGAAGAAGGCGTCGGCAAAGGAATCTCTGCTTCCGCTGATGGAACCCGGATCGAGCAGGTACACAGCCGCGAAGAACAGGTTCATGACGAGGTACACGGTGCCAAAAGACGCAAAGAGGCGCGTCCAGGAGCCCTCCAGGAAGTAGTAGTAGAAGTCCTTGCTGACCTCAGAGGGCACACCACGCCGTACGAAGTCACCCAGGTTTCTACGGCTCTCCCTGTTTCCGCGGGTGCCGGCCTCGCGTTCCGCGTCGCCCTGGGCGATCGTAATCGCATTCTCTTCCTCTTCGCCTTCTTCGAAGGGCGCCATCATGATGTCGAAGACGACGTTCGCGACGGCGATGGCGACGACGATGAAGAGGAAGGTTCGGGAGGTCATCGCGGCGCCCGCCTGCCCCATCAATATAAGCAGCACCGCGGAGCCCATACGCACGTTAATTCGCGCCCTGTCGCTCAGCTCAGAGTTTGCCCGCTTGGTGACCGAGTCGATCATGCCGACGCTGAACATGACGATCGCGAGCGACAGGCAGAGCAGCCAGCGATACTCTTCAGGTGCGGCCTCGCCCAGGTCGAAGCTCAAGGTCTTCTTGATCGCCACTCCGACACCGGTGATGGCGAGAGCCAGAGGGAGGTGTGAGAAGATCCATATGATCTGCGACCAGCGGCCCTTCTTCAAGTGCTGACCGGCGACGTCGTCGAAGTAGATCCACCAGATGGAACAGGTCAGCAACAGACTGAATGCGCCTCGTAGCTGGTACTCAAGCTGGTGCCCGTATCCGCCGCCGGCCAGATAACCGAGTACTTTTACGAAGGACTCCCCAAGGACAATGATTGTGAGGAGCGCGAAGCGTTCTGAGAGGTGTTCAAAGTCGTAGGGATAGATGCGCTCCATCTCGGCGGACTTCTTGTCGCCGGCGGCTGTCACGATGATTGCAATTGCGAGCCCCCAGAGCCCCCAGGCCCACATCCAGGGTACAAAAGCTGAGATGGTGAACAGTACGCCGACGATACCGAGGCGAACAGCCCAGTAGGTTGCCCAGGGGCGTCCCTTTTCGCTGTGTTTTGCGGCCCGGACGTTCATCAGGACCGTGAACAAGGTCGCAACACCGAAAGCGATGGAGAAGAGCGCCGGTTCGGGATGAAAGGCGTGTCCATCGCCGACTCCCATGGACGCAGACGCCGCGACGGCCATTGCACCCAACGCAAACATGTTCGCGAACACCATCAGCCGGTGCAGGATGTCGTCGACGTTGAAGCGATTGTTAAAATAGGTGACGCCCGTCCAGGCGAAGTGCAACGAGAGGAAGTGCAGCGCGAAGATCCCGAACGACGCAAAGACCCCCGGCCAATGTCCGTCGTGCTCTCCGTGCCCATCGACAGCGCTGTGTGCTTCGTGCGCGTGGTGCAGCAGGTCGCTCAGTCCGTCGCCCAGCTGAATGATCGCCGCAACGAAAATCAGGTCGTAAAATAGCTCAAGCCATGACGCCTTCTTCTCGCCGTCATGCTCACTGTGAAGCACCGGCCGATGATACCAACGACTACGCATCCGTGTTGTTCCCTGTCTCGGTCTGGTCGCGGGCAGCGATTACACGACCCATCCCGCAATCGCTACGTAGTGCAGGGCGCTGGCTGCAATCACGATGAGATGCCAGATCGCGTGGTTGTACGGAAGGTTGTCCCACAGATAGAACACCACGCCTATCGTGTATGCGATGCCGCCAACCGCCATCCACCACAATGCCTCAGTCGGCACACTCTCGATCAACGGGCCTGCGTACAGAAGCACACCCCAGCCGGTCAGGAGATAAAAGACGGTTGCGCTGTTGTTGAAGCGTCGCGTTGAGAAGACCTTGAACAGCGTCCCGGCCAGCGCCCCGCCCCACATCAACACCAACAGGGTGATCGCGCTCTTTGTCGGCAGAAACACCAGGGCAAAGGGCGTCCCCGAGCCGGCGATCAGCGCGAAAATGGAGACATGGTCAGCGACGCGAAGAGTCCACTTCGCCATCGGCCGCTGCACCCCATGGTAGAGGGTTGAGATCACGTAGGTCGCGACCAGTGTGAAGCTGTAGATTGCGCATCCCACCAGTACACGGGCGTCATCGGCCGCTGCGGCTCGCAGCACCAGCACAAAACACGCCACGGCTGACAGGAGAATGCCGAGGCCGTGCGTCCAGCTGTTAACGGCCTCCTCCCTCTCCGTGTACTCGTAGAGGTCGTAGCGCCGCTGCAGCGCGTGTTCCTGTTGCGTCAATGGTTGGTCCCCTTGCCGGGCACTGTACCCAGAGGCCGCCCTGAGATCCAGAAGCCGGCGTTTGCCCCCGGAATCTGCGGACGATCCCCACGTACCCTCTCTTTCTTCGACGCCGCTCCTCCTTCACGCTATTGGTCCTCGTGTGCATCTACGATCCAGAAACGCACATATTCGCGCGCAGTTCGCAGAGATCCCGAACCAGACGCGCAAGACCCTGGTACGCGGCCTGATTCGATCAGCGGTTCTTGTGTTCCTCGTCACCCTGGTGGGGACGATCGGGTACTGGATCCTCACCTCGCCGCACGTCAGCTTCAGCGACGCGCTCTACATGACCGTCATCACGGTCACGACGATCGGCTTCGGCGAGGTCATCGAGACGACATCGCACCCGGGCGTTCGCTGGCTGACGATGTTTCTGTCCTTCATGGGCGTCGGAACCGTACTGTACTTCTTCTCCTCGCTGACCGCCTTTATGCTGGAAGGCGCGTTCGACAGGATCCTACTTCGGAGGCGTATGGAAAAGCGCATCGGCGAGATGAGCGACCACTTTATTGTATGCGGCGGCGGTCGCATGGGTCGCCACATCGTCAACGAACTTGTCGAGACGAATCGCGACGTTGTCCTCATCGAACAGGACCAGGAGCGAATCCAGGACCTGATCGAGCACATCGGCGACACCTTTCTGTGGGTCGCCGGAGACGCAACCCACGACGAAACCCTGATCGCAGCAGGAATCGAACGCGCGGCGGGACTCGCCGCCTGCACATCGGACGACAATCAGAACCTGATCATCACTTTCTCAGCGCGCATGCACAACGCGAACCTGCGCATCGCCGCCCGCTGCAGGACCGACGTGATGATCGCGAAGATGGAGCGTGCCGGCGCGAGCTCCGTCGTCTCAACCAATAAGATCGGTGGTCTTCGCCTGGTCTCAGCGATGATCCGTCCCGCCGCCGTCTCCTACTTCGACCAGCTCCTGCGCGACGAAGAGCTGCAGCTGCGTGTTGAGAGCCTTACGATCGGTGAACACTCCAAGCTCGCCAACAAGACACTTCGAGAGCTGCGCGGAAGGCACTTCGAAGACCTGCTGGTTATCGCGCTCCGCGACCAGAAGAACGAGTGGCGCTACAACCCGACCGGCGACGAGCGCATGCACGTCGGCTCATGTGTCATCTTCATCAGCGGGCCGGAAAGCCGCCTGCGATTTGAGCAGATGGCCATGGGATGAGCAGGGCTCTGCCCCTGCGCCCCGGCAGGGCTCTGCCCTGCACCCGCAAGGGGTTGGCGCCCCTTGACCCCGTGATGGGTAGATTCAGGAGCACGGACGGTGGTCGTGGTTGCTATTCGATCGCCATGCGCATGGACTTCGCAAGGGCTGCGATGACCCCGGGGACTACGGCGTTGCCGAACTGTTTGTAGGCCTGCGTGTCGCTGACCCTAATCTTGTAGGAAGACGGGAAGCCCATCAGGCGTCCACACTCTACAGGCGTCAAACGGCGCGGATTCATGCCCGGTTGCGGGATCAGAATCTCGGAGCCGTCCTTGTAGTAGCGCGCGCTCAATGTGCGTGTGGTTCCCTGCCTGTCCGCGAGCCCGAAGCCGAAGCCGTTACCTCGCGCTCGGTGCTTGGCCGCGTAGTCCTGCAGGTACTTCCAAAGCTTGTCGGAGAGGGTGTATTTTTCAGGCACTTCGGCGTCGAGTATCGAAGCGAGCTTCGGCGTGACGTCGGGAGGCTGCGGCCAGCGGAAGCGTGCGGCGTCCGCCTCGTCTCGAAACCCGACAATGAACACGCGCTCGCGGTGTTGGGGCACCCACCAGCGCGCGTCTATGACCTGAGAGTCGACCGTGTATCCCAGGCTCTTCAGGGTGCTCTCGATAATCTCGAAAGTGCGGCCACGATCGTGGGAACGCAGATTCTTCACGTTCTCCAGAAGAAAGGCCCGCGGTCGCTTGTGTTCGATGATGCGCGCCACATCGAAGAAGAGCGTGCCTCGCG
>JAUICO010000022.1 GCA_030427825.1 bacterium | reverse complement strand
CATCTGCCAGAACTACAGCTGCAACGACAACGCGACGAGCCCCTGCGACGGCGTGACCTGTCCCACAGGTCAGTCCTGCAATCCGTCATCCGGACAGTGTGTCGGTATCGCTCAGCCCGGGGACTGTGAGGTCTGTGAGCCGTGCTCTGACAACTCGTCCTGCACGGACGGTTTCTGCGCCGAGTTCACCAGCGGTGAGACGGTCTGTACCATCCAATGCGACAACGGCAGCTGCCCCGGCAACAGCGCGTGCATCGCGGTCGAAGACACCGACGGAAACACACTCAACATCTGTATGAACCCCTCGTTTGCGAACAACGAGGTGTGCCCTTCAAGCTACATCTGTACCGATGCTATCGAACCGCCGGACCCGTGCGAGAATGTGAACTGCCCGGGCGACCAGGCCTGCAATGCCGTGACCGGTAGCTGCGAAGGCGGCGGAAACGGCGGCCCCACGACCGGCCCTGACTGCCCCGTGTGCTTCGAGTGCGCGACGGATGCAGATTGTGGGGTTGGTTCATTCTGCGCCAGCTTCGGAGATGGAGTGCCCGTGTGCACGGTCAACTGCGACAACTCCGACTGCCCCGGCGACAGTGCGTGCTTCTCCGTCGGTGGCGGTGAACAGGTATGCCTCAATCCCGACGCCAGCACGGCCGGAGTGTGTCCCGCAGCCTACGAGTGCTCAGAGGTGACGGACCCGGGCGGGGACACCGGTGTTGATGCCGGTGACGGCGGATTCTTCGGAAGCGGAAGCTGCTCGGCCGGAGGCGGTGGTGGCAGCGGCGCCCTGGCGTTGCTACTCGGCCTGGGATTGCTCGTCCGACGTCGCCGCTGAGGGCGTTTCGTCCGCCGGAGCTGCGCTCAGTACAGCCGCGCACACCTCAGGCGTCGGCGCGGCGACCCGGTATTGGCGCGACGCAAGCGCGAACTCTCGCAGCGTCGTCGCGTTCGCCGGGTCAAGGCACTGCGCGCCGATCATCCAGTCGGCCATGTCCGTCCCCGCAGGCCCGAAATCCGGGCGGTCGGGGTGCGGCAGCCACTCCGTGAAGATGCGCCATACGAGCTCGGTTGCCGGCCCCAGGGGGTCGCCATCCGCGTCGTCCGGGCCATCGTGTTGATCGTAGATCAACGCTGCCACCAGAAACTCACTGATGCTGCCCTCCAGGGCGCCTGTGCTCGTCTCAAAGGCATGCCGCAGCTCGGCGGCTTCAAAGTCCTGGTCATGCCCGCTGCCCGCCATCCGGTCGGTGTACCGGGCGCTGTCGTTGACGATCAACGCGAAGGCGGTCGCGATACCCTCACCAAAGGCGACCAGGGGGTCTGTGGGCGCGCCGGAGTGCGCACCGCCGGGAGAGTCGTCCCGGCTGAGCTCAGAGACGAAGAAGTGCCCGAACTCGTGCAGAATCACCGAATCGTCGAACTCGTCCGGGTCATCGAAACCGCCGCCGAGATAGATGTCCCTTCCGTCGAAGCAGCTCGTGCAGGCGTGGGGCCTTCCCCGGGACCACACTACCCGCAGCGAGAGCGGCGTGTCGTCGAACGCCGCGACCGCCTCCATCGCATCGCCACAGCGCGTCGCGATGTTCAACGCGCCTGCCATCGGAGTCTCCGCGGTGAAGTGTGCGTCGATGCGCTCTTCTCGCAGGCGTCCGCTGAGGGCGCGTGAGCGGACGCTGTGAGGCAGCCACTCGTGTTCGTTGTTCACGACCACCGTGCGACTCTCGCCGACAACGGATTCGGCAGTGATCTGAACGAAGAGGTCGCTCTCAGAGTTGTCGACCCACTCGATCGACCATCGCCCCTCGGCGTCTGTCGTTGTTGCCGCGACCGGGTCGCCGTTCTCGCGAACCACCGCAACTTCGATAGCGCGGGCAGCGACAGTCCGGCTGTCGTCTTCAGGGCTCGGATGCAGCAGGCGGTCGTAGGTGACAGTGCCGTGTACGCGGCCGGAGCGCGCTGCGCCGTCGTGCAGAAGGGTGGACGAGAGGTGCCACAGGCCGGGGGCCTCTCCGGAATATTGCAGTTGCAGCCAGGCGCTACCGTTACTGCGCAACGTGAGCGGCCATGCGTCGGCCTCGATAGGGGTCTCGTTGCCCTGTGCGTCAATCAGAGCCGCGCCGGGAAAGGCGTCTTCGGGGACCGCTGAGAGTCGCAGCTCGTAGCGTCCGTCGTCGGGGAGCCGTACCCGGTCGGTGTCATCGAAGCACAGGCTGCCGGTGAGCTCGTCGTGGACGCCCAGGCGGGGTGCGTCATCCGTGGTGTCACCGTCGACCAGGTCCCGTGCGCACTCCGCCCCGAAGTCCCAGCGCTTTACGGTGATCGTGTAGTCGCCGCCGGCACCTCCGTAGCCATACACATCGACGTACAGCCGCTGGTCCGTCGACGAACCCCAAAGGAAGCGCTCGTCGTCGGTAGCAGACGCCTCGACCAGGAGGACATCGGCGTCTTCGTTGAGGAGCCGCACATCGATGTCCCCGTCCGCGTGCGAGAATTCGACGATCACTTCGATCGAGTGTCCGGCGCCCGCGTGCATCACGTACACGTCGTTGTCGCCACAGATGTTGGCGCTGAGTCGGACCCCGTCCGCCGCCACCGGTGTCGGGGCTTCGTAAGAATTCGGTTCCAGGGCGTCCGGTGTGCAGCCCGCGGCGGCGTCAAGGAGCTGATCAAGCTGCGCATGTGCCGTGGAGCAGCACAGAACAGCGATCAGCGCAGGCAGCGCGGTGAGTGCCTTCACTGGGGACTCAGTACGAGGGAGTAGCTGCCGGCGACGCCGGAGTCGTAGCCGCCGATATAGAAGTGAAAATCGCCGGGGCCGGTGATTCCGTTGATGCACGAGAGCAGGTCATCGCCGGTACAATCGTCGTTTGCCAGGGTGGTCGGTCCGCGCATCGCAAGGACCGGATCGAAAGCGGCGTCGGTGATCCGCGCGTTGATGCGCTGTCCGGCGTTGAGTCGGACACAGTGGTTCGCCGTCGCCGGCAGGTAGCCCAGGCAGTCAATGCCGAGGGTGGCGTTGCAGCTGTGGATCGCGTTGGCGGCGCCACCGGAGAGCGTGATCGACTGCCCTGCGGGCATCGGAATACAGGCCCCTGCAGCCGGATTCGTGGGCACGACCGGGTTTGTCGGTGGTGTAGGATTCCGCGGCGGCGTTGGGTTGATCGGCAGGGCCGGTGTGCCGTTGTTCGAGTTGGCCAGGTTCTCCGCTCGCATCGTCCAGGCACCGCTTCCGCTGCCGTAGCTCCCGATATTCAGGGTGTACTGGCCGGGGGTCAGGTTGGCTGAGAGCTGGCTCATCAGGCCGAGCCCTTCACCGTCGTCGTTGAACGTGGGGGTTGCGATCGCGGGCCCGCTGAGCGCGATCACCGGGTCGAAGTCTGCGCTCAGCATTGTGAAGCGCGCAGAGACCGGGGCCGTGATTGTGATGCATGGTCCTGCAGCGGCGGCGTTGTATTGTCCCTGGCACTCGTACCCGGTGGCGGTTGCGCAGCTGTCGCCGGTGTTTGTGAAATTGCCGCTGACCGTCTGCGAAGTGAAGTCGGCGCCGATCGTCACAGCGTTCATTGATGTGCACGTGCCGCTGCTGTCGGCTTCGTTGACCTGCAACGAGTACGCGGCAGTAGCCCCCGCCGCGTAGGTGCCGACATGGACGCTGTAGCTGCCAGGCAGCAGCTGAGCATCGATGCGCGGGAGCCGATTGTCGGCGCTGTCATCGTCGCAGAAGGGGCCGCCGGGGCCGACGATGGCCATCATCAGGTCGACGTTCGAGCCCTGCGTAACCTCGAAGCGCGCACGCACCGGTTCCGAGACGACCAGCGTGTGTTGCGGCGCTGCGGGGACGAAGCCCGGGCACTGTGGGCCGCCGATGGTGGATGCGGTAATTCCGTCAGATGCAGTGCCGCTCAGATTCATCACGGGCATCCCCGGGGCGATGGTCCCGGAGCCGGCCGAGCCGCTTCCCGGTTGTCCGGGTTGGCCGAGCTCGGGGACGATGGGCTCATCGCCGGGTTGCTCTACCGTAGTATCATCGGCGCTCTCAGGAGCGTCCTTCTTGCAGGCCGCAAGGGCGCACGCGCAACCGAGAATGAGGAAGGCGGGCAGAGAGGCGCGCGTCAAACGGACCATAGAATCGACTCACGGAGTGAAGAAAAATGCGCCGAAGCGCGTCGGTGACAGTTGATAGCGAAAGTTAACTTCGCAGCGCAGCGAGCACAACCGGCACAGGTCTGCGCTGCGGTCGTTCGTGCGCCCCGCAATCGGCGCACTTGTCAGCATGGCATAACAGCGTCAGGGTGAAAGGCGCATCCCCGATTTCAGGCCGGAATCAACCCACCGGAGACAGCACCGTGAACTCAGGAAGAACGCACATACGGCCACGACGACTCGTCCTTGTAGCCCTCACGGTTGCGAGCACGCTGGCGATTGCAGGCGGCGCTATGGCGCAGGATGTTACGTCGATTCGCGCGGGCGATCGGATTCAGGGCACCCTGGAACCCGGCGACGACATGGAACGCAGCCGCGGCACCTTCGCGGACCGCTACGAGATTGACCTTCACGCCGGCGACAATGTCACCATCGAGTTGACCAGCACGGACTTCGACTGTTGGCTGATTCTGCGGGATCCCAGCGGTCGTGAGGTCGCATTTGACGACGACTCGGCGGGCAGTCTGAACAGCCGAATCGTTCATCGCGCGGATCGAGGTGGAACCTGGAGCATCGTCGCGACCTCATACGGTCACGACGACGGCGACTATCAACTGTCCGTGAATGCTTCATCGACGACGCGGAGCTCGCCGCCGACACAGTGCGCCATCGGCGGCAGCGTCAGCGGCAGCCTGGAATTCGGCGACTCTCAGTCCTCTGCAGGGGCCTTTACTGACCGCGTGACCTTCGACGCATCGGCCGGTGAGTCGTTGGAGGTACTCGTGACCTCTGGAGAATTCGACACGACCGTTACCATCACTGACCCGAATGGAGCGCAGCTCGCGTTCGATGACGACGGCGGCGGGGGCACTAACAGCCGCGCATCGTTCACGACGGTGTTCGGTGGGACCTACACAGCCGTGGTCAGCAGCTACGGCACCGGCGAGACCGGGGCCTGGCAGCTGACGATTACCGGACACGAAATCCGTGAGCTTGAACAGCGACCGATACGCATCGGCGATCTGATCGCGTCGAGGCTCTCGTCAGACGACGGCAGCGGCGGGCCTGCCAACGGGCACGCAGAGGCGTGGACCTTTGAGGCTCGCAGCGGTCAGGCGATCTCAGCGCGGATGTCGTCGAGCGAGTTCGACTCCTACCTCATTCTGCGTGGACCCAACGGCGCCGTGATGGCCGAGGACGACGACTCCGGCGGCGATGTGAACGCTGCGATACACGCGGTGGCGCCGGAGAGCGGCACGTACACGCTGATCGCCACGCAGTATGCGTTGGCCGATGGCGGCTACGTCGTCTCTGTCGACGTGGCGACGGTACGACCCCTACGTGCCACACGTATTCGGCTTGACCAGCGGGTTCGGGGCAGCCTTGATCCGGACGATCCGCGGGCAGACAGCGGTGGTGCTGTCGATGTCTACCACTACGACGGCGACGCCGGTGATCGCCTGCAGCTGAACGTAGGTTCTCACACCCAGACCCGGATTCTGGTGGCCGGCCCGACGGGCGAATCCCTGTACGATTCGGGCTCGCAACGTCTGGGACCCTCGCGAGGCTGGTTCATCCTGCCCTGGGACGGAAACTATATCATCAGCGTGATCGGCGTGGGGATGAACTACGGCCCCTACACCCTGGAGCTGGTTGAGAGCGACGGAACAATCCCGACAGCAGGCGAGATCAGCATCGACCAGTCCGTGACGGGAAGCTTCGACGACTCCAGCGCCATGCACTCAGAGCGAAACAGCTACGCAGAGAGTTGGACACTGACTCTTGATGAGGCGGCGACGGTGAGCATCGATATGAGCTCGTCCGACTTCGACACCTACTTGATCCTTTACGACGCAAGCGGCCGAAGAGTCGACGAAAATGACGACAGCTCCGGGACAGACTCCCGTATCGTGAGACCCCTGGCGCCGGGCGAGTACCGCATCGAAGCGGCGCAATACAGCATCGGTACAGGCACCTACCGGCTTCGGGTCGGTGCTCCCAGCGGACCGCGACATCACAGCATCGAGGGCGGCGAAGGCGGTGTCCTTCGCATCGGCGACATCACTACGGGCAGGCTCGGCGACGGCGACAGCACAGTGCCTTTTCGCAACACCCCCGGCGACGCGTACGATCTCACCATGCACGCCGGCGATACAGCGACCGTCCGTTGTCTCAGCGACGAAATCGACCCCTACCTCGTGATCGTCGGTCCTTCCGGGAACATCGTGAGCGAGGATGACGACTCCGACGGCGGACTGAATTCGCGCGCGGTCTTCACTGCGTCCGAGGCCGGCGTGTACCGTGTATTCGCGACCAGCTACGGCGGCGATGACTCGGGTGCATACCGGCTCGAGGTTCGCTATGGCGCGGACGATTCGTTTCACTATCTCGACTAGCCGCTTCCCGCTTTGACGCGTGACGACGGTCGCGAGCAGAGCACAGGAATGGGGATGACACAGGCGCTGATTCTGGTCAGCAACGACGACGGCTTCGAGTCGCGGGCGCTACAGCTGCTCGCCGACAGCCTGGAGGCGCTGGGTGAAGTGTGGGTGGTCGCGCCGGATCGCCCACGCAGCGGGGTCTCGCGGATGATCACCCTGCACAAGCCCCTGCGCCTGCGCGAGCGCTCGACGCGGCGCTTTGCGTGCTCGGGAACCCCCACAGATTGCGTGTACATCGCGCTGGAGCACGTGCTCCCGCGCCTGCCCGACCTGGTGGTGAGCGGCATCAACTATGGCGCCAACCTGGGGGTCGACGTCACCTACTCCGGCACCGTCGCGGCGGCCTTCGAGGGGCTGCAGCTGGGGGTTCCCGGTGTCGCCGCGAGCCTGGTCCACGGCGAAGGCCGGCCGGACTTCGAAGAAGCGGCAGCTGTTGTTACTCGGGTCTCCGCGGACGTTCTCCGACGCGGGCTGCCAGAGCGTACAGTGCTCAACATCAACGTGCCGCAGTCCTACCGGCGTGGAAATGGCATCGAGGTGACCCGCCTTGGGCACCGTGGCTACAAGCGCCTCGTTGAGGTGCGACAGGACCCGCGGGGCTACGACTACTGCTGGATCGGCGGCCCTGCGCTGGAGCTCGACGATACGCCCGGGACAGACGGTTGGGCCGTTGGGCTCGGCCGCGCGTCCGTAACCCCGATCTGCCTCGACCTCGACACCCGCCACGAGATTGTGGGTGGGTGGGACTTCCTCAACGACACGGAAACGACGACATGAGCGACCTGACAGACATCCTTTGGAGCCGCATCGCAGACGTACCGGATTTTCCGAAGCCGGGGATTGTCTTCAAGGACATCACTCCGCTCCTGGCATCTCCGGATGTGTTCGGCTCGCTCATTGAAGCCTGGGCAGCCCGGTACGCAGACCGGGGCATCACTCAGATCGTCGGTATTGAATCTCGTGGCTTCATCTTCGGCGCGGCGTTGGCCCGTGAGATGAAAGTCGGACTCACGCTGATCCGAAAGCCCGGCAAGCTGCCGAGGGCGACGCGCTCGGTCACCTACGAGCTGGAGTACGGCACAGATGCGCTGCACATGCATGAGGATGCGCTGCACGGCGAAGATCGCGTGGTGATTATCGATGACGTACTCGCGACCGGCGGGACCGCTGCAGCGGCTGTTGAGCTGGTCGCGACAACCGGCGCGGCGATCGTCGAGGTGGCCTTTCTGATGGAGCTGGGATTTCTCGAAGGGCGGGATCGTATCGAGCCGCCGATTCACAGCGTTCTCATCTGTTGACACCGGCGCCGCCTCGGTCGAGATCGGCACGACCGGCCCCGTAGCTCAGTTGGATAGAGCGGAGGATTCCTAATCCTCAGGCCACAGGTTCGATTCCTGTCGGGGTCATTGAGAGAGCGCACCATGCCGGCTTCACGCTACTACCTGGACCACAACGCGACGTCGCCGCCGGCGCCGGCGGTCACCGCGGCGTTGGGTGCGTTCCTGGTGGATCCGCCGGCCAACGCCGGCAGCGTGCATCGCGCAGGCCAGCGCGCTCGGGCGCTGCTCGAAGGTGCGCGACAGGCCCTTTCGCAGGCACTCGACCTCGGCGGGTATGTGGCGTTCACCTCTGGCGCTACCGAAGCGAACAATTCGGCCCTGCGCGGCCTGGAATATCGGCGACTCATCACCTCGCGGCTTGAGCATCCGAGCGTTGTAGCGACGGCTGGGGATCGAGCCGCCGCCGGCAGAGAACTGCTGTGGCTCGGCAACGATGACAGGGGGTGTCTCGACCTCGGTGAGCTTGCGGGCGTGCTGCGGGAAGGGGATCTGGTCAGCGTCTGTGCTGCGAACAGCGTGCTCGGCAATCGGAACCCGATCGACGCCATCGCGGCCCTCTGCGCTGAGCGCGGAGCGCTGATGCACGTCGACGCCGCGCAGGTCTTCGGTCGCTTCGAATGCCGGCTGCCCACAACGATCTCAGCGCTCACGCTGTCGGCGCACAAAGCCGGCGGGCCCGCGGGGATCGGAGCGCTGTGGGTGGCGGACCGCCGTGGGTTCCGGGCGCAAAGCGTGGGCGGACACCAGGAACGTGGCGTTCGTGCCGGCACTGAGCCCGTGGCGCTAGCAGCCGCCTGGGCGGCGCTGCTTCGCGACCAGCCGGGCGCGCGGTGGGCACACTGCGCTGAGATCCGAGACGCGATCGAGAGCGCGGTTATCAGCTGCGGCGGCCGGGTGCTGGGTAGCTCGGAGGCGCGCCTGCCAAACACACTGTGTGCCTCGGTGCCCGGCCTTCACTTCGAAGCGCTTGTCATGGCCTGCGATATGGACGGGCTGGAGATCTCAGCAGGCTCGGCGTGTACCGCCGGCAGCATGGAAGCGTCGCCGGTCGTCGCGGCGCTGGGCCTCCGGAAAGAACTGCTCGATGGCGCTTTCCGGATTTCCGTCGGGCCGAGCAATCAGCAGGGCGACGTAGCGGAGATCAACCGGCGCCTTGTGCGGGTGATTGAGCGCTTGAAGGGCGCGCAGGCTTGACGCGCGACTTCAGTCTGTCGAAGTGCGCACCGTGAACGAATTTTCAAAGCGGACGCAGGCGAGCGGAGACCGGTCAGAACGTGTAGTCGTCGCCATGTCGGGTGGGGTCGACTCGTCGGTGGTTGCCGCGATGCTCCACGCTGAAGGGGCGTCGGTAATCGGCGTGAGTATGCGACTGTACGCGACAGCGCAGGGCGACCCCGGCAAGAGCTGCTGCAGCCCTGACGACTTGCTCGACGCTCGGGAGGTGGCGACCGCCTCAGGCTTTCCCTTCTACGTGGTCAACTATCAGGAAGAGTTTCAGAAGCGCATCGTCGACTATTTCGTGGACGAATACCGACGCGGCCGAACACCCAGCCCCTGCGTCCTCTGCAACGACCATCTGAAGTTCGACACCCTGATCGATCGGATGAACGAGCTTGAGGCGGATTCACTGGCAACCGGACACTACGTCAGAACTGCGGAGCGCGAGGGCTACACAGCGCTGCTGCGTGGGGTCGATAGGAACAAGGACCAGAGCTACTTCCTGTTCGGGCTTCGCCGCGAGCTGCTGCCGCGTCTTCGCTTTCCTCTCGGTGGACTCACCAAGGCGCAGGTGCGCGAGCTGGCGCTGGAGCTGAAGGTGCCGACGGCGACCAAGCCCGAGAGCCAGGACATCTGCTTTGTGGCGGACGGAAGCTACGCCAATTTTGTCGGCGAACGCCTTGACGACGCCGAGATCGTGGCCGGTCGTTTTGTCCTCGCAGGCAGTGGTCGCGAGCTGGGGCTACACGACGGGATACACCGCTTCACCGTGGGACAGCGACGGGGCCTGCGTGTGGCCTGGAAGGAACCGCTCTACGTCCAGTCGATCGACGCGACCACCGGGGACATCGTGTTGGCGCCGGCCGTTGAGTTGGGCGTGCCGTCCTGCGTGCTCGAGCGATGTAACTGGCTTCGCTGGGAGCAACCGCCGACAGAGTTCGAGTGCACCGCCCAGATACGGTATCGCCACAGCGGCGTGCCGGTACGTGTGCGCGCGGACGAGAATGGTGGCGCCGTTGTCACTTTTGTCGAGCCCGAGCGCGCCGTGACACCGGGCCAGGCCTGTGTGCTATATGATGGGGACGAAGTGCTCGGCGGTGGCTGGATCGAGAGCACCGGCGCCATAGGGGTCAAATGAGTAACGACGCGCCTGTTTCAGAGCTTGTGCAGAGACTGCGGCGCACCGTGCGCAATCAGGAGTTGTTGACCCGCGCGCTGACGCACGCGTCGTACACTGCGGGCAAGCCGGACACCGTGCGCGACTATGAGCGCCTCGAGTTTCTGGGCGACGCGATTCTCGGTGCGGTTGTAGTTCACGAGCTCTTCACTCGGCATCCCGGTCTCGAAGAGGGCCCGCTGAGTCGAATGAAGGCCTCATTGGTGTCCGCCGTCAGTCTGGGACAGGTCGCCGTGGAGCAGGGCATCGCGCCGGATATTCGGCTGGGTCGTGGCGAGAAGCGCAGCGCCGGCCGACGGAAGAATCGAATTCTCGCAGATGTGATCGAGGCCATCGTCGGTGCCGTGTACCTCGATGGCGGCTTTGATGAGGCGCGGGCTCTGATCATCGATCTGCTGGGCGAACGCCTCGCATCCGATGTGCCGGCAGAGGCGTGGGGCGACTCGAAGACGCGTCTGCAGGAGTGGACCCAGAGCATCCTTCGTGAGCGCCCCGAATACCGACTCGTCTCCCAGGACGGCCCCGCCCACCGGCGGCTCTTTGTGATCGAGGTAGAGCTGCGGGGAATCCTGCTGGGGCGGGGTGAAGGCGGCGCAAAAAAGAGCGCCGAGCAGGCCGCTGCGACCGAGGCTCTCATCGAGATTACGAAGCGTGGTGGAGAGGCCTGGCTCAAGGAAATCGCGACGGTCTCCGCTTGACACCCCTCGGGGGCAGAGCCTACGACCAGGCTGCACGCGTAGTCCGCACACTGGTTGTGGTAGACGCGAGCGAGCAACCCACGGTCAGACGATGAACTTCATCATTCCTGCATTCGGCCTCGGCACTACTGAGCTCATCATTATTCTGTGCATCGTTGTGATCATCTTCGGTGTCGGAAAACTACCGAGTGTGGGCAAAGAACTCGGTCGCGGTATCAAGAATTTTAAGAAAGAGATCAACGCGGACGGCGAAGAGGCAGAAGACGTCGACAGTCTTCCGCAGCCTCGCGACGTAACCAACGATCAGACCGTCTGAGTCGTTGCCGCCTCTCAGCAGGGGCCGGACAGCGTAGCGGGGCCCCCGGTCGCAGAGGGCAGGGTGACGCTGCGGTCGTACGTTCCGCAACGCCGGCACTATGACAGCAGTGTCGCGTTGTCAGGCCGGCCGGTGCAGCGAACGAGTCGCATTCAGCCCACCGGTTCGGTCGGGATGGACGCTCTCACCGGAATCAGAGGCGTGATCTCGTCGGCGTAGACAGGGGTGGCACGTCTGTTGCAACGTTCGAGGCGGGAGACGAACGACACTGCGCGGGGAAGAACGATGAGGATGAGAGTGCAGGGGTTGCCGACGGCGGCCCTGATTCTGCTGATGGCGGTGGGCTGTGCTGCGGACGAGGGCGATGCCGCCTCGGCGGGCGACGACTTCAACGCGGACGCCGGTGGCAACTCGCAGGACGTCGGTGACTTTGGAGGAGCGGACGTGGAGGCGGACGGGCTTCAGGAACCCGAGGAGGAGGCAGAGCTTGAGCTGACGCTTCCTGCGGCTTCGACGCGCTACCTGTACGTCGCTGAGCGAGCGGCCGGGCGGGTGGCGCGGATCGACACCGAGACTCTGCGTGTTTGGCCGATCGTGGTTGGCGCAGAGCCGCGGATTGTGGTCGCCGGCAAGGACGCAGACCGAGCGATTGTCCTGAATTACGGATCAAACACACTGAGCGTCATCACATCGGACGGTGCCGATGACGACGTTGTCGATGTCGAGATCGGCCCCGGGGCAAACCGGGTCGCGCTCGCACCGGGAAGCACACACGCGCTCACCTGGTTTGACCCCGACGCCATGGAGTTCGGCGACCGTCCCGGCAGTCTGCAGGAGGTTACGGTTGTGGATCTGGCCGGTGCTGAGGCTGCGCGAATCAGTGTTGGCTTTCATGTACGCGGAGTGGAATTTTCAACGGATGGCAGTGTCGTCTGGGTTGTGACCGACTCCGGTGTCAGTCGCGTTGCGATGGACACCGCCGCGGGAGACCGGATCGCAATACCGACTCCGCTCGACGACGGTCGCGAAACCGCAGACCGTGAGATTGAGATCGACGCCGACGCAGCCATCGCGCTGCTTCGAGTTGCCGGCGATGAGTGGATTCGGATCGTTGACCTTGAAGATGGCGCCGGTGTGGATGTTGACCTCGGAGGGGTACCCACGGACATCGACCTCGTTCCGGGTGCCGCGCTGGTTGCGGTCCGTGACAACGACATGATCGCCCGGCTCCCCATCCCGGGCGTGATCGATGACCCGGGTCTGATGCAGACGCTTGGGATTGACGGCGCCCCCGCGGGTCAGGTGACCCTGAGCGCGAACGGGAGCAGTGCCCTGGTCTTTTCAACCGCAGGGGACCAGCGCACGATTGCTGTTGTCGACGTGGCGAGCTTCACTGAGGTCGGACGACTGGAAGTGAGAAAGGCGATCGGACTCGTCGCCGCGTCCCCGGTCGATGATGTCGCGATTGTGGTTCACGCCGACGAAGCCGGCGCCGGGGGCATCGACTTTGTAGAGAACTCTCCCGGCGTTTCGATGCTCTCAATCGACGCGGAGTATGAAAGGCTGTTCCTGCTCGCTGCGCTGCCGACGGGGTTCGCCTTCACCGGCGACGCCCGTCAGGTGTTTGTGCAGTTGGGCGACATCACGGACCCGGTGCGAGCGGTCGAGCAGATTGATCTGGCCACATTCGCACAGGAGACCATTCCGTTGCCGACGCGGCCGATCGCCATCGGCTGGATGCCGATTACCGGGCTGGTCTACGTGGCTCAGGACAGCGCTGCGGGACGGATTTCATTCATCGAGCCGGAGTCCGGAAACGTAGAACACGTTGCCGGGTTCGGTCTCAACAGCTGGATTGAGTAGGAGGCCGATGATGTACAGGAATTCTATTTGGATTGTCGCCGCGTTCGTTCTTGGGGCCGGCTGCGACGAAACCGGAAGACCGGATTCATGGGAGACATACCCGGAGTCGCCGGAATGCAGCGCCGGTCTGAGTTCGATTGTGTGTGTTAGCGGCAGCTTTGGAGACAGCTGGCAGATTGCTGTCGACGATGACCGCCTCACCGCGGCCGGCGTCGACATCCCCGGGCGAGTCGTTGTGTCCACGTCGCTTGGGGACGGCAGCATTGCGATGCTCACAGCAGAGCCGCCTTCGCTGGTGTTTGTTGATGGCCTGGGCGGCGCTGATGACGGCACGCCGGATACGGTTGCCCTGGGTGCGGGCTTTGATGCCCTGCATGCAGACCCGACCGGACGCTGGGTTGTGGCTTCATTTCGGCCCGGCTCCAGCGGAACGGACGCCGGCGTCTTTGTGAATCCGGCCGAGATCGCGATCGTGGATCGTGAGGCTGAAGATGACCCGAGCACCGACGACGTGGACGAGAGGGTGACAGGCTTTACACTGCGGGGCCAGCGGCCGACGGGTTTTGAGTTTGTTGACCCTGTGGCCGTCGAATCGCAGACCCTGCAGGCGCTTGTTGTGTTTGCGCAGAACGCTGTTTCGATCGTCGATCTGGACTCATTGGATGACGTCACAAACAGGCAGCGCCTCGTGCAGCTCTCAGACCCCGCCGAGGCGGTGTCGTTGCAGCCGCGCGCGGCGTTCATGCTGTCTCCGTCCCTCGACAACGCGCGGCTGTACGTGCAGGCGACGGGGGCGTCGCAGCTCTTTGGGATCGATGTGCGCCCCACGCAGCAGGCCGAGCTTCGCTTTGACCTCTCTGTGAACCTGGTTACGACCCCGTTCGCTCCGCGGACGATTCACCCGTATCAGCTGATGCAGGATGGCGAAGTCAGTGATTGGTTGTTGGTGCTGTCCGGCGGACAGTACGCTTCGTTCGTTGATGTGCAGAACAGTGATGTGATCACGCACGCGCTGGGCCGTTCGCTGACCGAGGCGCTTGTGTGGGATGCCGGCGACGGAGCAGCGCCGGATCCGCAGGTTGTACTCGCAGGCTCGGGCGTCGACACCATCTTCTTCGCTCCCCTGGCCGAGCTGCAACGCCGCGGTGCGGCTGCGATGTTTGCTCGTCGCCTGGACCACACCGTGTCCGGGCTCGTTGAGGTGCCGGACGCGCCGAATGAGCTGCTTGTTACCAGGCGAAGTAACGGTCGCGGGATTGGGATTGTGGACTTGAACGCTCGGGCGCAGATCTCGCTGGCGTCGTCGAGTGTTATCAGCGTTCCGACGGTTGTCGGTCGACAGGCCTGGGTTACCGTTGTCGGCGAGGCTTTGCTCGCATGGGTCGACCTGGACACAGGCGCGAGCGGACAGGTCGAGCTGCCGGCGCCACCGTCTGAGGTCTTCGTGTTTGAAGACGCGGGGCGAGCTGTAGTCACGTTGCCGGACCGATTCGGCTGGCTCTACTCGCTCTCGCTGGAGGAACCCGAAGTAGCGGGCAATGCGGCTCGCGGCTTCTTCCTGAACGACATCGCTGACGGAGGGCCGAAATGAATAAGCTACTACTCTGCGCCGCCGTCGTGTTGGCGTTCATGTCTATGGCCCTGATTCCCGCCGCTACTGCCGAGGCGCAATCGGTGGACGGCTATCGTCTACGGGCCGGCGGTGATGGCGTACGCGCGCGCGACAACAGCTACGATCTCTACGACTGGTACGACGACATCAACCTGGCGGTGGTCGGCGTCGGCGTCGACTTCAGGAAGGGGTTCGGGCTCGAGATCGACTACGAGCGCTTTCGAGAGAGCAACAGCGTATTCGGCGGCTACGCGTCCACCGAGCTTATCGGCAACGGCGTGCGTGTACGCGGTCGCTATTTGTACAAGCTGCTTCCCTGGGTGCGTCCTTTCGCCACCGTCGAAGTAGGGCTTCAGCACGTGAGCTCACGAATCGAGCCGGTCGACGCGCCGGTGTATCAGGATGGCGCGGTCGGTGTCTCGGCGGGTGTCTTCGGTGGAATCGAGGCCGGGTACTTTGGACGCCGGGTTGGAGTCGGCGTCGAGATGCGAGTCGGGTACGACCTGAGAACGCCCCTGGCTTTCGACTACGATGGTGCGTCGCCTGGAGACCTCGATTTGAGTGGTCTGCGTTTCGGGAGCGCCTTTGTGATCACCTTTCACCCGCAGCGGCCATCGCGACGCGCGCGCTTTGGAGACGATCGGCGTCCGCCGGTGGTTGGCAACGACGTGGAACCAGCGGAGCGCCTGGATGCGTCTGAGCCGGCAGGCGATGCAGAGGCGCCGACGGACGATACTGCGGAGCCGTCGATCATCATTGAACCGAAGCCGGAAGATGAGGCAGAAGAGGGCACCGCACAGGACGAATCGTAATCTGAAAGGAGCCCATGTCCCGACGAGCAGTAGTCACCGGCGGCGCCGGTTTTATCGGCAGTCACCTCAGCGAGCGCCTGCTGTCTGAGGGCTGGTCGGTGACGGTGTTCGACAACTTCTCGACCGGGGACCTGTCAAACATCAGGGCGATTGAGGGTTCGCCGGAAGTCGTAGAGGGTGACATTCGCGACGCGCCACTGCTGGACTCCGTATGCCGAGGTGCGGACTGGCTCTTCCATCTGGCGGCGCTGGTGTCGGTGCCGGAGTCTGTCGCGAATCCGAGGGAGACAGAAGCGATCAACGGGATGGGGATGGTGAACGCTCTGGAGGCAGCTCGACGCGGTGGCCTGCGTGGCGTCAGTTATGCCTCCTCAGCCGCAGTGTACGGTAGCGACGCCGGCCTGCCTGCGCGCGAGGAGGCGGCACCGGCGCCACACTCGCCCTACGCCTCGACAAAGCTGGCCGGCGAGTACCACTGCCGCGTGTATTCACAGGCCTATGGCCTGGCCTGCTTTCCGTTGCGCTTCTTCAATATTTTCGGGCCCCGCCAGGACCCCAGCGGTGCCTATGCCGCGGTCATCTCAAAGTTTGTCGATTGCTACGACGCAGGCATCGCGCCGACCATCTTCGGCGACGGTGGCCAGACACGTGATTTCTGTCATGTGTCCGGAGTCTGCGATGCGTTGCTGGCAACGACGCGAACCGACGCAAAGTTTGCAGGTGAGCCGGTGAATGTGGGCACAGGGACCGCCACAAGCCTGCTGGACCTGATCGTCGCGCTCAACGATATCTTCGGGCGCGAGGTGGAGCCCGAATTCGCGCCTGAGCGGGCCGGTGACATTCGACACAGCGTGGCCGACATCACACGCGCGCAGACCCGACTGGGGTATACCCCGCCGGGTGACCTGACCGCCGGGCTGCGGGACCTTGTACAGTGGTCGTCACGTTGACATTGGCGGCGTGGCATCGGTAGGCCGAGCACTCTGTAGGAGGCGTGTATGCTCTTTGTTGTCGCCGGGCCCTCTGGAGTCGGAAAATCAAGCGTCAGTCGTCGACTGCTCGAGGAGTTTCCGCGCCTCAGCCTCAGTGTCAGCTGCACGACGCGGCCGAAGCGGCGAGGAGAGACAGACGGCGTGCACTACCACTTCGTTGAACGCGGCGAGTTTGAGGCGATGGTTGAACGCGGCGAGTTCGCCGAGCACGCTACAGTGCACGGCAACCTCTACGGCACGACCCGTCGTACGATTGATGAGGCGGGGGCTCAGGGGCTCGACCTGATTTTCGATATTGACGTGCAGGGCGCTGCGAGTCTGCGGGATGCATACCCGGACGCAGTAACCTGCATGCTGCTGCCGCCCAGCGTCGCCGTTCTCGAAGAGCGACTTCGGGGCCGTGGAACCGACAGCGACGACGTGATCGCGGGGCGACTGGCCGCGGCGCTGGGCGAGCTGGACCGGCTGGACGAGTTCGAGTTCGCCGTGGTCAACGACACGCTGGACGAAACCTACGAGCTTGTTCGAGCTGTGTATCTGGCAGGCGGCCAGCGTACTCAGGCTCGTATCGATGCCCTGCGTCGCGGGATCGGGCTCCCCGTCGCGGGGTCCGGCTGAGAGCTGAACGCGCAGCGGATATCTTCGCTGGAGCATTCAACAAGTTTACTTCAGCTCATGAGTCCGTACACTGGTCTGACGCAACGAGCGCAGCCTGGGGCGGAATGCACTGTCCTGCTGCGTCGTATGACCGGCGAATCTAGCATGGTTCTGAAGCCCAAAAAGGGATTGTCTGCTGACGAGCTGCTCGCGCAGCGTCTCCGCGAAGTCGAGACGACGATTCGCTCGTACCAGCCGGGCGTGGACCTCACGATGTACCGTGACGCGTTCAACTATGCCTCCGAGATGCACGCCGGCCAGACGCGCAAGAACGGGGACCCATACATCGGGCATCCCCTGGAAGTATCACTGATCGCCGCGCAGCTTCGCCTCGGTGTGCCGAGCCTCTGTGCCGCGCTGTTGCACGATGTGGTTGAGGACTCTGACGCTACCGCTGAGGACATTGCAGAGCGCTTCACCCCCGAGATCGCGCAGATCGTTTCAGGGCTCACTAAGCTCTCGAAGCTCAACTTCGCGACGCGAGAGGAGCATCAGGCGGAGAACACGCGCAAGCTGATCGTCGCGATGAGCAGGGACCTTCGCGTGGTTCTGATCAAGCTGGCCGACCGCCTGCACAACGTACGGACGCTCAAACACATGCGGTCCGACAAGCAGCGTCGTATCGCCGCCGAGACCATGGACATCTACGCACCCCTGGCGAGTCGTCTGGGCATCAATTGGATGAAGATTGAGTTGGAGGACATTGCCCTCCGCTATATCAATCCGGATGCCTACGCAGAGCTCTCTCGTCAGATGAATCAAACGCGTCGCGAGCGCGAAGAGTACATCAGGACGACGGTTACGATTCTTGAGCGGCTCTTTCGCGAGGCGGATACAAAAGCCGAGGTGAAAGGGCGGGCAAAGAATTTCGCGTCGATTCAGCGAAAGATCGAAAAGTCCGGTGTGTCCTTCGACGGCCTCTTCGATATCACTGCATTTCGCGTGATCGTTCCCGACGTGGCCTCCTGCTACCAGGTTCTCGGCCTCATCCACGACAAGTGGCGTCCGGTGGCCGGCCGTTTCAAGGATTACATCGGGGTTCCCAAGCCCAACGGGTACCAATCGCTGCACACAACGGTGATCGGGCCTGAGGGGGTTCGTATCGAAGTGCAGATTCGTACCCGTGAGATGCACCAGGTGGCGGAGCACGGCGTAGCTGCGCATTGGGCGTACAAGGAAGACCGCAAGGTCGTCGACCCCTCAGCCGATGCGTTTATCTGGTTGCGGTCGTTGGTTGAGTCCGGCGCCGAGATCGACAACTCTCGCGAGTATCTCGACAGCGTTCGTCTCGACCTGTTCGAAGATGAAGTGTTTGTTTTTACACCAAACGGCGATGTGAAGAGCCTTCCGGCGGGAGCCACGCCCGTCGACTTCGCATACGCGGTCCACTCTGAAGTGGGTCGGCGCTGTCACGGCGCCCGCGTGAACGGTCGGATGGTGCAGATCAGCCACGAGCTGAAGAACGGCGACTCGGTTGAGATCATCACGAGCGAGAATCAACGTCCGCGCAAGGAGTGGCTGGAGTTTGTGAAATCCGGCCGCGCGGCTTCGCGGATCAGGCAGGAGCTACGCGCCGAGAGACGCGCGGACGCACTGGAGCTGGGACGCGACATGCTGGCGACGGAGCTGAAGAAGGCAGGTCGGAAGCTCGCTGCCGTTGAGAAGTCACGGGATCTGCATCGTGTTGCGCGCCAGCTGAAGTTCCAGACGGTCGACATGCTGCTCATCGATATTGGTTTTGCGAAGACCGATGTGAAGAGCGTGGTAGAGCGAATCGTGCCGCCCGCAGAGCAGGAAGTGAAGCCCACCCCCATCCGGCGCTTCGGACAGCATCTGCGCTCACTCATCCCGGCCGGCCGCGAGCCTCGCGTAACGGTGCAGGGTAGCAACGACGATGTCATGCATACCTTCGCAAGGTGCTGCAATCCGGTGCCCGGTGAAGAGATTGTCGGCTTCGTGACTCGCGGCCGTGGACTCGTCGTGCACGTGACCAGTTGTCAACGACTCGACAACATCGAAACTGAGCGTCTGCGGGCGCTCGATTGGGACGGAGGGCGAAGTGCCGAAACCGACGGCACCCGACGGGTGCGCGTCAAGGTGATCGCTCGCAATGAACCGGGGACCCTGGCCGATATCACCCGCGCCATCTCATCCGCGGGAATCGACATCGCTGAGGCGCACTGCAAGTCGCAGTCAGATGGAAACGCGCTCAGTCTCTTCGACGTGAGGATCAAGAGCGCCGGCCATCTTGCGAAGGCGCTCGAGTCCGTTCGCAAGATTGATGACGTGCTCACCGTTGAACGGGTGCACGGACGTATCTGACCTTTCTCAACCGGTGATAGAAGCTTCCTGACTTACTCGACCGGTGAGGTGTCGAGCGCTTTGTACTCAACGGTCAGGATTTCGAAGGAGCGGACGCCACCGGCTGTGGGGATGTCCACATCGTCCCCTTCTTCCTTACCCAGAATGCCGCGAGCGATCGGGGACTTGAAGTTGAGGAAGCCACGCTTCACGTCAGACTCATCTTCGCCGACAACCGCGTAGGTGATCTCCTGCTCGGTATCGCTGTCCATCAGCGTGACCGTAGCACCGAAGCGCACAATGTCGCCGGACATCGTCGCCGGGTCGATGACTTCGGCGCGTGAGACCTTGGCTTCGAGAATGCGAATGCGCGCTTCAATCCATCCCTGGCGGTCCTTCGCCGCGTGATACTCGGCGTTCTCTTTGAGGTCGCCGTGCTCCCGTGCAACCTCGATGGCGTTGACTACCGCAGGGCGTTCAACGGACTTCAGATGATCCAGTTCGTCTTTTAGCCGCTCTTTGCATTGCGGCGTCATGGGAAATCGTTCCATCGTGTGGTCACTCGCTGGGTGTTTCCGCAGGCAGTGTTGCCGCGGCGCGGTACGGTTCTGTCTGGCTATCGATTGTAGCCTCAGTGGTCACGTCGGATGATAGTCCTGCATCGGACGCACTGAGATCGAAGGATCGCGATGCCGGTCTGCCATCGCTGAAGCGGCAGCTGCGGCGCCTGCCATCGTCGTGAAGTATGGGATGCAGTATTTCACGGTCGCCTGGCGAATCGGCTTTGAGTCCTGGATGGCTGCCTGTCCGCCCACGGTGTTGATGACCATGCAGATTTCGCCGTTGATCAGGGCATCAACGATGTGCGGTCGCCCCTCGGCGACCTTGTTGATCGATTTCGCTTCAATACCCCTGTCCCTGAGGAACGCGGCTGTCCCTGAGGTGGCAACGATCGAGAGTCCGACCTCGCTCAGATTTCGAGCGATCGGCTCCAGGGCGTCCTTGTCCCGGTCTCGGACTGAGAGGAAGACACTGCCCTCGCTCGGGAGCGGGTTGTACGCAGCAATCTGCGCCTTTAGAAACGCGCGCTCGAAGCTTCTGTCGATTCCCATGACTTCGCCGGTGGATTTCATCTCGGGACCGAGAAGGATGTCCACGCCGGGGAACTTCGTGAATGGGAACACCGCTTCCTTGACCGCAAAGTGCGCCGGGATGACCTGTTCGGTCAGGCCGATGTCAGCGAGAGTCTCGCCGAGCATGACGCGGGCTGCGTACCGTGCGAGCGGGTGCCCGATCGTCTTGGAGACGAACGGGATGGTACGGCTTGCGCGGGGATTGACTTCGAGGATGTAGACTTCCTCATCCTTCACGGCGAACTGTACGTTCATCAGTCCGACGATGTTGAGCTCGCGGCCGATTGCGATGGTCTGTTTTGAGATCTCTGCCACCACGGCCGGTGAGAGGGAATGTGGCGGCAGACAGCATGCGGAGTCGCCGGAGTGCACACCGGCCTCTTCGATATGCTCCATCACGCCGCCGATGACGAAGCTGGTGCCGTCTCCAATCAGGTCGACGTCGACCTCCGTCGCATCGTTGAGGAAGCGATCGATAAGGACGTTCCCGCCTTCGCCGGCGCTACGGGCTTCACCGAAGAATTCGTTGAGCTCGGTCTCGTCATGAACGATGACCATCGCGCGGCCGCCGAGCACGTAGCTCGGTCGAATCAACACCGGGTAGCCGATGCGCCTGGCGACAGTGCGCGCCTCCTCGATGGTATCTGCGGTTCCGCCGGGCGGCTGTTTGATCCCCAGCTTATCGATGAGAGCGCCGAATCGCTTTCGGTCCTCAACACGGTCGATGGTGTCCGGAGGGGTACCGAGAATCTTCACACCGGCCCGCATGAGCGGCAGCGCGAGCTTCAGCGGCGTCTGTCCGCCGAACTGAAGGATGACGCCTTCGGGCTGTTCCAGATCGATGATTTCCATGACATCTTCAAATGTCAGCGGCTCGAAATACAGGCGCCCGGGCACATCGTAGTCGGTCGACACGGTCTCGGGGTTGCAGTTGATCATGATGGTCTCGTAGCCGGCCTCTTTGAGTGCCAGGACGCCATGAACTGCGCAGTAGTCGAACTCGATGCCCTGGCCGATGCGGTTCGGGCCGCCTCCGAGGATAATGACGCGGCCTTCCTTCGGCTCGAGGGTCACCTCAGCTTCTGCGTCATAGGTGGAGTACAGATACGGAGTGACCGCTTCGAACTCTGCCGCGCAGGTGTCGACCTTTTTGAACACCGGCCTGATACCGGCTGCGTGTCGGGCTGCTCGGATTTCGGTCGGGTTACGTTCGGTGAGGCGGGCAAGCTCGGCGTCGCTGATGCCGAGTCGCTTTGCCTTCCTGAGAAGAGTGGCGCCTTCGTCCGTCCCGAAGTGACCGCCGGTGCGGTTCCACTCCGAGATGCGCGTCTCAAGTTCTGTGACGCGGGCAATCTGATCGACGAACCAGGGGTCGATCATCGTCGCCTCGGCGACTTCTTCGATGCTCAAGCCTGAGCCCAGGGCATCCGCGAGGTACCAGAGTCGATCGGGGCCGGGAATTCTGAGAAGCTCGCGGAAGTAGCTGCGTACGCCGGCTTCGTCGGCCGGCATGTCGCCTTCTCCGGGCGCCGGGAGGAGGGGGACGAGTCCGGCGCGTCCGATCTCGAGGGAACGGGTCGCCTTCATCAACGCTTCAGGGAAGGATCGGCCGATGGCCATGACCTCGCCGACCGACTTCATCTGTGTTGTGAGTACGGTGGTCGTCCCGGGGAACTTCTCGAAGGTGTACCGGGGAATCTTGACGATTGTGTAGTCGATGACCGGTTCGAACGACGCCGGCGTCTTCTTCGTGATATCGTTCGGGATCTCGTTGAGTCGGTAGCCGACGGCGAGGAGCGCGGCCATCTTGGCGATTGGGAACCCCGTCGCCTTTGATGCCAGCGCAGACGATCGCGAAACCCGCGGGTTGATCTCGATGACGATTCGACGACCGGTGGCGGGATCAACGGAGAACTGGATGTTGCAGCCGCCGGTTTCGACGCCGATCTTACGCACGATGGCGAGCGCCTCGTCGCGCATGTTCTGATATTCGACGTCGGTAAGGGTCTGAATCGGCGCCACGGTGATCGAGTCGCCGGTGTGCACACCCATCGGGTCAAAATTCTCAATCGAACAGATGATCACGACGTTGTCCGCGTTGTCGCGCATCACCTCGAGCTCGAATTCCTTCCAGCCGATGAGAGACTCTTCGACGAGAATCTCACGTGTCGGCGAGGCGTCCAGACCCCAACGGATGTACTCTTCGTACTCCTGCCGGTTGTACGCGATGTTGCCGCCGGTTCCGCCGAGGGTGAAGCTGGGACGAATGATCGCCGGGAAGCCGATCTCATCGATGCAGTCCATCGCCTCCTGGACGCTGGTCGCGTACGCTGAGACGGCCATGTCGACGTTGATCTCGTTCATCGCCTGCTTGAACAGGCCCCGGTCTTCGGCGCGCTCAATAACGTCGTAGCTGGCGCCGAGGAGCTCAACACCGAACTCGTCGAGCACACCCGCCTCATGGAGCGCCTTCGCGGTGTTCAGCGCTGTTTGTCCACCCATTGTCGGGAGGATCGCGTCCGGGCGCTCGCGCGCGATGATCTCACGGATGTAGTCAACGGAGATCGGCTCGATGTAGGTTGCGTCGGCGATCTCCGGATCCGTCATGATCGTAGCCGGATTCGAGTTCACCAGCAGAACTCGGAATCCATCGGCACGAAGCGCCCGCACCGCCTGACTTCCGGAGTAGTCAAACTCGCATGCCTGCCCGATGACAATCGGGCCGGAACCGATGATGAGTATTGAGTTTATGTCGTTGCGTCGCGGCATGGCACCGAGCGGGGTTATGGCGTCTGAATTGCGTCGGACAAAAGTCGGGAGGCCTCTAACGCGGGTCATGCCAAAACGCCACCGTCCATCGGTGCGGATCTCTGGACAGCCGGCGGGTCGTGGCGTATAGGCATGGCGCAGCGAGCCGACCGCCTCGGGGTCGGCGCATCGCGTAATGGGAGTGACCAGATGAAGCTCGTTAAAGTCTCTATTTTTGGATTCGTGTGCGCACTTTGCGTTGCGCTCATCACGACCGGCTCGGCTTTCGCACAGGAAGCGGCGCCGGTTGAGAACGCCCAGTTTGGCGTCACAGTGACCCGTCCCGCGAGTTGGGAAAGCGTTGAAGGCAATGACCGCGCAGCGTTCAATTTCAAGCAGTACCAGAGTCACAGCCAGATCGAGGTGATCGCGACGCAGCTGATGACGCAGGACGTCGCCGATGTGTTCTTCAACACCTTCCACGAGACCCTGCAGAACTCAGACTTCAGTCGAATCGGTACCGAGGAGGGCAAGTCCTACGGCGGCCACACCGGCAAGGAGTCCATCTACACCTTCACGCACTCCGGTGTGACTCTGAAGGTTGCCATCTTCGAGTTCATCCATGAGACAACCGCATGGTTGGTCGTCGCCTACATGCACGAAGACGTCTACGACTCTTTCCTGCCGAACTACCAGAGCGTCATTTCCAGCATGACCTTCTCGGGCTGAGTTCGGAGAAGATCGACGCCACCGCGCTTCGGCAATGTGCCCCGGCGCGGTTTGTGTTTTTGAGCCCGATTTCGCCTGCGTCGCTGCCGCGAAGACTTAGCATACCCGCGGAGCAACCACGCTCCGAACACCGACATTGCCAGGCGGGACCAACCCCAGCCTGCGATGCACCCACCGCCACAGAGGTTCTCGATGCAGAAGCTGTACGAAGGAAAAGCAAAGGCCGTCTACACCACCAGCGAAGAGGGCGTGCTGGTTCAACGCTTCAAGGATTCGGCCACGGCGTTCAATGCTGAGAAGAAGGCGGAGTTTGGTGGCAAGGGTGAGCTGAACAATCGCATCGCCGGGATCGTGTTCCGCTACCTCGCAGACCGCGGCATCCCCAGCCACTACATCGAGACGCCGAATACCCGCGACATGCGGATTCGGGCAGTCGAGATCATTCAAATCGAAGTGGTCGCCCGTAACATCGTCGCAGGAAGTCTCTCGAAGCGCACAGGCCTCGATGAGGGGGTCCGACTCAGTGCACCGATCGTCGAGTTCTACTACAAGGACGACGACCTTGGAGACCCGATGATCACGGACGACCACATCCGTATCCTCAATCTCGCTACCGAAGATGAGCTGGCGACGCTTCGAAGGATGGCCCTCGAAATCAACGAGCATCTGATCGAGCTCTGGAAGAAGTGCGGCCTGGACCTTGTCGACTTCAAGCTCGAGTTTGGCCGAGTAGACGGCAAGATTCTTCTCGCAGACGAGATCAGCCCGGACACCCAGCGACTTTGGGACGCGGACGGAAATCGCATGGACAAGGATGTGTTCCGTCGTGACCTTGCCGACCTGGTCGAGACCTACAGCAGAGTGCACGCGCAGCTCATCGCTGCCTACCCGGAATACGACTTTGGAACCCTGCCCGAGGCGCCGGCAGAGCGCTAACGTTCGAAGCGGGAGGGGCCGACAATCTGCGGCCGAAAGCAGAAGAATCGGTCAAAGTGATCTCGGCTGTGGACCCTGAACTCCAGCGAGGTCCGTGTTCCCCGACGAGAGCTGGTGTCAATTACGAACTCGGGGAACCCGAGCTCATCGATCGGCCACTCCCGAGAGAAGACTTCCTCGTCGCCAAAGTGCACGCTGAAGTGCACGGGTGCGCCGCGGTCGGAGCGTTGGGCGCGGAAAGCGTTGCCGGCTCGAAAGCGCATCGTGTCATGGAGCTCCACATCGTCCCATACGATTCGCCAGGAGTCCCCGTCGGGGGGCGCGTTGGCGACGATGCAATGACGGGGCTCATCGTCAACCTCGCGGACTGCCGGGCCGACGTGAATCCACTCGTTGTAGCGCTCGCAGTGTGTGGTACCGTCGATGACACGATCGCAGACCCGCGAGCTGCCGGCCGCATTCTGTCGATACACAGTGGCTGCGCCGAAGTCCGTGAATCCGTCCCAGTAGACGGGGGCGGTCTGAACGACGTCGCCCACCTCGACTCTGAGCCGACGGGACGAAAACACCTCTTCAATATTGCTCATCCAAACGCGATCGGCCGCAGCCTCCCGGTCGTGTGACCGCGAGCTGAGGAGCCACATGCGCGAGAATCTGTGGCGGTCATACTCGTCGAGTCTCCGCGACATCAGGAAGGGTAGACCGTCGAGACCAATTCGAGCATCTGTGAACCAGAGTGGCTGGTGCCGAATGAAGTCGCCCTGTCGAAAGCCGCTTCGGATCACTTCGGCCGCATCAGCGAGCTCAGCGGCGTCGGGCATTCGCACCCGGTCGCGCAGGTGAACAGCCGTCGTCCAGGCCGCGACAGCGATCAGAGCGACGAAGGCAGCAATCGAGAGCGCGCGTGCTGCGCGCTCGCTCAATGGTGGCCCTGTACGCCCTTCATATCGCCACCCTGATGGGCGACCGAAGGCCCGCCGAGCTCGAGCAGCGCGGGCTTGTCGAAGAACGCCGTGTCGCGCTCGTAGAAGGGGTGTGTGTGGATGCCGGAGTCCATGCGGATTGCATCGCATGGGCATGCTTCAACGCACATCCCGCACACGATGCATCGCAGCTCGTCGATGACGAAGACGGCCGGGTACTTCTCAATTGACGTGTCGTCGTGCTCCGCCGCCTCGATGTGGATGCAGTTTGCGGGACAGGCTGTGGAGCAACACATGCACGCGACGCAGCGAACCTGGCCGTCATCGCGATACATCAGGCGGTGGAGTCCGCGGTAGCGCTCCGGGTAATCGCGCTTCACCTCAGGATACTGGATGGTGACGACGTCCTTCTTGGTAAACAGGTTCTTGAAGAACTGCTTCGACGTGATGGAGAGACCACGCATGACCTCAGGCACGTAGGATTGGACCCAGAGGCTTCGGTCGGGACGCGGAATTTTCGTGACGGTAACGGCCATTCGTTCGACTCCTGCGCCTCAGAGAATGGCCACGACAAAGGCCGTGATCACAAGGTTTGCGAGTGAGAGGGGGAGGAATATTTTCCAGCCGAGGTTCATCACCTGGTCGTAGCGGAAACGCGGCAACGTCCACCGAAGCATGAACTGCAGCCAGAGGATGAAGATGGTTTTGAACGAGAAGGCGCCAATTCGCAACGCGATGACTGCCCAGTACGGCAGCTCAAGAGCGGCGGTCGGCGTGTTCCCGAAGTGGAAGCCGTCGCCGTAGAGGTAGGGCACCTGCCAGCCGCCGAGGAAAATGGTGGCGATCAGAGCGCCAACGAAAACCGTCGCTACGTACTCGCTGAGCTGAATCACGGCGAACTTCATCGAGGAGAACTCAGTGAAGTATCCGGCGACGATCTCCGACTCGCCTTCCGGCATGTCGAAGGGTGCGCGCTTGGTCTCGGCCATCATCGCGCCGAGGAAGATGAAGAAGGCGAGGGGCTGTACGACGATGCCCCACATCGGGAGCCAGCCGCCGATCAGGTGGCCCTGTTGGACGACCATCTCATTGAGGTTCAACGTGCCGTAGATGAGGATGGCGCCGGCGACCGAGAGCGCCATTGAGACTTCGTACGAGATCATCTGCGCCGACGAGCGGAGACCGCCGATCAGGGAGTACTTCGCGTTCGATGCCCAGCCTGCGATGGCCGCGCCGTAGACGCTGACACCTGAGATCGCGAAGACGTAGAGAAGCCCGGCGTCCAGGTTGGCGATGGAGAAGAAATTTCGTGTCTGCCCTTCGACACAGATGTCGCGGTAGTTCTGCACCACGATTTCGCCGGTGCAGTAGTGGTCATGGAAGGGGATGACGGCCCACATCACGATCGCCGGAAACAGAGCCATCGCAGGCACGATGTTGTGCCAGGTACGATCGGCCCCGTCGGGGATCGCGTCTTCCTTGAAGATCATCTTGAGGCCGTCCGCCAGGAAGTGCGGAATGCCTACGAGGGGCAGACGACCGAGTCCCGGGATGATGCTCAGGCGCGCACGGTTCGGTCCGACGCGGTTCTGGATCATCGAAGACTGCTTACGGTCGCCGAGTAGAGTCATCAGCGAGCCGATCGGCATCGCGAAGAGCAGCACGACGGCTACGATCTTCAAGAGGATGAGGAGGATATCAGTGAGCATGAATCACTCGCCGAGACTACTCGGCGGCCTCGTCGGAAAAGATGCGAGCGTGAATTGCGTCGACGCTGTCCAGCGGCCACTCCGCGTCAGCGCCTGCGGCGAGCCGGCGGTACACGTCCCAGTCGGCGATAGCGACGCCCGGAGGCGCGTAGGCTGCGTCGACCGTCTGGGCGACACCGTCGATGTTCACCCAGGTTCCGGTCTGTTCTGAGTGCTTCGCGACCGGCAACGAGACCGTCGCCGCCGAAGAGAGGCTGCCGGCGTGCGATGTCGCGAGAATGAAGATGTCCAGCTTCCGGGCCTCAGCGGCCAGCTCCTCGACGGCTTCTCTGCCGAAGGGAAGGGCTGAGCTCATCATGAAGAGTGCGCGAATCCCACCGGACTTGAGGTCCTTGAGGAGGCGGTCTGCGCCACGCTCCAGGATCTGCTCGCCGAAGCTGTGTACCAGTCCCGCACGATTGGGGTTCCGGTCTGCACAGCGCAGGAAGGCGTCGCCTTCACCATCTGCTCTGCCGGTCCAGTAGAAGCGCCCGGCGCGAAGAATGTTGAGAGCGTATTCGTGGCCGGCAACCAGCGCTTCGGTGGATGCGTCGGCAGACGCGACAAACGCGATCTGGTCGGGTTGAAGCTGTGCGTCAGCGAGGGCACCCGCGATCATTCGAGCAGCGCGCGGCCAGGACAGGTCGTCCCGTTCGCCGACGCGCAGCGCTCCGCTGCGATTTGCGTTGAGCCGCTTGTAGGAAAGGCGGCCCTCGTCGCACATCCAATACTCGTTCACTTCCGGATTGAATCGCGGCCGGTATCGCTGGGTCTCGCCGAGGTAGTGGTCGAGGTGCACGCTGCATCCACGAGCACACCCGGTGCAGATAGAGTCGGTTGAGGTCATCAGCCACACGCGGCACTTAAAGCGGAAGTCGCGTGTTGTGAGCGCGCCCACGGGGCAGATGTCCGTTACGTTCATCGAATACGGGTTGTCGAGCTCGCGGCCGGGAAAGGTGCGGATCTCGGAACGGTCACCGCGATCGACCACTGTCAGCTCGCTGGTGCCTGTAATCTGGTCACAGAACCGAACGCAGCGGGTGCACAGGATGCAGCGCTCGCCGTCGTACACAACCTCAGGACCGATCGGGTATACCTTGACCTTGCCCACCTTCCCGGTGGTGAGACGCGAAGGCTTCGCGTCGTAGGCCATATAGTAATCCTGCAGCTTGCACTCGCCGGCCTGGTCGCAGATGGGACAGTCGACGGGGTGGTTGATGAGGATGAACTCCAGTACCGCCTGGCGGGCAGCGACAACCTTTTCGCTTTCGGTGTGAACGACCATACCGTCGGTCACTTTGAGGTAGCAGGCAGGCTCCAGTTTGCGCGCCTTCTCGACCTCTACGAGGCACATTCTACAGTTCGCCGGCGCCGAGAGCGCAGGGTGGTAGCAGAAGTGAGGCACATTGATACCGAGCATGGCGGCTGCGCGGATGATCGCAGTCCCTCGCGGTACGGTTACCTCTTTGCCGTTAATCGTTGCGGTTGGCATCTTGTTCAGTTCGGAATGGCAGAGTCAAAAGCGTACACAGAGGAGGGCGCTTCCCGGGGAAGTCGCCGACAATTCAGCGGTCAATCTCGCCGCCGATCATGTTGATCGTGTCAAAGGTGGGGATGATGTCAGCGATCATGCCGCCTTCAACCATGCGGTCGATGCCTCCCATCATGTAGAAACATGGGGGACGCACGCGAAGCTTCCAGGGGTTCCCGGTGCCGTTTGAGACGATATAGAATCCCAGCTCGCCGTTGCCGGCCTCGGTGTAGCTGTACACCTCACCTGCGGGCACCTGGATGCCTTCAAAGATGATTTTGAAGTGGTTAATCATCCCCTCGATGGTGTTGTACACCGTGTCCTTCTCGGGGAGCACAACCGAAGGCACGTCCACGTTTACCGGTCCGTCCGGCAGGTCATTGAGGCACTGCCGGATGATTCGCATCGACTGGTAGGCCTCGAGGAGGCGCACCATATACCGATCGTAGTTGTCGCCGGTTGAACCCACCGGGACGTCGAAATCCACTCGGTCGTAGGCGAAGTAGGGGTGGTCCTTGCGCACGTCGTAGGCGACACCCGCCGAACGCAGGCAGGGGCCCGTGAAACCGAAGTCTATGGCGTCCTCTGCGCTGATTGCGCCGGTGCCCTGCATTCGGTCGAGAAACACGCGGTTCTTCGTCATCAGGCGGTCAAGGCGCCCAAGGATCTCGTAAATCCGCGGCTCTACTGCATTCCAGCGCTCTTCAAACTCTTCGGTCAGGTCGGCCTTCAGGCCGCCGATACGCGCGTACGAAACCGTCAGGCGCGCACCGCTGATCTCTTCGTGCAGATCCCAGAGCAGGTCGCGGCCTTCGATCGCGTACAGAAACGCACTCATCGCCGCGAGCTCGAGCGCACCGGCGCCGATAGACGTCAGGTGGTCGCTGAGTCGCGACACCTCGCCCATGATGGTACGTATGTACTTCGCGCGGTCTGTAATCTCGATCTCAAGGAGCTTCTCTACCGCGTGCGCGTAGCCGAAGTTGTTGAGCATCGGCGAGACGTAATTCAGCCGATCGGTGTACGGGAACACCTGGGTCCACGTCGCCGACTCACACTGCTTCTCGAAGCCGCGGTGCAGGTACCCGATCTCCGGGTCGCACTTCACCACGGTCTCACCGTCGAGGGTGAGAACCATCCGTACGGTGCCGTGCATTGCCGGATGCGAAGGTCCCATATTGAGGACCATCACGTCTTCCTGCGACCCGGCTTCCACCTGGAAAAGTCCGTCCTTCATGGTCAGGTTGCGCTCCGATCGCTGTCCGCAGCACGGTCTCTGTGCATGGTGCGGTATTCTTCGACGCTGTCGCGCTCCTTGCGCCGCAGGTCCATTCGCGGCTGGCTCCGCTGAATCGGGTAGTCCTTGCGAAGCGGGTGCCCTTCGAACTCTGCGTAAAGAAGGATGCGTCGCAGGTCAGGGTGTCCCTCGAAGCGAATGCCGTACATGTCCCATACTTCGCGCTCACCCCAGTTCGCGGCGCGCCACACATCGGTCAGCGTCGGCACCACCGGGTCACTCTCTTCGAGCGGGACTCGGAGGCGGAGCCTGTGCTTCTGGGTCAACGAATACAGGTGATAGACGACCTCAAAGCGAGGCTCGCGGTTCAGGTAGTCCACCGCGGTGACGTCCATCAGCATGTTGAATTCCATCTTCGGCTGGTGCTTCAGGAACTCGCACACCTCGTGCAGGGCGCTCCTGTCCAGGATGATGGTCTCGTCGCCGAGGCGGCTGTGGGTATCGAGTACCGCCGCCTTGAACTTCTTCTTGACCGCTGTGACGACCTTTTTGCTCATGAAGCCGGGTCCTCGATCGCCGGTTCGCGATCGTAGTGCTTGTCGAAATCCTCGCGCCCGATCTTCTCCTGGAGCAGGATCAGCGCGTCGATCACCTGTTCAGGCCGGGGCGGGCATCCGGGGATGTAGACATCCACAGGGATGATCTTGTCGATGCCCTGCACCGTCGCATAATTGTCGTAAAAACCGCCGGTTGAGGCGCAGACGCCGAAGGACATTACCCACTTCGGGTCCGACACCTGATCGTAGATTCTCGCAAGGAAGGGAGCGAGCTTGTGGTTCACGGTCCCAACGACCCAGAGGAGGTCTGCCTGTCGAGGAGAAAAGCGCGGAATCTCGGCACCGAAGCGCGAGATGTCGTAGCGGTTTCCGGCCGTCGACATGTACTCCATGCCGCAGCACGCGGTCACAAAGGGGTACTGAAAGAGACTGTACTTTCGGGCCCAGTTCAGCGCTGTTCCCAGCTGCGAGGTCATGAACCCGGGCATGCTGCGTTCTAGTCCCATTCGAGACCTCCGCGTCCCCATTCGTACACGAGGCCGATGGCGAGAATAGTGATGAAAACGAACGCTACGGCGAATCCGTACAGACCGTATTTCTTCGCAACGACGGCCCACGGGATCAGGAACACCGCCTCCACGTCGAACATGATGAAGGAGATGGCGATCATGTAGAACTTGATGTCCAGCTTCAGCCGCGAATCACCGAAGGGCTCCGAGCCGGACTCGTAGACCGTCTTCTTCCAGCGGTTCGGGTTCTTCGGGCCGAAGAACACGCTCAGAGCGACCACCGTCGCACCAAGGATGGAGGCGAAGATGAAGATGATGAGTATCGCGATGTGGTCAATCATCGGTTTCAGAACCGTTGCAGCACAGCGGAGCGCGCACCCAGAGCGGTGCTCGCGCGTGGGCGGTTGGCTACTGAGGGAGTCTGCTATTGTCAATGTGGACTGACACGGATCTGATCAGCGCGCAGATCCGCACGGGCAGCCCATTTTCGCACGCGGAAACGAGCGCGCGCGGGTGCTCAGTTCAGGCGCCGAAAGACGCCGACAACCCGCCCGAGAATCACAGACTCGCGGGCGTCTCCGGAGCTGACCACGATGTCCTCCATGGCGCTGTTTGCCGGCACAAGGCGCACCCGGTCCCCCTCTGGATGATATCGCTTCACCGTCGCCTCGCCATCGATCATTGCCGCGACTGTCGCACCACGCTCGGCGACCGGTTGCCGCCGCACAAAGATCAGATCGCCATCGAAGATTCCGTCCTCAATCATGCTGTCACCGCTGACATTCAACGCAAACACGTCGCCCGGAGAGCGGCCGAAGAGAGAACGATCGAGCCGGATCTCTTCATCCGATGCTTCGATGGCAGCGATCGGAACGCCGGCAGCAATATCGCCAAGCACCGGGATCGCCATCGTCGTGTCATCGGCCGTCGCAATCGCAGGCTGCAACCCAGCCTCGGCGGCCCCGACGTCGGTCAGAATAATCGCGCGGGATTTCGACGTGTCGCGGACGATGTATCCCTTTCGCTCCAGCGCCTTGAGGTGATCATTCACGCCGTTCGTCGAGCGGATGTTCAGGACAAGGCCGATCTCACGAATGGTCGGTGGGTAGCCGGTGTTTCGGATGCTCTCCGAGATCGCTGCGAGCACCTCAGACTGTCGACCGGTCAATCCCTTCATCACACCCTCCATTCCATGCGGCCGCTGCACAGTCGCAGTTACCGCGGACTCAAGGCCCCGCTCCCAGACGTCCCGCTCTGTGCAGCGCACTCGCCCGTTCAAGTCGGTTGGCGCACAGTGTGTGCGCGACCTGAAGATCCTGATCTTCCGTTTAGGTACTGAACGAATATGCACTGGTCAAGTGTTTCGCGATCGGGTGGCCGCGACGCGATGAAAGCGAAGACGTCGCGCTCCGCCTCCTGCGACCCCGCGGCGGAGTGCTTCGGGCGTCGCCGGAACCCTGGAGCCCCGCCGCCGATTTTTTGACCGCCGATCCCCCCGGCCGTACTTTCGGCGCACCGTGAACCACCGTGTTACACCGCGCCCCAGACCGTCGGCATGATCGTCCTACTCGCAAGCCAGTCACCCCGCCGCCGAGAGCTTCTCGCTCAGGTCGGCTTCGGCGTGCGCGTGAGGCCTGCGGACGTCGATGAAACGCCCACGAGCGCCGACCCGGAACGTGCCGCGCGCGAGATCGCTGAACGCAAGGCCGCGGTCGCGTCTGCACGGCAGGAGTCCGACGATTGTGTCTTTGGTCTGGCTGCCGACACCGTAGTCTGGACGGACGAAGGGCGCATGCTGGGCAAGCCCGGCGATGCCGCCGGCGCAGCGGACATGCTCACCGCGCTCAGCGGCTGCTGGCACCGCGTTACAACGGCGTTCACGCTGTTCGGCGAATCACTCCTGCGAACGGAGCACGTGACGACCTCTGTTCGCTTCGCTGAACTCAGTGACTGTATGATTGAGCAGTACATCGGGTCCGGCGAGCCCTTCGATAAAGCCGGCGGATACGGCATTCAGGGACGAGCAGCCGCGTTCGTTCCCGAGATTCGCGGCTCCTATGCAAACGTCGTCGGGTTGCCCGTGGCCGAAGTCTGCATGGCGGCTGCCGACCTCAGGCTGCTCGACCGCATGCCCTGGGTCGCGCCATGAGTGTCTGTGACAACATTCGGGAGCAGGGAAGGCGCATCGAAGAGGCCTGCCTTCGCGCCGGTCGAACGCCAGACGCTGTGCGCCTGCTCGCGGTGTCGAAGACGCGCGACGTCGGCGCGATCCGAGAGGCGGCGGACTGCGGACAGCACGAATTCGCCGAGAACTACGTCAATGAACTGACAGGCAAACTGGCACAGGCGCCGGACCTGAGCTGGCATTTCATCGGCCGTCTGCAGTCCAACAAGGTGCGCCAGATCGTTGGCCGCGTCGCGATGATTCATACCGTTGATCGGCCGTCGCTGGTCCGCGAGATCGACCGCCGATGCGCCGCCACCGACTCCGACGCCCAGCCTGTCCTGATTCAGGTCAATGTCGACGGCGACGAAGCAAAGGCCGGTTGCTCGCCTGAGAACCTGAGCGCGCTCGTCGACGAATGCGTCGTGGCGCCTCGGGTTCAACTGCGCGGACTGATGACCATCCCGGCGTTCAACGAAGATCCGGAGGCGTCGCGCGCTCCCTTTCGGGCGCTCTGGCAGCTCCTTGAAGAGCAAAGGGCCAGGCTCGCGCCCGCGTTCGCCGACGAGGCTGAGATCATGAGCGAACTCTCGATGGGGATGAGCGCGGACCTCGAAATCGCGGTCGAAGAGGGCGCCACCATCGTTCGAATCGGAACCGCCATCTTTGGAGCCCGAGACTGATGAATCCCGCACTCGCAGATAGAAGCGTCGGCATTGTCGGGCTTGGAAACATGGGCGGCGCCGTTGCGCGCGGGCTCGTTCGCGCCGGCATGCACCCTGACAACGTCTTCGGCTTCGATCTCGCGGAGGGGCTCGCGGTCGCATGCGGCGTGACTCCGGTTGACGGCGTCGATGCCCTCGCCGCCAGATCAGATGTGGTGATCGTTGCTGTGAAGCCGGCGCAGATCGCCGACGTGGTTCGCCGGGTAGTGGCCCACGTTCGTCCGTCGCTGATCATCAGTCTGGCAGCGGGAGTCCCGATCCGCGCGCTGCGCGACGCTGCCCATCGAGGTGACGCTCCTGCAGGCGTCGCGATTGTGCGTGTCATGCCCAACCTGGGCGCGGCATTCGCCGCATCGGCCACCGCATTGATCGCCGAAGCCGGCACAGACCCGGCAGATGTCGCAAGCGCGGTCGCCGTCTTCGAGTGCGTCGGTACCGTGATCGAACTGAAAAGCGAAGCAGACATGCACGCGTTTACCGGCGCCGTTGCGTCCGGGATCGCGTACGCCTTCGTGTTCGCCGAGGCGGTGGCTGACGGCGCCGTTGCCGAAGGACTGCCACGGGCGCTCGCCCTCCAGTCCGCCCGCGCCATGCTCAGCTCGGCGTCTGCCGTACTCAACGGCGACGAGCGGGGTCCGGCGGCGCTGAAAGACGCAGTCTGCTCCCCGGCGGGCACTACCATCGAAGGTGTCGCCGCGCTCGAGTCCCTTGGCATGCGAAACGCGGTCATCGCAGCCGTGCGGGCCGCCGCGCAGCGTTCGCGAGAACTCGGAGGCGACGCGTGACGTCATGGCTTCGTGACATAAGCGGCGGAGTCGAGATCGACCTGCTGGTCGCGCCCGGCGCTTCACGGACTGCATTTGCGGGGGTTCACGACGAGCGTCTGAAGCTGCGCATCACTGCTCCTCCGGTGGACGGCAGGGCGAACGCAGCGGTGCAGAAGGCGATCGCGAAAGCGCTCCACGTCCCGCGTTCGGATGTCGAGATCGCGCGTGGTCACACCTCGCGTCGCAAGCAGGTGCGCGTCGTCGGCGTTAGCGCTGAATATGTGGCCGGAGAGTTGGTTGAGTGAGATGGTACCTGATGCCCATACTCCTCTGTCTGTGGATGCCGGCCGTGGCTTCTGCGCGGACGCCGGTGACCGAGCTGGTGGTCGACGAGACCACCTTCTCGATCGACGCGGCGGACGGGATGGGTGGCTTCGTGCGGGCCGCAGCCGATGTGGTCAACGCCGAGTGGGCGCGGGTCCGCCGCGAGCTCGGCGCGCCCGCCGGGCGCAGCGTCACGATCAGCATCGAGCGCAACAACGACGACTGGTTCATCCGCAACAACGTTCCGTCGATGCCACCGGAGTGGGCAGCCGGGCTTGCGCTGCCGTGGGCCGACACGATTCTGCTCTTTCCCGGCAACCCGGAGTGGGAGAGCACTCTGGTGCACGAGCTGGCGCACATCGCCGTGGATTTCGCTGCCGGCGAGCATCGTGTTCCGCGCTGGTTCAACGAAGGCACGGCGTTGCATACCGCCGGTCAGGCAACCTTCGAGCGCGCGCAGACTTTTGCACGCAGCGCAGCCGCCGATGGCCTCTTCGATTTTCAGGATATCAGCGGGGGCTTTCCTGCCTCCGGTGCGCAGGCCGAGGTGGCCTACGCACAGAGCTTTCAGATGGTTGCCGATCTGAAACGGGACTTCGGACCCGATATCATGGCTCGTCTGTTGGCCGCGATGAGCGACGGTACAGACTTTTCGACCGCGTTTCAGCGGACCACCGGCGGAGCCTTCGAGGACTATGTCCGCGCCTGGCGGGAGCGCCTGGTCTCGGACACGAACTGGGCACCGATCGCCATCGCCGCCGGCGTCGCGTGGTGTCTGGTCATGGTCGCGGTCTTCGCTGCGTATCGCGCTCGACGCCGGAGGACGCGTGCGCGTCTGGCCGAACTGGAACGCCGCGAAAACGAACTATTTCCCACCGATCCGGACGACATGACTTTCGGCTGAAGCCGATGTGGAGGAAGCGATGAAAGAACAACTCGACGCATTGAACGTAGCCGGTGAGCCCCGCTCGCACCGTGATGGATCTCTTCCGGCGGAATTCCTGCGAGCCATTCTTCGGGTGTGGCGTCGCGATATGGACGACGCACCTGAGGCTGCCGGGGTCGGGCACCTTGCTGCGGCTGCCGCCGAGCTCTCGGAGTTCGGCCTCGGCGAAGTGGATGTCGAGCTCTATCGGCGTGCCGCGGAGCACAGCGACCGCGACGCGCGCGGCTTTGCCGGCCTTCGCCGCGCTGCACGCCGTGCGTCTGACAACGACGCCCTGCGCGCTGCGTACGAGCAGGAGCTGCACCACGCCGCCAACGCAGAGGCAGCCGTGCTTGCGGCCGTAGGTCTTGCTCGGGTGCGCATGCGAATGAACGACGACGCGCACTCCGTCCTGCGCGGCCTCGATGCGGTGTCTGATGAAGTGGCTGCGTCCGCGCCCGAGCTGCGTGAGCTGCACCAGATTTGCCGAGAAGATGCGCTGATTCGATGCGGACAGCCGGAAGAGGCGCTCGAGCTTCGCGCTCGACGTTGGGAAGGTCTCTCGACGGGGCCGAACATCGAACGTGAGCGCTCGCGGCTCGCAGTGAGCTCTGCCGTGACTGCGCGGGAGCTTGGGATGGCGGCGCAGACCGTCCTCGAGTGGTTCGATATCGCGTTCGAAGCCGGCCGAGACCCCGAAGCCGTGCGTGCGCTCATTCGTCGGCTGCACGATGACAACGACGCCGAGGCTGCCGCCGGCTTCCTCGCAGAGGTGGCGGCCAACGCGGCCACTTCGGACGAGCGCGGCTCAGCGGGCTATCGACTGGGGATGCTGCGGGCTTTTCGACTCGATGACCGCCCGGGCGGCCTCCAGGCGCTCAGTGAGGCGCTCCGCTCCGGCTCATCGGCGCCCGTCGCCGCCTCTGCGTTTCTTTCCCTCGCGCGCGCGTCCTTTGGCAGCGTCGTGCCGGACGCGATCGTCGATGCGTTGAGCGTGCGACTTGAGCTGGCCGCCGGCGGCGTCGAGCGCGCCGACATTCTTACGCAGATGGCGCGTCGCTTTGACGCTGATCTGGATCTGCCGGACGCCGCGATGGAGATGGCGCAGGAGGCCCTGGACGAGTGTGGCGATTACGTGCCCGCGATGCGCGTTCTCGGGCACATCTACGCCCGCGAAGGACAGTGGGCAGAGCTCGCCACCCTGACAGAGCGCGAGATTGCCGCGACCACTTCGCCCCTCGAGCGCCTGCGGCTGCACGAGCGAGTTGCCCGTGTCTACTCCGACCGCATCGGGGACTACATCGCCGCAGAAACCCACCTCAGGACGGCTGTCGAGCTGCGCCCCTCCAACGACTCCGTGCGCCGGCTCTCGGACATTCTGACCGAGCAGTGCCGCTGGGAAGAACTCTATGCCCACCTTCGCGCCGCCGCTGAGAAGGTGGCGCTGCGCCGCGAGCGGGTTTTCCTCACCGAGCAGGCAGCGTCCGTCGCCGAGAATCGCCTTCGGGATGCAGCTCTTGCTATCGACGCGTACAGGCAGCTCCTGTCGTTGGATGCCGGTAACTCGACGGCCATCGCGGGGCTCGATCGCCTGTACGAACGCACTGAACGCTGGGAAGAGCTGCTGCAGCTCAACGAACTTGAGGTCAGCACAGAGCGCGATGTCGAGCAGCGACTCGCTATCGTGTGCCGCAGCGCCGATATCGCTGCGTCACGCATCGGCGACAGCGCGCGCGCCGAGCATTTCTATCGCGCGGCGCTTGCCCTTGATCCGGCATGCGATCCGGCCCTGCGTGGACTCGGCGCGATTCTCAGCGCCGAGCAGCGTTGGCAGGAACTTGTAGAGATGTCCGAGCGCGAGCTTCGCGCGGCCACGACACCCGAGCACGAGGCCCGCTGCCTTCGACACCTCGGCGAGCTGTACGCGACGCGTACCAACGACACCGGTCGAGCCGTCGATGCCTTCATCAAACTCGCCGACCTCAGCGCACATCGTCAGGAGGCGCTGGTTTGGCTCGAGCGTCTTTACGAAGCTGCCGGCGATCCCAACAGCCGTCTGGCGGTTATGATGGATCGCCGGGAGTCCGCGGACACGGCCTCGCAGGCGCGGCTGTCGTTCCGCATCGCTGAGCTGCTTGAGTGGCAGCTGCAACAGGGCGCGGAGGCGTTTTCCGAATATGCTACCGCTGCCACCGACGCGCTGTGCGCCGCAGAGTCGATGATCGCGATCGACCGGCTGTGGAACGCCGACGGCGTGGACAACTCCGCGCGCCGGGCTGCTCTCCGTCAGCTGCTCGAAGTCGCCGCCAGGCATCCGCGACCTCTGCGCCACTCCGCCATGCGCCTTGTCGCAGAACGTGGTGATGGCCTGATGGGCTCGGGCGAGATCGACGCCCTGTGGCGAACGATCAACCGGGAGTGGCCCGAAGACCTCGTCGCCGCTGAGAGCTGCGCCGTACGGAACCTGCGCAGCGGAGACATCGAAGTCGCAGAGCAGGCACGGGAGGCCGGCGCTCCCACCGCCTCTGACCGGAGCGCTGCGCGACTCTCTCAGCTCGACCGGGGCGTCGAAGACGGACTGTGTGCTCTGCCGTCGTCGCCGGTCCTCGCTGCATATGTGAACCGCGAAGAAGGGGGCGTTGTCGGATTCGATGGCGCCGGCGACCGGGAGCTGCTGCAGGCGATCCGAGCCGATGAGGTCTCGCTGCACGAGATCCGCGGCGCGGACGACTCCGAGCTGGCCCTTCGACTGTCGGTGCTCGGCACAGCGGCTACCGGCGACCGTGTGGGAGCCCGAGAAGACGCTGAGGCGCTTGCGCGGTCGCTCTCCGACCCGCGCCGCGCGACGCGAGCCTGGCTGGACCTCGCGGCGGACACCGAGATTTCGGCCGCTGAGTGTCGCCGTCTGCTGAGCTGCTGCGACGCTGTAGGCTGCTACGATAGCGCCCTGCGGGAACGGCTCTATGACGAGATGAAGGCTGCGGGCGACGACGAAGCGCTTGAGGAAGCGATCAGCAGGCACCTCGAGATGCCCGGGGTGTCTGCAGACTACGCGGCGCGACTCGCACTGCGCCGTGGCCGCGCCCTCGAGCGCCTTGGCCGCAGTGAAGACGCGATCGCGGCCCTGGCATTCGCTGCCATTCACGAGCCCACAGACGCGTCGATCGCGCTTGAAAAGGCACGTCTCGAAGCGGCTTCGAAGCGAAATGACGCCGCGCGTCGGACTCTCGACGAGGCCCTCCAGGCCGGTATCGCCGGAGACGATCGACTGACTCTGCTCAGCCGCGTTGCGGACCTGAACCTGATTGAAGGCGGCGACCATGCGCGTGCGATTCGCGCGCTCGAGGACGCCTTCGAGCTGTCGACCGGCGACCGCGAAGTGGGGCTGCGACTCGCCCATGTACAGGCAAACTTCGGTGATCCCGAACGATGCGTGAGCCTGCTCGAGCGGCTGCTCTCCAGGCCCATCGCCGAGCAGGACCTCTTCCACTGGCAGCTCTATGCACGGGTGCAGTCGCTTCGATTCGAGCGCCACACCCGCGCCGCCGAGGTTCTCTGGGAGGTGTTTGAGCGCTTTCCGCAGAACCGGAGCGCGCTGTCCGGCCTGGAAGAGCACTATCGGCGTACCGCCGGGGCTCGCGCGTTCGCGACTCGACTTCGGGAGTTGATCAGCGCCGGAAACCTCGCGATCTCGCAGAGTGAGGAGGTTGAGATGTGGATCTACTCCGGCGAGCTCTTCTTCTCGGTCGTCGAGGACTTCGCAGAGGCGGATCGCGCATGGCGCCACGCGGAAGAGCTTGGCGGCGCCGGTCCCAGGCTCAAGATTCGTCGCGCGCAGGCGCTGGTCCGCGAAGGCGGCCGCGTCGGCGAAGCGCCGGCCCTGGTGCTGTCGGCTCTGAAGGACGCTGAGAACGCGGCTGCGTGGCGCGACGGTGCCCGTATTCTCGACGCCGCATACACCAGCGACTCCGATGCGGCGCGCGTTCGCGTGGTTCGTCAGATTCGAGCGCTCTGTGGTGATGAGGTCGAGATTCCCGAAACGCAGGTGCGTCGTGACCCGACCCGTGCCATCGAAGCGACGGAGGCGTGGCAGCTCTTCGGCGGCTCTGTCGGCGTCGACGAGCTGGATGTGCTGCATGGGATCGCGCCCCTCGCAGAGAAGGTGCTCGGCGGTCGTGGAGCGGACGCGAAGAGCCTGCGAGCAGGGCGCTACACAGCGGAGCGCTTCCCGCGCTTCGACCGCTTCTTCGATGATGCCTGTGCATGGTTGGGCGTCGAGCGACCTCGACTCAGCGTGGCCGACCACATCGCGTCGCCCGTGTTTGTCGACGGAACCCACATCGTGATGCCGGTCGACCGGGTGGGGAACGACAACGAACTGGTACAGCGCTTCTGGGCCGGCTACGCTGCCGGCGCGGCCTTTACCGGGCTCGGCTCTCTATCGCGTGTCGATGACAACGAGCTGATCGATCTGGCTCGCGCTGTCGCGATTCGTTGCCTCAATTTGGAGGTCCCGGAAGGTAGCACCTTCACGGACGACATCGGTGGATTCCGTCTGACCCCGCAGCGACGCACGGCGAGCGCCGCGTTGCGAGACGCACCGCAGGTCCTGGGGATTCGCAATCCGCAATGGTCGCGCCTGTCGCAGAGCATCGGCAGTCGCGCAGGCCTGCTCTTTGCAGGCGATATCGGCGTCGCCGTGACGGAGCTCCTGCGAGCTGCGGGACAGGCCGGCACCGCCGATGTGCTGGACAACGGTCGGGCACGAGAGCTTGTGCGCTGGGCACTCAGCGACGACTATCTGCAGGCTCGCTACGAGTCGGGCCTGGGCCGACGCCCGTGGACCGCTGAAACGCCGGAGCCTCTGCAACTCGGTCGGGTTGAAGGCGAGCAGGCGGGCTGATAGGCGGGCGCCCCTGCCACGGGGCCCCCATGATCGAAGGCGCACTACAAGACGGAATCATCAGCGGCCGCGCAATCGCTGCGGCGGTGCGCGGGCATGTCGCCGAAGAGGTCGCGCGATTGGTGGCGATGGGTGTTCAGCCCTCGCTGACAGTCGTTCGCGTCGGCGCCGATCCCGCAAGCGAGGTGTATGTTCGCGGCAAGGTGAGGGCGTGCGAGCGCGTCGGAATCGAGTCTCGCGAAGTGCACCTGCCCGGCAGCATTTCGCGATCCGAGCTCTTCGCAGAGATCGAGCGTGTAAATGGCGACGACAGTGTCGACGGCCTGCTGGTGCAGCTTCCGCTTCCGGAGCACATCAAGCCGACGAGCATCATCCCGCTGGTCGATGCACAGAAAGACGTCGATGGCTTCCATCCGACGAACATGGGACATCTTTTTACGCGCTACAGCCTTCTCGAACCCTGCACGCCGGTCGGGATTCTGGCGATGCTGCGCGCGATCGGCGTCGACCCTCGCGGTAAGCGCGCCGTGGTCGTCGGCCGAAGCATGATCGTCGGCCGACCGGTGGCCGAGATGCTGGTACGTGCGAACGCGACGGTGACCATCTGCCACAGACACACGAAGGACCTCGCGCATCATGTACGGGCCGCCGAGGTGCTCGTAGTTGCGACCGGTGTGCCGGGTCTGATTCGAGGTGAGTGGGTGAAAGAGGGCGCCGTGGTCATTGACGTGGGCATCACGCAAATGCCGGACGGTTCTCTATCGGGCGACGTGGAGTTTGATGTCGCGCGAACGCGCGCGGCGGCGATTACGCCGGTTCCCGGCGGCGTCGGACCGATGACGATCGCGATGCTGTTGCGAAATACCGTGATCGCCTGCCTGTTTCGTCGTTTCGGCGGTGGCGAGGCGTTTCGCTTCGGCCGACGCCTGTTTGACGAGTTGAACACCGAGCCGGACGCTGATCCGGCCGACGTAGTGGGGTGAGTAGATGAGCGAATCCGAAGTCAGGCAGCTGCCATTGCACCGCTATCACGAGGAAGCCGGCGCGCGCTTCGCGGCCTTTGCCGGCTACGAGATGCCCATGCGTTACTCGACGATCAAGGCCGAGCATCACACGGTGCGCTCCGGGGTCGGCGTGTTTGACGTCAGCCACATGGGCGAAGTTTTCGTGCGTGGTCCCGAAGCCGTAGCGGCGGTCAATCGGCTCGTCACAAACAATGTAGGCCGCCTGGAGGACGGGCAGGCCCTGTACACCGCCATGTGCAACGATGAGGGTGGCATTGTCGACGACCTGATCATCTATCGCCTCGCCTCGGACGAGCTGCTGCTCTGCGTGAACGCGGCCTGCCGACACACGGACGTGGCATGGATCCGCGACCGAATCGAAGGCGATGTGCGGGTCGAAGATGAGAGCGACGAGTGGGTTCAGCTCGCGGTGCAGGGGCCAAAGGCGATGGGCGTTGTGGGGAGACTTTTCGCCGCAGCCTGCGATCTGCGACCTTTCACCTGCGCTTTCTATGAGTTCAGGGGCTACAGACTGCTGGTGGCTCGCACGGGCTACACCGGCGAGGACGGCGTTGAGATCTACGCCCCGGTCGGGACGGCGGACGCAATCTTCGAAGCGGTCATGGAGGCCGGGGCCGACGACGGTATTGCTCTTATCGGGCTTGGTGCCCGCGACACCCTGCGCCTTGAAGCGAAGCTGCTGCTCTATGGTAGCGACATGACGACCGCGACAACGCCTCTTGAAGCGGGGCTGGGTTGGGTCGTGAAGTTCGACGTTGGAGACTTCATCGGCCGCGACGCGCTGCTCGCGCAGAGAGAGTCTGTGCCGCGTGTGCTCCGCTGCTTCAAGCTTGAGGCACGCGGAGTCCTGCGTTCACATTATCCGATTGTCGTCGATGGTGAGGTCGTCGGTGAATTGACCTCGGGCGGTATCGCGCCGAGCCTGGGTGATGCATCGATCGGCCTGGGCTATCTGCCTTCGCATCTTGCGGATCGTGAAGAAGCCGAGGTCGAGATACGGGGACGCCGCCTGCCTCTGAGTGTTCAACGCAAACCTTTTTACCGACGCGCTGCGACCTGAATCGGCCGCGCGACGTTGCGGCGGCGCGATCAATTGACAACGCGGGCCACACACACAATGGAAATCGCATCTCAGCCGAGGAGCCGAGTCAATGAGTGATAACGAGAAAGTACCAACAGAGCTTCAGTACACGCGTGAGCACGAGTGGCTTCGCCGCGGCCCGACGATAACGGTTGGGATTACCCACTACGCACAGGATCAGCTCGGTGACATCACGTATGTTGAGCTCCCGGAAGTGGGCGACGAGGTGACGGCCGGGGGAACCTTCGGCGTAGTCGAAAGCGTCAAGACCTATTCTGACCTGTACGCGCCGGTTTCGGGCACGGTCACCGAGGTGAACGATGCGGCAGTCGACGACCCGTCTCTGCTGAACTCAGCGCCCTACGGCGACGGCTGGCTGGTTAAGATTGAGCCCACGGGAGGCGAATCTGAGCTGATGCAGCCCGAAGAGTACGAGAGCTTTGTTTCCGAGGTCAACGACTGACCCTCACAGCAGCGCGCTGGATTCCATCGCGTTAACCTGTCCCGGCTTCCAGGGCCGTGGCCATCCCGGTCGGCAGGCCCGACACCCGGAGTACGAGATGAAGCTTGTAGTCGTTGGATCGGTAGGTCTCGATGATATTGAGACCCCTTCTGGAAGCGTCGAGAGAGCCCTTGGGGGTTCGGCGACCTACTTCTCGCTTGCGTCGGCTTTCTTCACGAACCCCGGTTTCGTCGGCATCGTCGGCTCGGACTTTCCGCAGGATGGAATTGAATTGTTGGCCTCGCACGGCGTGGACCTGCGGGGACTTGAGCGTGTCGATGGACCCACCTTCAGATGGTCGGGTCGCTATCACGCAGACATCAACGAGCGGGATACGCTGCTGACCGAGCTGGGCGTATTCGAGGGCTTTCAGCCCAAGCTTCCTGCGGACTACCGAAAGGCACCGGTCCTGTTTCTGGGCAATATTCATCCATCGCTTCAGAGCGATGTGCTGGATCAGGCCGACGGAAAGCCCTTCGTGGCGCTCGATACGATGAACTTCTGGATTGAGGGCACGCCGGACGAGCTTGCTGCGGTGCTGCCGCGCATCGACGCGCTACTGATCAATGATTCAGAAGCTCGGATGCTGGCAGGTACAGCGAACACAATTACGGCCGCTCGTCGGATTGCGGCGATGGGCCCCTCGCTGGTTGTCATCAAGCGGGGAGAGTTCGGTGCCTTCGCGTACCGCAACGATTCCTTCTTCTTCGTGCCGGCGTTCCCGCTGGAGAATGTTGTCGACCCCACGGGGGCCGGCGACTGCTTCGCAGGCGGCATGATCGGGTATCTTGCGAAGGCGGGAAACACCGACTGGGCCACGGTAAAGAATGCGATGGTGGCAGGCAGCGTCGTCGCTTCATTCTCCGTAGAGGGTTTCAGCGTCGAGCGTCTGCGGACGGTGACCCGCGAGGACATCGACGCGCGCTGGAGCGAGTTCCGCAAGCTCACGCACTTCGATGCGGACCTCTGAGATGCGTCTGCCGTCGCACAGCACATGGCTCGTCGCTGCTGCGGCGCTGGCGCTGCTTTGCGTCGGGAGCGGCTGTGGTGATGACACGGTAGAGTCCGACGTCGGCATCGCGGACGCCGCCGATGACCTGGAGAGCGGGCCGACGCCGTACCACGTCGAAGCGGCCTTTCGATTCACGGGCATGGATATCACGCGCCCGTCGTCGATCGGGCCGATTCTGGAGCCGGCGATCAATGAGGACATTCAGAATCAGGTGCTGAATGTTCTGGTGCACGCTCGGAATTTCAGCGCGACGTCGGGCACTGCGACGCTCGATATCGTCGGGGCCGCCGGTACCCCTACCGACAACCCCGGTGAGTTCCGGTGGGCCGATGGGGTGGTCCCCGACTACTCATTGGCCCAGATCCATCAGGACGGAGCCTTTGAGACGCTTGAGGACATTGAGCTTGTGTTTCCCGCAACCTTTCCCGGATCTGACCCGCCGCAGACCATCGAGATTCAGCTGCGGTCGATGGAGGCAACCGGCAGCGTGAGCCAGGCGGATGACGGCTCGTTGCGCATCAACGTATTCCTGGACGGCGCGATACTTCAGGAAGACGCGGATGAGATCATGGTGCCATTGGTGACGCCTCCACGCACTCTCACCGATCTGCTCGACGTTCGAAACAAGGACTGGCCGTTGGACGCCGAGGTCAAGACCGGCTGGCGACTTGCGGCCTCGGTCGCGGGGGTCGAGGTACAGCTCGCTGCCCCCTGACGCGGGTGCTCAGTCGGACGATTCCGGCGTGGAAGCGCCTTTGGCGCCGTCCTTGTTGAATGCAGGGAACTCGCCGGTGACGCTCTTGGCCTTGCGGATAACCGTGTCGATCTGTTCCTGATACTCCGACGGGTCTCCGAGTTGCAGCGGACTCTTGGTGAGGTCCTCGGTGTCAGGTGCGCCTCTGCGCTTCGACAGCGTGGCGCCGGCGCGTACGAGTCGCACGACATCGTTGTGCATATCGAGCGCGGTCATCTCGGCGCGAGCGGGTTCGTCATAGAGGTGACACGCCGCCATGTGACCGGCGCCGATGTCCGCCAACTCCGGCACCTCCTGACGGCAGCGAGTGTAGGCCGCCGGGCATCGGGTGTGAAAGGCGCACCCGGTCGGCGGATTGATGGGTGAGGGCACGTCACCCTGGAGAATGATGCGCTCGCGAGTGGAGCGGGGCTTCGGTTCCGGGATCGCGGAGAGCAGCGCCTGCGTGTAGGGGTGCGCGGGGCGGCTGAACATCTCGTCGCACTCGGCGAGCTCAACGATGCGGCCGAGATACATGACAGCGATGCGGTCCGAGATGTGGCGTACGACGCTCAGGTCATGCGCGATGAAGAGGTAGGAGAGGTCGAACTCATCCTGCAGGTCCTGCAGCAGGTTGATGACCTGCGCCTGGATAGAGACGTCGAGTGCCGAGACGGCTTCATCGCAGACAATGAACTCCGGATTCAGAGCGACCGCGCGCGCGATGCCGATGCGCTGTCGCTGGCCACCGGAGAACTCGTGCGGGTAGCGTGAGACGTAGCTCGCCTGAAGTCCGACTCGTTCGAGCAGCTCCTGCACCTGCGTTCGAGCGCCTTCAGCGTCTGCCAGACCGTGAATCCGGATCGCTTCGCCGATCAGGGATTCGATGGTCATTCGCGGGTTCAGGCTGCTGTACGGGTCCTGAAAGATGATCTGCAGGTTCTTTCGCAGCTTCCGCATCTCGCTGCCGTCGAGCTTGAAGAGGTCGCGGCCGCGGTAGATGGCTTCGCCGCCGGTCGGCTCGATGAGACGCAGCAGGGATCGCCCGGCGGTGGTTTTTCCGCAGCCGGACTCGCCAACGAGGCCCAGAGTCTCCTTCTTCTTGATGTCGAAAGAGATGTCGTTGACGGCGCGAACGTGTCCGACGGTGCGTCGCAGCAGTCCCTTCTTTACGGGAAAGAACTTCTGCAGGTTGCGTACGCTGATCAGGGTCTCATCGCTCATTTGGGGATGCGCTCCGAGACGATGTTTCCTTCGGCGTCGAGTTTCATGCGTACGATGAAACCGTCTTCCAGAGGGCCGCTCTCTGCCTTACTGCCGTCACCGACTTCCTGCGTGTAGTGGCAGGCTGCGAGGTGTCCTCCGCCGAGGTCCTTCATGGCGGGGACCTCCAGGGAGCACCGTTCCGTCGCGAAGGCGCAGCGGGTTCTGAATCGGCATCCGCTGGGGAACTCAAAAGGAGACGGCACCATGCCGTCGATTGTCGGCAGGCGACCGCCGCGCTCGGCTCCGATGTCGGGCAGACTCCGAAAGAGACCGATCGTGTACGGGTGCGCCGGGTTCTCGAATAGCGTGACCACGTCGGCGTATTCGACGATGTGTCCTGCGTACATGACCACAACAAAGTCGGCGACTTCGGCCACAACTCCGAGGTCGTGTGTGATCATGATGACGCCGGTCTCAAGCTCTTCCTGCAGCTCGTTGAGCAGGTCCAGAATCTGCGCTTGAATAGTGACGTCGAGGGCGGTCGTCGGCTCGTCGGCGATAAGGAGCTCAGGGCGGCAGACGAGTGCCATCGCGATCATCACGCGCTGCTTCATGCCGCCTGACATCTGATGCGGGTACTCATCAAAGCGACGGGCCGCTTCTGGGATTCCGACCTTGCGCAGCATCTCGATGCCTCGATTTCGCGCCTCTGCCGGTGTGTCATCCAGGTGCAGGCGAATGGCCTCGGTGATTTGATCGCCGACCGTGTAGACCGGATTCAGGCTGGTCATCGGCTCCTGAAAAATCATGCCGATTTCGTTGCCTCGAATTCGCCGCATCTCTTTCGGCGTGGCGTGGGCGATGTCCCTGCCGCGGAAGCGGATTTCGCCGCCGACAGTGCGGCCGGGAGGCGAGGGTACCAGCCCCATCACCGACAGCGCGGTTACGCTCTTGCCGCAGCCGGATTCCCCCACCACCCCCAGGGTCTTGCCGCGTTCAACGGTGTACGACACCCCATCAACGCTGGGTGCGATGCCGGCGTCCGTGAAGAACCAGGTCCGCAGATCGCGAAGCTCAAGCAGGGGCGTACTCACTTCAGCGCCTCAGTTTGGGGTCGAGTGCGTCGCGAAATCCTTCGCCTGAGAGGTTGAAGGCGCTCACCGTAACGAAGATGGCGAAGCCGGCGATCAGCATCATGCGCGTGTCACCGGTGGCGCGACCATACGAGAGAATACGTCCCCACGAAGGCAGTGTCGGATCGCCGAGGCCGAGGAAAGAGAGCGTGGACTCAACGAGAATCGCCGCCGCGACGCCAAAGGTGGCGTTGACGAGGAGGGGGCCCATCGCGTTGGGCAGCACGTGGCGGAAGATCACGCGGGTATTCGTGAGCCCGGAGGCTCTGGCAGCGGTTACGAAGTCGATATTCTTGAGACGCAGAAACTCACCCCGCACCAGCCGCGCCGGCCCCGTCCATCGCACGATTCCAATAAAGACCATGATCCAGATGATGCTTGGCTGACGCAGGAAGCCGGTAAAGGTCAGGATGAGGAAGAAGCTGGGGAAGCAGAGGAAAATCTCGATAAAGCGTTGCGCGACCATGTCTGTGGTGCCGCCGAAGTAGCCGGCGACCGCGCCGACCGTCGTGCCGATCGTGATGTAGATACTCACGGCGATCACGCCGACGGAGAGGGACACGCGTGTGCCGTAGACCATACGCACGAAGATATCGCGTCCGGCGTCGTCGATGCCGAGCAGGTGGCTCAATCCGGGGCCGGTAGCGCCGTGCAGGGTGTCAGAGCACTGAATGCGAAGCGGTGGAAAGAGCGAGAAAGTGTCTGCGCCTGCGGCGGCCAGCTCTCGGTACTCGGGCACCGCAACGCGAGGTTCGATGGAGTTCATGATCAGAAAGAGTCCGATCAGAATCATCGCCCACACCGCGAGGTGCTGGTTCTCAACCTTTGAGGCTTTTCGCGTCTCGAGATCGCGGATTCGCCGCCCGAGCACCAGGCGCGAGACCAGGAAGAAGGGGCTCAGGACGAGCAGCATGTTGAAGAAGATGTCGATGCTGCCATCGAAGAGATTTCGATTGAAGAGCAGGGAGCGGAACCAGGGAAAGCTGAGCCCCGATTCGTCGCGCCAGATGAAGGGTACGCTCGACGAGAGAACCGGAGCGTAGATAGCGATCACGAAGAGGAGCACGACGGTGTACAACGCAATCATGCTGGTGCGCTGTTTGCGGAACTGCTCCCAAACGATCGCCCAATACGACGGATATTCGCGCTGCGGTGCGGCTGCCAACGGCTTCCTCAGTCGAAGTTGATACGAGGGTCGACGAGCGCATAGGAGATGTCGCTGGCCAGAATTCCAAACAGGGTCAGCACCGCTGAGATCAGCAGCACTCCCATCATTACGTTGTAGTCCCGCTGCAGGATCGACTGCAGCATGAGCGCACCCATCCCATCGATACTGAAGATGTACTCAATGACGATGGAGCCGCCGATGAGCACCGGCAGCGTGGTGCCGAGGAGGGTGAGAATCGGAATCATGCCGTTCCGTACGGCGTGCTTGATGATGACAATCCACTCCGGGAGGCCTTTGGCGCGCGCGGTGCGGATGTAGTCCGATCGGACGACGTCCAGAAGGCCGGTTCGCGCGTAGCGGGACAACACCGCGAGTGAAGCATAGGTGAGGCAGATTACCGGTAGAACCAGATGCCAGAGCACATCTTTCCAGTTCTGGAACATCGTCATCCCCATCGGGTCACCGCTCTGAAAGTCGGAGACCGGAAACAGATCGATGCCTTTGGCTTTGGTCAGATAGGTCTGCAACAGAGTCGCGACGAAAAACGCGGGCAAACTATAGAGTACGAATAGCGCGATGCCGATGCCGCGGTCCGCGATAGGGTGCCCCTGCTTCACCGCTCCGAGCACGCCGAGCGGTACGCTGATGAAGTACGCGAGAAGCAGCGAGATGACGCTCAGGAGGATGCTGTACCGCCAGTGCTCTCCGATGACTTCGTTCACCGGCCTCCGGAAGCGCATCGAGGTGCCGAGATCAGGCGCGCGGAAGTGGAAGTTCGGTTTGAATGAGAAGGGCAGGAGCTTGCCCATGTACAGAGCGAAGCGCGTGTCCAGGAAGATGCGGGCGACCTGCTGGCCGAAGTTGCGCTCCCAGCGCTCGTGATGCTCCGCATGCCACGCGAGCCACTGCGCGTTCACCGCCAGTATCTCGTCGTCGGTCGCGTTCATCTCCCAGGTCCAGTCCGAGATCTCATTGTTCTCACGCTGAATCGCGCGATTTCGCTCAATCTCCTCGTCGGTTCCGCGTTCGCCGGGTCGGATCAGCAGACGCCTGCGTGCGTTTACGCTGAGCCGCTGTGCCGCGAGGAAGCGCACCTTGCGAGTGAGCAGGGCGTTCACCTCGTAGCTTGTGCCATCACGGGTTACCGAGCGCGCAGCCAGAGACTCTTCCGGCGCCAGCCCGACATCCCTCGCCAGCATCGCTCGGCCGTCGTTCCAGCGGTCGTCGGTGTCGGGCTCAACGGCGTACAGGTATTCGTTTGCGATGGTCACCAGGAAGGGCACGATGTCCTGTCCCCAGTTCTCTACACGCTCTTCTGCGCGAAACACCCGACCCTGTGGCGGCCGCGAGGGACGCGGTGGCTGCACATCGACGAAAGCCATGTTCTGCAGCCGCGTCTGAAGCGCCTGTCGTTCGGTATCGTCGAGATCCGGGTCGGCGAGCTGTGATTGCAGGGAGTTGTAGTCCGCGTTGGCGATGGCTCCGATGGTGCCCGCCACAGACTCCGCCACAAGGCGAGCCTCGACCTCGCCAAGGAGACCGCTGCCCATGTTGCGCGCGATGGTCTCCAGCTCCCGCTCCACGCGGCTGCGTGTGAGGCGCGAGCGGAAGTTCAGCAGCACGGGCTTGTCGAGGTTGTACTGCTCCTTGAAGAGCCGATAGCCCTCACGGGCGTTTGCCGACTCGTTCGCCTGCTGGTTGCCCGATGAGTTCAGGTCTCCGCCCGGTGTTCCCGGTGCGGCGTTGATCAATGCGAAGACGATGACCGCGATCGCAAAGAGCGTCGGGATCATGATCAGCAGTCGTTTGATGATGTATCGAAACATCTGCGATTACGCTGCCGTCAGTTTTGTTCGATGTCCCAGCCGACGGAGAGGTCGAATGGTCGAATGGGGGAGAAGGAGACGTTGTTCATGCGCGCGTTCCAGCCGATGACCTGACGACCGGCGAACCAGAAAGTGTAGGGCTGTTCTTCGTGCAGAATCTCGTGAAAACGATGAAAGAGCGCCTGACGCCCTTCGCTTGTGAAGGTGCGGCGGGACTCCTCAATGATGCGGTCTCCCTCTTCGCTGCGGAAACCGACGCGGTTCGAGCCGCGGGGGATGTCGGCCTGGCTTGAGTGCCAGATCTGGTAGAGGTCGGTGTCCCAACCGAGGACCCAGCCGCCGGTGTAGGCGTCGAAGTCCTTCTCGTTCATGCGCTGAATCATGACCGACCACTCGACGGGTTCGATGTTCATCACGACGCCTATCCTGCGCAGGTCGTTGCGATAGATCTCCATCGCGGCGATGAACTCCGGCCGATAGCCGTAGGTGACCATGCCGAACTCGAAACGCACAGTCTGTCCGTCGATGACCTTCTCGCGAATTCCGTCGCCGTTGCGGTCCTCCCAGCCGGCCTCAGAGAGGAGCTCGGCGGCCCGGTCCAGGTCGTAGGGCCAGGGCTGAACATCGTGATTGTAGTCCG
>JAUICO010000021.1 GCA_030427825.1 bacterium | reverse complement strand
GTGGATGTGCGCCTGCAGGTCGTGAAGGCCGGCCGAAGCAAAGTACGAATGGTGCGCGACGACCTGCTGCACCCGTGGGCCGGCGGCAACAAGCTGCGCAAACTCGACGGCTATCTCGCCGAGCTGAAGGCGTCCGGCGTCAGTGACGTTGTGACCTGCGGGGGCATCCAGTCCTCCCACGCCGCAGCCGTCGGTGCCCTGTGTTCTGAGAACGGAATGCGCGCACACCTGATGCTGCGCGGCGAGATGCCGGAAGCGCCCACGGGCTACACCCTGCTCTCGCGCCTCTTCGCGCACGTAGAGCTTGTCGATCGCGACACCTACGCCGACCGTGACTTCATGGAGACATACGCATCGGGTCTCGACGGTGCCGCCCAGGTCGCCATCATTCCGGAAGGCGCCTCCGACCCGCGGGCCATGCGGGGCCTGATTCGCCTGGTCGAGGGGATCGCTCGCAAGGTGGATGATCCCTGGTCGACACGCACGGAGCTGGTCGTAGACTGCGGTACAGGCACCACCGCCGCCGGCATGGCCCTGGCGATCGCGCTGCTGAAGCTGCCATGGACCGTCGCCGGCGTTACCTTGATGCCCGATCGTCAGGCGACCTATCGCCGTGACGTCGAGTCGCTGTGGGCGCGCTGGGGCGAAAGCTTCGAGGCCCCTGACCGGCAGCCTGAGGTGATATGGTGTGAGCGAAGCAGCCCGCGTCGCTTCGGCCGTGTTCTCGATGGTGAGATGGAGCGCTGCGCCTCTCTGGCTCGCGAGACCGGCGTGATCTTCGACCCCATCTACACCCTGGCGGCGTGGGACTACGTCGAGGGCCTTCGAAGAGGAGAGCGAAAGCGCAGCATCCTGGTGCATACAGGTGGCGGGATGAACCTCTTCGGACTGGTGCAGCGATTCGGCTCCGCACCCGGCGCTACACACATAGATGACGCGACTGACGAAAGTGATGTGACTTCAGATTGACCGGCGTTGTCTGGGTAGATAACCGGCGCCGCAACAGGACGCTGGATGCGCTAAGAACGCAGCCGCAGCGGGCATCGTCCATGTCCGCCATGTGTTTTTCCCACGACGGAGGTTTCTGGTGATCAATAAGCGATTTTCATTTTTTGTAGCTCTCGCTGCGATGCTCGCAGTGTCGGGCCTGGCGTCCGCTCAGAACGATCCCGCTGACGGTGTGATCGACACCGCCGAAGAAGTTCGGGAGCAGATGGAGGAGAATCAGGAGGCCATCGACCAGGCGAACGAAGACATCGACGCCGCGCAGCAGCGAATCGATGCGGCCCAGCAGGAGGCCATCGAATCCGAGCAGGCTGCGGAAGAAGCGATGGAAGACGCCGAGGCGAACGCCGCCGCCGCCGAGGCTGACGCCGAGCGCGCTCGTGTCGAAGCAGAAGAGGCCGCTGCCGCCGCAGCGGCCGCAGAAGCCGCCGCCGCCGCCGCTGCCGCTGAGGCAGAAGAGGTCGAGACCTTCTACCAGGGCCGTTGGGTTGGCTCACTGAGCATCAACGGCAGCTTCAACCTGACGGCGACAGAAGCAGTGCCCGGACAGCAGAACGGCTTCGCGTTCACGCTGGCGACCGCGGTCAACGGCAACGTGGACTACCAGAAGGGACGCCACGCCTGGCGTAACTCTTTCGGCTGGGACCTCGCCTACACTCGAACGCCGGCAAACAAGTTCTTCATCAAGAGCACGGACATCCTGATGCTCGCGACCGGATACTACTACGACATCACTTCGTGGCTGGCGGCCTTCGTCGAAATCCAGGCCGAGACCAGCGTGTTGTCGACGACAGACCGGCAGTCGCAGGACGTTGCGTACTGCCACGCAGTGAGCACCGAGAGCACGGTCGAGGAGTGCGTTGACGGCACTCTCGCCACCCAGAGGACCTCAGACACTCAGAACCTGTCAGGCGCCTTCTCACCCTTTCAGCTCAATGAGCTGCTCGGTGTGTCCGTCACCGCCGTTGAGAGCACCAGCCTGTTGCTTCGCTTTCGCGCCGGCCTGCAGGCAAGCCAGTTCATGGTGTCCGAGCCTTCATTTGTCGTCGAAGAGACTTCGACCAATGACAGCCATGTGTTGATTCGCCAGATCGAAGACAACAGCCTGTTCGGTGCCATGGCCGACGCTACCCTGCGCGGAAGCGCTCAGGATGGAGTGGTTCAGTTTGGTGCGGCCGGTGGCATCTTCTTCCCCTTCGTCGGCAGCGACCTGCCGGACTCGATTCAGGACACGGACAGCAAGCTGATCATCGACACCGGCGCCTTCGTCGACTTCGCGCTCGCAGAGTGGGCTACGCTTTCAATCCGAGGTTCTGCCGACCGTCGCCCCTTCGTCAGCGGGTCCACGTGGCAGAAGCGTCTGAACGTGCTGCTCACCTTCGGCTGGCACCTGCTTGGCGACCGTGAAGCAGCTCGCGACGTTGCCAGCACGCTTCAGTACCAGGACCTCGACGGTGAGGTGCAGGACCTTGACGACGAGTAAGGGACTCTCAGGCGACAGGCGCTGCGTTCTGCACTGCCTGTCGCAGCTCCTCGATCCACAGGGCGACCGCCCGGGATGTTGAGAGCGCCTCACGAAGGTCTGCCGTCGCCGGCGGGCCTTTCGTGGTTTTGGAGCCGCCGGGATCACCGGTGATCAGCTGGCGAATGCGCAGGAAGGGGATGGCCTGCCAGTCGCGGCGCGTCGAGATCGGGCGCAGCTCGGGCCACGACGCGCCCAACCCGCGTACGCGGTCTCGCGCCTCTTCGAAGGCGATCTCCGCCATCTCGATGCGGCGGCTGAGATCGCCGCGCAGGTCGGCGAGAGGAGCGGCCGTCAGCGTGCCTTCGACGGATACGTCTGCGATCAGCGTCTCCAGCCGGGCAATCACGTCGACGACATATTCGCGGGCGTCTGCGAGGCGTGCAGCGCTGTCTGCCAATGCATCTCGTCGTCCCCGTACCAACGCTGCGATACGCCCGGTCAGCGCGGTGGCCTCCGCGGTAGAGCCGAAAGGGTCAGCGCGTATCAGTCCGACGAGCTCGCGCATCAGCCGTCGTAGATGGGCGAGATCAGGGGCCGCTGAGGACACGTGCTCGGGGCCGGTTTCAGTCAGCCGGCTGCTCAGCCGGTCCACGCGTTCTACGAGGCGTTCCCACTCCTGCCGTCTACGATTTCGGCGTGCCCCGGGTGGAATCGTCGCCATGCGTGCCTCGAGCTTCGCGATGGCGGCTTCGATCTGAGCACGCCCGGATGTTGACCGCGACGCCGCAGGGGCGATTTGCGAGGCGATGCGTTGTATCTCGTCGCGAAGGTCATCGGCGCGCGACATCAGCGAACCCAGACGGACTTCGTGTTTGCGAAGGCCAGCATCCCCTCACGGCCCAGCTCACGCCCGAAGCCGGAGTTGCGAATCCCGCCGAAGGGGAGACGCGGGTCAGACTTCACGATGCCGTTGACGGCGACGTGCCCCGCGCTGAGTCGGCTGATCAGCTCCGGGTCCGGATCGCGGCTCCACAGCGAGGCCCCGAGTCCGAAGCGCGTCTGGTTGGCAAGCTCGACTGCGTGGTCGGTGTCCTCAGCCCGGGTGCACGACGCGACGGGGCCGAACGTCTCTTCGTCGAAGGCCGCCATGCCGGGAACCACGTCGGCGAGCACTGTGGGCAGATAGAAGAAGCCCGGCCCTGGAGGGGCCCCGCCGCCGCAGCGAAGCCGTGCGCCCGCGGCGACAGAAGCGGTCACCTGGTGGTGCAGATGCTCGACCAGGTCCCGCCGCGCCATCGGCCCGAGGTCCGTCTCCGGATCCATCGGATCGCCGACAACGAGGGCCCGCATTCGCGCGTCGAGAGCGGTGACAAACTCGTCGTACAGGGCGTCTTCAATGATGAAGCGTTTGGCCGCGATGCAGCTCTGGCCGTTGTTCAGCGTGCGCGACGTGACCGCCCCCGTCAACGCTTCGTCGATGTCGCAATCGGACAGGACGACGAATGGATCGGAGCCGCCCAGCTCGAGCAGGCAGGGCTTCAAGTTCACGCCCGCCCTGGAGGCAACCGCCGCGCCCGCTCGCTCAGAGCCGGTGACAGAGATGGCGTGAACGCGGGAGTCGGCTATCATCCGCTCGACCTCAGTCACGGGCACAAGCAGGGACTGAAAGACACCGTCCCCCGCGCCGGCGTCGCGCCAGATGGCCTCGCATGCGAGGGCGCAGCCCGGCACATTGGGCGCGTGTTTCAGGAGCGCGACGTTGCCCAGCATCAGTACCGGGGCAGCGAAGCGAAACACCTGCCACAGGGGGAAGTTCCACGGCATGATGGCCAGCACGCAGCCGAGGGGCTCATAGCGCACTGCGCTCGACGAAGCGTCCGTCGCCACGGGTCTTGTCGCGGCGAAGTCGGCGCCGTGCTCGGCGTAGAATTCGCAGACCCAGGCGCATTTTTCGACCTCGGCCCTGGACTGGGCGACGGGCTTTCCCATCTCGCTGGTCATCAGCAGGGCAAGGCGTTCAGAGCGCTTTCGGAGCAGCTCAGCGGCGCGTTTTAGGATGGCGCCGCGATCGTCCATCGATCGAGCGCGCCACGCGGGTGCGGCTGAAGCGGAGCGGTCCAGCGCCTCGTCGAGCTCCGGGCGGCTCAGACAGGGGTACTCAGCGACGGGCATTCCGGTCGCCGGATTCATGGATTGCCAGGTCTTCACGGGCTGAACTCGTCTATTCGGGCTCTCTTTGTCGGTTTGACGGAAACCGCGTCAGGTGCCAGGAATCTGTATCGTGACCCTTCCCCCCCGGTCGCGCAAAAAGTTGGAGACATCTCTATGAGCATCATCGCAGCTCCTCGGCGCCATCGCGTCCGGGGAATCACTCTTTGCATCTTGATTGCAACGCTCGGTTTGAGCGCTGTCGCGAGCGCGGGTCAGCTCTCCTTTACGGATCGCCTGACCGGCCCCTCGCTTCTGGGACCCGAGGTCGCCGCGGACTGGGATCGTAGCGGCTACTCCTTTGCCTGCGTTGACGCCGCCGGCGATTTGATCACCGCAGACTGCCAGACCTGGGACGCCACCACGGAGAACCCGAGTTCGGATTTTCCGGAGTTTCTTCTCTCAAGCAACAACTGCGGTGTGACGCCGCTCAGTGGAGCGCTGACGATCGCGTCCCCGACCTTCGAAGACCCGAACCCGTTGGTGAATGACACCCGGTACGCGTTTCGCGGCCGCTGCACGTCGCTGGGCAGCGATAAGGGAAGTCCCAGCTTTTTCTGGTGGGACGACGAGCCGCCGGTGGTCACACCGGCGCTCGCGGATGGCGGCGCTGTAAACACACGGAGCTTCAGCTACGAGTTCTTCATCCACGACAACAGCTACGAGTTCTTTGCGGCGGCTCGCGATGATGGCCTTGGCGGCTTGTTCAACTGTCAGCCGCCCGTCCCCGGAGGCACCCCTGACGCGGACACCTGTCTGCCGGTGAACGAGTATGACGACTCGGTTCTGGGGATCAACGACATTCAATTTCAGACCTTCTCGGACTGCTTCCTTGAGCGCTGCAACGGCGCCGTCTGCACCGACACGTCGACCTGGGCCGGTGTCGCAGAAGAGCTGCGTTGCGTAGACGGCGGGATCTCGGACTCAGAGACGCACTCTTTCGCTGTCTCTGCGCCCTCCGACGGCGTGTACCGCATGCGCTTTTCTGTGCAGGACAACGTCGAGAACTTCGCGGTCGACGACGATGTTACCTTTGAGTTCGTGATCGACACGGTCCCGCCTCTCGCGGTTGGAACCGGTGCCGTGCCGGCAGATGTAGACGGAACGCCGGTCACCGACGGCGCCACGGTCAGTTTTGATTGCGACGACCTTCTGCCCTGCACGGTCTCCTGCACCCTGGATGGCAACGATGTCGCCGGCGCCGGCTGCAGCTTCGTAGTCAGTGGGGCTCTCGCAGAGGGCTCGCACAGCGTCGTCGTCTCGATGAGCGACGAGGCAGGCAACGACAACGAAGAGACGATTGTATTCATCGTTGACCGCACACCGCCTGCCCCCGGCGTAACGAACCCGCCGTCACCGACCGGCGGCAACCCCGCGATTGGCCTCGACTGCGACGGCGCCGGCAGCGGCATCGACGGGTGCACCTACGAGTGCGAGGTGCTCTTTGATCCCGCCGACGGTTCCGCAAACACGAACGAAAGCGGTCCCTGCGAGGACTTCGACGCAACGGACGGTGACGATCCCCTCGGCGACGGGTTTCAGTTTGCCGCCGGCAGTGAAGACGGCGACTACGAGATACGAATTACCGTTACCGACGACGCAGGAAATGAAGCCGGCGACCCGGTCGTCGTCACCTTTACCTACGACGGCACGCCGCCCGCCGCCGCCGGGGTTGGCACCGCATTCGACGGTGGCCCGGAGGAAGGATGCGTTGATCTCTCCGGCGACGGCATCGAGGCGAACGGAAACGTCGTTATCGAGATCTTCACTACGGATGATCCTCCGGTGCTCGTGGACCTGTCCACGCTGCCGGACATCAACGTGGACGGTGACGGCACCTGGGACGTGCAGAACGTCTGCCTGCCCACGGGAGAGTACGTGATCGTGATCGTCGCTGAAGACGAAGCCGGCAACCAGACAGCCGGCTCCGGCGTCGACATCACCATCTTCAACGATCGCGACGATGACCTCATCTCAGACGAAGTCGAGGATGCGAGCGATCGCACAGACGGCGATGATGAGGACAGCGATGATGACGGCCTTCTCGACGGTCACGAAGACACCAACGGAAACGGTATACTCGACGAGGGGGAGCTCGACCCAACCGACAACGACACAGATGATGATGGGATCGTGGACGGCGAAGAGGTGCGTATCGGTACGGACCCCCTCGATGAAGACAGCGATGACGACGGCCTCCTCGACGGCGAAGAGATCACCTACGGCACGGACCCTCTGGACGACGACAGCGACGGCGACGGCCTTCTCGACGGTGAGGAAGTGGACCGTAACCTGGACCCGCTGAACCCGGACAGCGACGGCGACGGCATCCTCGACGGCGAAGACTCGGATCCCAACAACAAAGCAAAGGAAGGCTGCTCGTCGACCGGTGGTGGCAACGCGCCCCTCGGCGTCGCCGCGCTCTTCCTCGGCTTCGCCATCATCCGCCGCAAGTAGCTCGAAGCATTGAACAGGTGGCCGGCCCAACCTCAGCGCCGAATCGTACACCGCCGCCATCGCCAACCAACAGAAAGCTGCGGAGCAGCTTTCTTGGGGGTGCAGGGGTGAAACCCCTGCCGGAGCGCGAGGCAGAGCCTCGCCCCCCGCTCAGGCGCCTGCCGCCATGTTGCGGATGACCGTGTGGAGGATGCCGCCATTGCGGTAGTATTCCACTTCGACGGGTGTATCGAGGCGCACCACGGCCTGGAAGCGGGTCTCGGACCCGTCACCGGCGACCGCGACGACCTCAAGCTCGTCGAAGGGCTTCACGTCGTCGCTGAGGCCGGGAATGCTGATGGTCTCGCTGCCGTCGAGGCCGAGGGTGTCTGCGCTCTCGCCATCCTTGAAGCAGAGGGGCAGGACGCCCATGCCGACGAGGTTGGAGCGATGGATGCGCTCGAAGCTGGTTGCGATGACGGCCTTGATGCCGAGCAGGAAGGTGCCCTTCGCGGCCCAGTCACGTGAGGAGCCGGTGCCGTATTGCGAGCCGGCCAGAACCACGAGCGGTGTACCATCTTCGCGGTACTTCACAGCCGCTTCATAGACCGACATGACTTCGCCGGTGGGAAAGTACTTCGAGAAACCGCCCTCGGTGCCGGGCGCGATCTGGTTGCGGATTCGCACGTTGGCGAAGGTTCCGCGCACCATCACGCGGTCGTTGCCGCGCCGTGAGCCGTAGCTGTTGAAGTCCTTCCGTTCGATACCTTTGGCCTGCAGGTACATTCCTGCCGGTGATGAGGGCGCGATCGCGCCGGCAGGGCTGATGTGGTCGGTGGTGACGGAGTCACCCAGCTTCAGCAGAACGCGGGTGCCGTTGATCGGCGTGATCGGCGGAACCTCCGGCGTGATCCCTTCGAAGAAGGGCGGCAGCTGGATGTAGGTCGATGTATCGCGCCAGGGATAGATGTCGGAGTCGATAGCTTCGATCGCGTCCCAGCGCGGCTCCCGGGTGACGTCGCTGTACCGGTCGCGGAACATCTGCGGCGTGATGGACGCCTTCACGGTGGCGCGCAGCTCTTCGTCCGTGGGCCAGAGATCGCGAAGGAATACATCGTTTCCGTCTGCGTCTTTGGCGATCGGGTCGTTTTGCAGGTCGATGTTCACGGTGCCGGCGATTGCGTACGCGACGACCAGAGGCGGGCTGGCGAGGTAGCTGCCGAGCACCTTCTGGTGAACGCGGCCCTCGAAGTTTCGGTTGCCGGAGATGACGTTCGTCACCACCAGGTCGCCTTCGTTGATTGCGGCCTCGATGTTGGCATCGAGGGGCCCCGAGTTGCCGATGCAGGTTGTGCAGCCGTAGCCGACGACGTTGAAACCGAGCGTCGAGAGGTCGTCGCCGAGCCCGGCGCGCTCGTAGTATTCGGTGACTACGCGCGAACCGGGAGCCAGAGACGGCTTCACCCAGGGCTTGATCTTCACGCCACGGCGAACCGCGTTTCGCGCGATGAGACCGGCCGCGAGCATGACGCTGGGGTTTGAGGTGTTGGTGCACGAGGTGATGGCCGCGATGACCACGTCGCCGTGGGTGATCGTGTAGTCTTCACCGCCTTCAACCTTCACGGTCCCGGTTGCAGAGAGCGCGGACGGGTCAAGTCCGTGTCCGCTGTGACCGATCGGCGCTGTGAGTGATTTCTGGAAGGCCGGCTGCATGTCCGTGAGGTTGATTCGGTCCTGCGGTCGCTTGGGTCCTGCAAGTGCCGGTTGCACCTCGGCGAGATCGAGCTCCAGAGTGTCGGTGAAGGTCGGGTCCGGGGTGTCCGCGACGCGGAAGAGCCCCTGTGCCCGGTAGTAGCGTTCGACATTCTCGATGTGCGCTTCGTCCCTGCCCGAGAGTCGCATGTAGTCGAGGGTCACCGAGTCGACGGGGAAGAAGCCGCAGGTGGCGCCGTACTCCGGCGCCATGTTCGCGATCGTAGCGCGGTCCGGCAGGGACATGTTGGCTACGCCCTCGCCGTAGAATTCGACGAACTTTCCGACGACGCCTTTCTCTCGGAGCATCTGCACGATGCGGAGGGTCATGTCGGTGGCGGTCACACCTTCGCGCAGGCGTCCGTTGAGCTTGAAGCCGACCACTTCGGGCGCGAGCATATAGACCGGCTGGCCGAGCATTACGGCTTCGGCCTCGATACCGCCGACGCCCCAACCGAGCACCCCGAGTCCGTTGATCATGGTAGTGTGGCTGTCGGTGCCGACCAGAGAGTCAGGGAAGTAGATGCGCTCTCCATTTTCGGTAGCGCTGGCGGCAACGCTCGCAATCCACTCGAGATTTACCTGGTGGACGATGCCGCGACCGGGAGGTACCGCGCGGAAGTCGTCGAGGTTGTTCTGTCCCCACTTTAGAAATTCGTAGCGCTCCATGTTGCGCTCATATTCGATCTCAAGGTTCTGTTCGCGAGCGTCGTCGAAGCGCCCGGAAACATCGACCTGGACGGAGTGATCGATGACGAGATCTACAGGAACCAGGGGGTTGACCTTCTTCGGGTCGCCGCCGAGATCAACCATCGCGTTGCGCAGGGCTGCGAGGTCGACGACCGCCGGTACCCCGGTGAAGTCCTGCAGAATCACCCGTGCGGGCATGAAGGGAATCTCCGTGGCCGCCGAGTCCGGGCGCCACTGCGCCAGCGTACGCACATCTTCATCGCGAACGAGGAAGCCGTCGTGCTTGCGAAGGGCAGCTTCGAGGAGAACGCGAATCGAGAAGGGCAGAGCGCTGAGACTGGTCTCCCCGGCCTCTTCCAGTGCCGCAAGCCGGTAATAGCCGGCCTGCGAGCCGTCCGAGAGTTCAAATGTCGACTTTGATCCGAAAGCTCGTTCCGTGCCCATATTCTATCGCTCCATCAAGTAGTGCGGCGCTCCCATATCAGCCAGTACGGTCGCACGGCAATCGATTCGGGACCGGGGAATGTCGCCGATCTGTGCGGTTGTGGTTGATTCGACTTCACATGGCACCCATAGTCACTGTGTCGTACTGCGGGCGGACAATTGATGAGCCGTATCGAGATAGGAAGACGCACAATGAAGGTCGTGGCGCACGCCGCCTTCGCGCTGGCGTTTGCCGGTGTCAGCGTCACCCTGTCGGCGAGACAAGCCGAGGCGGCTGAGCCGTCGGCGATCCGCGTATCGACCGATCGACGCGTCGGTGAGGCCACCTATATCGACACCACCTGTGCCCGCGCTTTTGAATACGCCGTGTCCGACTCTGCGTTGTTTCGAGCCGCGAACGCGCCGGATGTCGTGGCGGCGCAGGCGAGCTGTCGGTTTCCGGTGACAGATCCCCGCTTTGTGACCCATTGCCTCGCCGATCCGCGCTGGCACGAGACGCCCGAGCTGGACTTCTTCGTCACGGTGCACTCCGGCGGCTCTGACCGGTGGATTGTGCGGGCACGCGCGCGCTCGTCGAGACTGCAGGACGACGTCTGGCGGGGCACGGGGACATGGGAACACACGAGCGGCGTGGCGGCCGCGTCACTGGGTTGCGGCGAAATGGCCTCAGAGTTTCTGGAGTGGGTCGCCGAGGTCGACGCCGCGAGGTCGCGGGCCGGCACCGACACCTGGCCCTGGCTGCCGCTGGAAGACGCCCCGGCGCCGCAAAGTTCCGTGTTGACCGTGGACGCTCTGGCGTCGATTCGCATCGCCGACTTCAGGCCGAGACTTGATGGCAGTACAGTAGGCTTCGATCTCTACGGTCGGACCTACACCGTCGAGTACGACGGGGTTCGCATCTTCGACTATCGTCCCCGCCTCGGTGTTCCCGATGCGGCATTGGCCACACCGATACCCGACGTGCAGCTCAACACTGCGTTGCGCGACCTGCGACCAAATCTCGGCCGCCGGCCCTACTCGCCGGCTGCCTCAGGGAGGTTGCTGATCCCCTCGCCGCAGCCTCAGTAGGAGCTGCGTGTGGGCACGATCCGCGGCCGACGACGCAGCGTGATCGGCGACGGCCTGCGTGTTCGGCTGAGCCAGTCTCTTTGCCTCCCGGGCCGCGCTCTGGCATGCGCGCACAATGACAGTTCGATACGAACATATTTGCTCTGACGGCAGAGCGCGCCGTGGTCGGGTTCACACCGATCGGGGCACCATCGAGACGCCGGTATTCATGCCGGTCGGTACCGCGGGCACAGTGAAGGGGATTTTTCCCAGAGACCTGCGCGAGATCGGAACCGAGATCTCTCTCGCCAACACCTATCACCTGCACCTGCAGCCCGGTGAGAAGATCGTCGCGGCCCACGGCGGCATCCACGCGTTCATGGGCGTGGACTGGCCGGTGCTGACGGACTCCGGGGGCTTTCAGGTATTCAGCCTGCCGAAGACCGAATTCAGCGAAGAGGGTGTTCGCTTTCGCTTTCAGAAAGGCGGCGAAGAGGTGTTCGCCACGCCCGAGTGGTCAATGCAGGTGCAGGAAGCGATCGGCGCCGACATCATCATGGCCTTCGACGAGTGCGTGCCATGGCCGTGTAAGCAACCTGCCGCAAAGGTGGGGGTGGAACGGACCCTGCGCTGGCTCGATCGCTGCATCGCCGCGCATTCGCGCGAAGACCAGGCGCTGTTCGGTATCGTGCAGGGGTCAGTGTTCGACGACCTGCGCGCGTTCAGCGCCAGGGAGACGATCAAGCGCGACCTGCCGGGATACGCCATCGGCGGCGTGTCTGTCGGCGAAGGCCACGCGTTGATGATGCAGGCCGTGGATGCCGCGGAGCCGGAGCTGCCTGCGGGCAAGCCACGCTACCTGATGGGCGTGGGTCTGCCTGAAGATCTGGTAGGCGCTGTCGGCCGCGGCATGGACATGTTCGATTGCGTCATCCCGACGCGATACGCCCGCTCCGGGACCCTCTTCACCTCACGCGGACGCATTCGCGTGGATCACAAGCGTTACCGCAACGACCGATTTCCCATCGACGCCTCCTGTGAGTGTTACGCCTGCAGGAACTTCACCCGCTCGTACGTCCATCACCTCGTGAAGTCCGGCGAGCTGCTCGGTACGACCCTCTGCTCACTGCACAACGTGGCCTACTACCACCGCCTCATGGGCGAGATGCGAGAGGCGATCTCCGCCGGAACCTTTATGGATTTCTGCGCTGACTTCGAGCGGGAATATCTCGCCAACGATCGCGAACGCCGCCGCGAGGTACTGAACCCCGGCTGGTACAGGTCCTTCGACCCGGGATACGCAAAGCAGTTCTTCGACGCCGAATCCCAGGCCCCCGACACGTCTTCCCGAAAACCGACGAGAAAGAAGCGCCGCCGCCGATAAACACGGCCTCCGAGTGGCCTCGTCAACAATCCCAACAGGAAATCGCTATGCGATTTCCGCGGGGTGCAGGGGTGAAACCCCTGCCGGAGCACGAGGCAGAGCCTCGTCCCCACCCTGAGCCTCGTCCCCACCCTGAGCCTCGTATCCCCCTCGCATATTTTGCACCAGCGCTTATGCTCGGCGCGCCCTTGAGCACAGGTTGCATTGAACGATGGCAGGACCCGCGCAGTTGGACCGACGTGATCTCTCGGACGAGAAGACCGAGAAGCTGCTGCTGAAAGCGATACGTGCCGCTGGTGGGGTCGCGACGGAGTCGGATCTTGTGGTTGCGTCCGGCATCCCGGCCGCGAAGCTGGGTCCGGCGATGCGCAAGCTGCTCATCGACTACGACGCTCGGCTTGAGGTGCGGGACGACGGCGCGATCGTCTACCGGTTTTCGCCGGACGTGCGTCCGAGAAAGAAGGACAGGAACGCGTGGCAGCGCTTCAAGGGCTGGGTGTGGCGCGGTTTCAAGAAGACCTACAAGGCCACGATCGCGATTGTGCTGGTGGGCTACGTCGTGCTCTTCGTGGCGCTCATGGTTGCCGCCTATGTGGCGATGATGAGCCAGCGGCAGGGCAGCGACAACAACCGCGGTGGCTTCGGTCGTGGTCGCGCAGGCGGCGACGGCCCCGGCTTCTGGTTCTGGTACTGGGCCTTCGGCAGAGACCGCAGTGCGCGCGGGTTGTATTCGCCTCGAAGCAGCCGCTGGGCACGCGATAGTGATCCGGGCAAGGACACGCGGCCTTTCTACAAGAAGGTGTATTCCTTCGTATTCGGCGCCGAAGAGGGCGAGGTCGAAGAGCTGTTCACCGAGCGCGAGCTGCTGGCCTGGATTCGATCGCAGGGTGGTGTCGTCAGCCCGACCGAGCTCGCAAGTCGAACGGGCTGGTCCATCGAGACCGCAGAGAAGGAGTCGACGAGGCTGCTGGCGTACTACGATGGCGACGTGGAGGTGACCTCGGACGGCTCGGTGCTCTACGTGTTTGATGAGTTGATGCAGTCCGCCGGCACAGCAGGCGACGCGCGACCGGCGCCCGCGTTCTGGGAGCGCTTCGAACGCAAGGAGACGGTCACCGGCAACACGGGTTCCGCGAACGCCGGCATCGGTGCCCTGAACCTCTTTGTTCTGTTCAGCGCCCTCGTCGCGGTTCCGGGTTTCATTGCGCCGTACCTCGGCCTCGACCTGAGCAATGCCGCGACCTGGTTCGGTCTGCTCGGGTTTCCGGCACTGTACAGCGTGATGTTCTTCCTGGTTCCCCTGATGCGTCGCTTCTTCGTCGTGGCGCCCGAGAACAAGCGCCGCGCTAAGCGAAATCTGCGTCGCGCGGTGATGCGCCAGGTGTTCGCGTGGTCGTCGGACGAGGCGAAGCTGATGGATGACGACCAGGCGGTTGACCTCATCGCGAAGAAGATTCCCGCGAGCGTGCCTGTTACAAGCCGGAATCCGAAATCCATCGAGAAGGCCCTGAGGGAAGTCGCGGCGGAGTTCGATGCCTACTCCGAGATCGATTCAGACGGATCGCATCTGTATCGCTTTGATCGCATCGCTGACGAAGCCCGTGCGGCGCAGCGCCGCCGCAGCAATCGCGAAGAGGGAAAACGGCACTCTCTGGGCGAACAGGGCCTCGCCTTCGAGCGGGCGCTGCAGAGCGGCCGAAAGTTGGAAGAGGAGTACGCCGAGCTGGCCGCCAACGAAGCGGTGGCGGAAGCGTTGGACGATTGGTGAGGCTCAGCCGCTGATCACGTGTGCGAGCCGACCTGCGCGTAGCCTTGCGCCGATGATACGTGATGCGCACTATCCTGCCCTCCGGATGTCAATGCGACGTCCCGGGGGAGGAGCAGGCATGAGCGAGAATCCCGTCCTTTCCGTAACTCCACTGGGTTTTCCGTGGCAGACGCCGGACCCCTTTCTTTTCTGCGCCTGGCACAACGACCGCTACCCCGCCGGCGACGATGCGATGGCCCCGGCGACCGGCGTCGCAGGGCGCCGTATCGGCATGGACTTCAGCGCCAGAGATGGTTGGAGCATGTATCACGGCGACACGGTTCCCGGCTTTCCCCGGCACCCGCACCGTGGGTTCGAGACCATCACGATTGCCCGACGGGGTCTTGTTGATCACGCCGACTCGATGGGGGCGACAGCTCGCTTCGGGGCCGGCGATGTGCAGTGGATGACAGCGGGCGCAGGGGTGGTGCACTCTGAGATGTTTCCGCTGGTTCATTCCGGCGAGAGCAATCCCCTCGAGATTTTTCAGGTGTGGTTGAACCTGCCGCGGGCAGACAAGATGACAGAGCCGCACTTCACCATGTTCTGGAATGAGAATGTGAGTGAGGCGGTGTTTGGCGACGTTGGCGCCCGGACCCGGGTCCGCGTGGTCGCCGGCCGTCTCGGTGACACGGCAGCGCCCGCCCCGCCGCCTTCGTCGTGGGCGTCGCGCGCGGAGTCGGACATCGCTATCTGGACCATCGCGATGGAACCCGGTTCGGTGTGGACTCTGCCGGCGGCGGGCGCGGACAGTCAGCGCGCGCTCTATTTCTTTGAAGGCGATCACTGCGGCATTGCGGGTCGCACGATACCGGGGGGCTCGATGATCTCGGTACGTGCGGGTGAAGAGATCGAGATCAGCTCGGGGTCCGAAGCCTGCGAGTTTCTGCTGCTGCAGGGGCGACCCATCGGGGAGCCGGTTGCGCACCAGGGGCCTTTCGTGATGAACACACCCGCCGAGCTGCGCCAGGCCATGTTGGACTACCACACGACCGGGTTTGGTGGCTGGCCCTGGCCGAGCGACGCGCCGGTGCACCCGCGGGAGCGGGGGCGTTTTGCACAGCACGCCGACGGCCGTGTTGAGACGCCGGGCTGAGCCGGTCACGCGTGAGGACCCTTCTTGCCCGATACCAGGCAACCCAGTCGCTACTTCTCTGCCGGCGTGCGCGACATGATCGTAGCGTCGGTGCTCTTCAGCATCATGGGCATCATCGTGAAGATGCTGGGCGAGCGTATTCCCAGCACTGAGATGGTGTTCGCCCGCAGCGCCGTGACGCTGGTGCTGAGTTTCTGGATGCTGCGCAGGGCGGGCCTGTCCTGGAAAGGCGAGCGTCGCGGCCTGCTCTTTCTGCGCGGTGCGCTCGGCTTCGGCGCGCTGATGTGCTTCTTCTACGGCATCACGCACCTGCCCCTGGGCGACGTGATGGTGCTGCAGTTCAGCAACCCGATCATCGCCACCTTCCTCGCGGCGGCATTTCTGGGCGAACGCATCGGCCCCCGCGAAGCCGTCTCAGGGCTGATTGCGCTCGCCGGGGTCATCCTGGTCGCGCGCCCGGAGTTTCTCTTCGGAGCAGGCGCCGGGTCGCCCGACCCTGCGGCGATTCTGATCGCGCTCGCCGGCGCTGTCATGACCGCGGTGGTGTACGTGACCATCCGAAATCTCCGCACGACGGAAGACCCCCTCGTTATCGTCGCGTGGTTTCCCATTGTCGCGACACCACTGGCGATACCCGTGATGGCCGCGGATGCGGTTGTACCTGATCTTCGCGAGCTGGGATTGCTGCTGCTGATGGGAGTGATCGTGCAGGTGGCGCAGGTATTCATGACCCACGGCCTGCACCGGGAGACGACAGCTCGGGCGACCACAGTGAGCTACCTGCAGGTCGCGCTGGGGTTTGTGTGGGGGCTTCTGCTCTTCGATGAGGTGCCGGCGCTTACCAGCATCGCCGGCGCTGTGTTGATCGTGGTCGGTGTCGCCGTAACCGCAGCGAAAAAGCAGCCGGCAGCAGCACCGGTGTCCTGAGGCCGGGCGGCCGGGGAGCGGGCCCTGCGTCCTTTCGGGAGGCGCTGCGTCTGTATGGGTGCACGCAATTTCGTGTGCCGATCAGAGAGGGTAGTCCCATGAGTGAGAACACAAACACTGACGCCGCCGCGACGACGAACAACGCATGCTGCGGAGGGCAGTGGCGCTGCGTACAAATCTGCGTACCGGCCTGTTGCGCGCCTGCATTCGGCGGTGGCACCGCATGTTGCGGCAATGAAGGAGGCGGAGACGCCGGCACGTCGTCCGGCTGTTGCGCTCCCGGCTGCTGCTGAGCGCGATTGACAGCGCCGCGGGCGCTTCGCACTGCATCGTTCTCAGGCAGGAATTTTACGATGACCGGATTCGATCACAGCGGCGGTGCTGCCGTCGCGTTGGCAGATACCGCTGCGGTGGAGCAGCTACGCAGCGCCCTCGTGGCGTGGGCGCGCGCTCGCGTAGGCAACGTCGCTGACGCTGAGGATATCGTGCAGGGCGTGTTGCTCAAGCTGGTGACGAGCGACGATGTACGGGATCCGCGCGCCTTTCTCTGGCGTGCAACGCGAAACGCCGTCACGGATTATTATCGTCGTCGAGCAGCGCATCGACGTCGTGGTGTGCACGTGTCGGCGGACGAACACGAGGTTGCTGCGCCCGACTCGTTGGACGAGAGCGCCGATCGCGAGCTCATTCTCAACTGCCTGACTCCATTCATCGACAGGCTGCCGGAGCCCTATCGCGCGGCCCTGCTTCTTACGGACTTCGGGGACGCTACGCAGGGGGAAGCGGCCCGCGAGCTGGGGATTGGAGTCTCGGGGATGAAGTCCCGCGTGCAGCGCGGGCGTCGGAAGCTGAAGGAAGACCTCCTCGAGTGCTGCGCGATCGCTGTGGACGGCAACAACCGCGTCCTGGCCGCGGAGCCCCACGGCGACAGCTGTTCATGCGCACCGAGGGATGCGGAGAGCCGGGAGTCCGCCGATCGTGCTTGCGGGTGAGGGGCAAAGGCCGCACACAGGCTCTATGCAGAGAGTACACTGTGCGGCGGCGATGGCGGCCCTCAAACAGACCATCGCGACCCGGATGGACGAGCTGCGGCTCGCACAGCGCAGCACGCAGGAAGGCGCCGTCCACCCTGAGGCGCGCGCAGAGAACAGCAAAGACACCCGCGCGACCGAGGCCTCGTATCTGGCCCGCGGTCTGGCGAAGCGCACCGAAGAGCTGGCGAACGTGCAGCGCCGACTCGACTCCCTGTCGTCGCCCCATGAGGTCGACGAAGTCGCCGTTCCCTCGCTGGTGTGCGTGCGCAGCGAACGGGCCGGCGGCGACGACGAAGACGAGCACTATCTCGTCGTTCCCGCCGGCGGCGGTACGCGCTTTGCGTTGCACGGCACGAGCGTGCTCGCGATCACGCCGGCGTCGCCTCTCGGACGGGCGTTGCTCGGGCTGATGGTGGGTGATGAGCTCCCGTCGGCCGTCTCGCCGGATGGACTCAGGGTGGTTGTCTCGATCAGCTGAGAGGCTCCTGCCGAAATTGAGCGGAAGACGTTGCAGGGGCCGGCAATCGGGCGCTAGTCAGGCGATGGCTTCCGCGTGCGTCAGTCGGGCGGTTCGCGCGGGCACAAACGGAGCGACAACGATGCAACAGCGAGTCCCAGTTCTTTGTCTCATAGTCAGCGCGACCCTCGCGGCCTTCGGTTGTCAGAGTCCCTCGGAGTCGCCGCCGGAGGTCGAAGCGTCCGGTGCACCGTCCGGCGAGGAGTCCGTCGCGGTGCCGTCGAACGATGCGGCCGGTGAGGCTGAAGGGCAGGCCGCCGTCGCCGCCCCGCCGTCGCAACCTGCGTCACAGCCGGTCGACGTTGCGGCAGAGGCCGCCGCCTGGCTTCGCGTCGAAGAGTCCGATCTGAACGCAGCGCAGCGCTCGGCTCTTGCCGCCGCGAGGCAGGCGCGCGCCACGCTCGGTGGCACTCTGATGCGCACTGTGATGGAGGCCGCCGAGTCCGGCCTGCCCGCTGCCGTGGAAGTCTGTGCGGACGCCGCGCCGCGGATAACGGCAGAGGCTGCGACTCCCGGTCTTCGAATCGGTAGAACCTCCCACCGTCTGCGAAATCCGGAGAACGTGCCGCCCGTCTGGGCGGCGTCACATGTAAACGCGGCGCGTCCGGAGGCGGCGCTTTTCGCCGGCCCCGAGGGTCAGGTGGGCGAGCTGGTCCCCATCGCGACCGCCGCGCCCTGCGTCGGATGCCACGGCGCCCGCGACTCCCTGACGCCTGCGCTGCGCGACGCCCTCGCGAGCCGGTACCCAGAGGACGCAGCGGTCGACTTCGCAGAGGGCGACCTTCGAGGGTTCTTCTGGTTCGTCGTCGAGAACTGAGGTGCCGCTCGTGCGTGTTGCGTGATGCGCTCTGTGTGCGCTTCGCAGAGACGCAGCAGCGAACAGGCAGCGCTCTTGGTTCCGCCAATCGCTGCATGGCGGCGGTCACCCTGTGCTCGCCCCCGCCGCACGTTGGGGCGACGTTCGCCACACCCTTGACGCAGTGCGGCATCGCCAATAGACTACGCCGCACGCCGGAGATTCCGGCACGAAGGAAGCTGTTGTGAACACTCTACCCGCCAGCATTGTCGTCGCGAACGAGCCGATTATCGGCCAGGAGCTCCTATCGCTCCTTATTATTAGCGACGCCGGCCTGGCGGACGGACACGGGTGACGCCTACAGCTCTCCTCTCCTTCCGAACCCGGGCCGGCCGCAAAAAGCGAGCCGGCCTTTTCTGCATTTTGGCTTCGAAGCCTGATAGCTCCCACCACCCAACCTACCCGAAGTAAATCGATGAGCGGCGATACAACGGCACAGCGCGTACGCATCTACGATACGACCCTGCGAGACGGGACGCAGGGCGAAGGATTTCAGCTCTCAGTAGCTGAGAAGATTCGGGTGGCCCACATCCTGGATGAGCTGGGCGTGGCCTACATCGAAGGCGGCTGGCCGGGTTCAAATCCCCGTGACATCGCCTTCTTCGACCAGGTGAAGGGCGAGTCCTTTGCGAACACCCGGATCGCTGCTTTCGGTTCAACCCGACGCGCACAGCACAGCTGCGAAAAAGACGACAACCTGCAGAAGCTGCTCGAGGCCTCTGTGCCGGTCGTGACGATTTTCGGAAAGTCCTGGTCCTTTCAGGCCACAGAAGTCCTCGGCATCACCCGAGAGCAGAACCTCGAGATCATTGTCGACTCTGTGCGCTACCTGAGCGAGCGTGTGGACGAGGTCATCTTCGACGCTGAGCACTTCTTCGACGGTGCCGCCGAGGACGAAGAATATGCTTTTGCGGCGCTGAAAGCGGCCGTCGAGGGTGGTGCTTCATGCCTGACCCTGTGTGATACGAACGGCGGCACTCTGCCTGAGCGCGTATCCGAGCTGACCGCAAAGGCCGTCCGCGCGTTCGGAATTCCGGTTGGCATCCACACACACAACGACGCCGAGCTGGCGGTCGCAAACAGTCTGGCGGCGGTGCGCGCCGGCGCGAACCTGGTCCAGGGAACGATCAACGGCTACGGCGAGCGCTGTGGCAATGCAAATCTGGTGGCGATCATCCCGTCGCTCGAGCTGAAGATGGGCGTGTCGTGTATCGGCGCCGACAAGCTGCAGAGTCTGACCCGGGTTGCACACACGATCGACGAGATCTCGAACAACGTTCCGATCTCCCGTCAGGCATACGTGGGCCGGTCCGCCTTCGCACACAAGGGAGGAGTACACGTAAACGCGGTGATGAAAGTCGCGAGCAGCTACGAGCATATCGAGCCCGAAGCCGTCGGAAACCACCGTCGCGTGCTCGTATCCGACCTGTCCGGCCGCTCGAACCTCGCGTACAAAGCGGAGGAGCTGGGCGTTGAATTGGATCCCAAACACCCATCAACCATCGCGGTGTTGGAGCGCATCAAAGAGCTCGAAAACCGCGGCTACCAGTTTGAAGACGCCGAGGCTTCTCTGTCACTGCTGCTTGCCGAGGCCAGAGATGAGCGGCGGCAGTACTTTGAGGTGGAAGAGGCCGACGTAACGACGATTCTTGTCGACGCCCACGAGCCAAACAAAATCTCGAACGTGCGAACGCGCGCGGTCGTGAAGCTGCGCTTCGATGCAGAGTACGCCGAGCCGATCATCGCGCATGGCTGCGGCCCGGTCGATGCGCTTGGCACCGCGCTGCACATCCTCCTCGCCCGTGCGTATCCGGAAGTCGATACGGTTCGTCTGGTCGACTATCGCGTGCGCATCATGGATTCGAGCGACGGGATCGCCGCTGCCGTTCGCGTGCTGATTCGTGCGTCCGACGGCAAAGACACCTGGGGCACCGTCGGCGTGAGCACCAATGTTGTAGAAGCGAGCTGGTTCGCGATGGTTGATGCCTACGAGTACAAGCTATCTCGGTCGAATGTGAAGAGCCTATTGAGGGACGCGGCGGAATAGTCCCCCGCGTCCCGAACGCACTGCCTGAAGCAAACACACATTGACTGATATTTATTGAATTCGAAGAGGCCGAGCAGTTCCATGGAAGACTACGTACGAATATTTGATACGACCCTGCGCGACGGAGAACAATCGCCGGGCGCGACGATGACCGCGAGTGAAAAGCTGCGAATTGCGCGCAAGCTTGACCGGATGAACGTCGATGTCATCGAGGCCGGATTTCCGGCAGCAAGCCCGGGTGAACTGAAGTCCGTACAGCAGGTGTGCGAAGTTGTGCAGCAGGCGCAGGTTGCTGCGCTCTGCCGCACCCGAGAAGGCGACATTCGCAAGTCGTGGGAAGCCGTCAAAGATGCTGTGAATCCGCGGATTCATGTGTTTATTGCGACAAGCGACATTCACATGGAACACAAGCTCTGCATGACGCGAGAGCAGGTGCTTGAGCAGATCCGCTTCGGCGTGTCCCTGTGCCGCGAGCTCTGTGACAATGTGGAGTTCTCTGCAGAAGACGCGACGCGCTCTGACCTCGGTTTCCTGACAGAGGCGTTTGTGTTGGCCGCCGAGTGCGGCGCGACGACCCTCAACGTACCCGACACCGTCGGCTATACGATGCCAGCCGAGTACTTCACGATTACGAAGACAATTGTCCAGGCGGTGCCTGACAATGTGATTATCTCGGCACACTGCCACAACGACCTGGGCCTCGCCGTCGCGAACTCTCTGTCTGCGATCGCCGCCGGCGCCCGTCAGGTAGAAGGCTGCATTAACGGCATTGGTGAGCGTGCGGGCAACGCGGCGATCGAAGAGGTGGTTATGGCGCTGCGCACGCGCCACGACCTGACCGGAATTCGTACGCGTGTGGACAACACTCAGCTGCTGAACGCCAGCAGACTGGTGAGCGAAATCACCGGCCTGGACGTGCAGCGAAACAAGGCCATCGTCGGTCGCAACGCATTCGCTCATGAAGCCGGCATCCATCAGCATGGGATGCTGAAGCAGCGCGAGACCTACGAGATCATGCACCCGGAAGACGTGGGCTTCTCGGACACCAGCCTCGTGCTCGGAAAGCACTCAGGCAAGCACGCGCTGAAGTCACGATTCTCGGAGCTGGGCTACGACGTGGACGAGGCCGACATGCCGGCTCTCTTTGATCGCTTTAAGGCGCTCTGCGATCGCAAGAAGGAGATCTACGACGAGGACCTGCACGCCATCATTGAAGCAGCCGGTGATAACGCGGAGCCCTGGTATCGCCTGGAGCAGGTGGAGTTCAGCTCGGGGACGAACGTCGAGTCTCGGGCGGTGGCTACGGTCCGATGTGGCGACCGCACGGCAGTCGCGGACGCTACGGGTGACGGGCCTGTAAACGCGGCGATCGAGGCGATCAAAAAGGCGACCGCCGCGGAAGGAACCGAGCTTGTTGACTATCGCCTCGCGGCGATTACCGGAGGCTCGGACGCGCAGGGACGCGTGCACCTCCGCATCGAGCGCGAGGGCATCGTCGCTCGCGGCAATGACACACATACAGACGTGGTGATCGCCAGCGCGGGCGCATTTGTGGACGCCCTCAACAATTTCATTTTCCAGCAGGAACGGGCCAGGCAGCGCGCGGGCGCTCCGGAACCGAACCTGCGTGACGCAGGAACAGGTGTATGAAGATTCTTCGCATTGATGGTGATGGCATCGGACCCGAGGTCAACGAGCAGGCGCTTCGCGTCATCAAAGCCGCCGCCGACTTTGCCGGCATTCCCATCGAGACCGAGAGTGCGCTTTTCGGAGGCGCCTCACTGGATGAGTACGGCGTACCGCTGACGGACGAAGTGGTAGCGTTGGCGAAGGCATCGGATGCAGTTCTTCTCGGTGCGGTCGGCGGCCCGAAGTGGGACGATGTCCCACCGGAGCTTCGCGCCGAGCGCGGTCTGCTGCGTATCCGCAAAGAGCTGGGCGTGTACGCAAACCTGCGCCCCGCGAAGTTCTTCTCCTGTTTGGATGCGGCCTGTCCTCTGCGCCCTGAGCGCGTCGACGGCGCGGACTTTGTCATCGTGCGCGAGCTGGTCGGCGGAATCTACTTCGGCGAGCCCCGCGGTATCAGCGGCACCGCTCCGAACCGGCGCGGCGTAAACTCCCTCGCATACGATGAAGCGTCGATTCGCCGAGTTGCACGCTTTGGCTTCGAGACGGCGCGCGCACGCGGCGGCCAGCTGATGAGCGTCGACAAATCCAATGTCCTCGAGGTCATGCGGCTGTGGCGTGAAATTGTCACCGCGATGGGCGCCGAAGAGTACCCCGACGTGGAGCTCTCGCACGCGTATGTGGACGCGTTCGCGATGCAGCTGGTGACCTGGCCCAACGAATGCGACGTCATCGTAACCGGCAACATGTTTGGTGACATTCTGTCAGACATCGCGGCTGCGCTGACCGGTTCTCTCGGCATGCTCCCGTCCGCGTCTCTCGGCGACGGGCCGGGCATCTTCGAGCCTGTCCACGGCTCTGCGCCTGACATCGCGGGACAGGGTCGCGCGAACCCACTGGGTGCGATCCTCTCAGGCGCAATGCTGCTGGAGTACGGCGCAGGTCGAGTGGACCTCGCGCGCGTCATCGACATGGCCGTGGCCGATGTTCTCGAGTCCGGCCTGCGAACCGGCGACATCAAGACCGCCGGCGACAATGTGAAGCTGGTGGGTTGCACCGAAATGGGCGACGCCGTCATCGCGCGCATGATGGAGCGTCTTGAGTCGTCGGATCCGGAGTCCGCTGAATGAGCAAGGCTCGAATCAGAATGCCTCTGCGACGTCCATCTTCTCGCGCCGTCGGTATCGGCGCGGAAGATCGGCCGCCCGTGTGTGGATTCTTCGACATTCGACGAGACGCGGATGGCGGCACACATATCGAGACCTGGGTGAAGGGCTTCGCGCTGCTTCGATTCGTCCTTGTGAACAAGGGCACGGCCTTCACGCAGAAAGAACGTCGTGAGCTGGGCCTTGACGGACTGCTGCCCAGTCGCGTCACAACGATGGCTGACCAGCTTGACCGCGCCTATGTGCAGTTCAGCGGTTGCCACACAAACATTGAAAAGTACCAGTATCTGCGCGGGCTACAGGAGCGGCAGGAGATTCTCTTCTACGCGTTGATTGAAAAGCACCTCGTTGAGATGCTGCCCATCATCTACACGCCGACGGTTGGCGAAGCGGTCGAGAAGTTCAGCGCGCTGTTTCAGAGTCCGCGCGGATTGACGGTAAACCCGGACAACATCGACCACATTGACGATGTACTTGCCGGTTACCCGCTCTATGATGTTCGCATGATCGTGGCGACGGATTCGTCGGCGATTCTCGGTATCGGAGATCAGGGCTACGGAGGCCTTGCGATCTCAATCGGTAAGCTCTCCCTGTACACGGTCGGCGGCGGTATCAGCCCCTTCCACAGCATGCCTGTCGGGCTTGATGTGGGTACTGACCGAAAGGAGCTGCTCGAGAACCCGAATTATCTCGGGGCGCCGCGCCAACGGATGACGGGCGACGAGTACATCGCGTTTCTCGACCGCTTTGTGGCGTCCGTGAAGAAGCGATGGCCGGCTGCGATCATTCAGTGGGAAGACCTTGCCAAGGACAGCGCGTTCACCGTTCTGGAACGGTATCGCGATGAGCTTCCTTCGTTCAACGATGACATTCAGGGGACCGGCGCGGTGGCTCTGGCCGGGCTGATCTCTGCCTGTCGCGTGAAGGGTGAGGCTCTCGCAGCCCAACGCTATCTTGTGTATGGCGCCGGCGCCGGCGGCATCGGCGTGGCGCTCTCGATACGTGATGGCCTGATGGCTGAGGGTCTGAGCGAAGAAGACGCCGTAGCCTCCATCTTCGTGTTGGACTCCCGCGGGCTCCTGCTCAAGAGCCGTAGCATGGAACCATACAAGGCTGAGTTTGCGCAGCCTGATGAGCGGGTTGCGGACTGGAGCTACGACGGCGCGGCGCCCGGACTGCTCGAGACCGTAAAGGGGGCGAAGATTACCGCGCTGATTGGACTCAGCGGCCAGAAGGGTTCGTTCAACGAAGAGATCATCGGCGCGGTGATGGAAAACACCGAAGAGCCTATCGTCTTTCCGCTCTCGAACCCGACGCGGCTCGCTGAGGCGATCCCAGCCCACGTCATTCAGCAGACCGACGGCCGAGCGCTTGTTGCGACGGGATCACCATTCGATCCGGTGCAGCACGGCACACGCACCATCGACATCGGACAGGGCAACAACGCGTTCATCTTTCCCGGCCTCGGGCTCGGCACACTGCTGAGCGGTGCGTCGAAAATCAGCGCACCCATGGTGCTGGCAGCCGCACACGCGCTGGCCCGGTTCACCCTGGACACCTATGGCCAGACCACGCTGTTGTATCCGCCCCTGAGCGACCTTCAGACAGTCAGTCAACACGTCGCGGTAGCGGTCATGGAGGCCGCCCACCGCGAAGGCGTTGCGGCTGTTGATCTTCCGCCTGAAGGCGAGAGGCTCGAATACGTGAAGTCACGTTTCTGGCTGCCGGAATATCTGCCGATTGTTCACACGACCGAGAGCGAAGCGCTCAAGCGAGACGAAGCAGAAAATGAGTAAGAACCTTTTTCAGAAAGTATGGGACGCTCACACGGTGGGCACTCTGGACGATGGACGAACGCAGCTCTTCATCGGGCTGCACCTGATCCACGAAGTTACGAGCCCGCAGGCGTTTGCGATGCTGCGCGAGAAGCGCATTCAGGTCGCGTACCCGGATCGGACCTTTGCGACCGTCGATCACATCGTGCCGACCGATACGCGCCAGCGCCCCTTCAGTGACCCCCTCGCAGAAGCGATGATGGTGGCGCTCAAAGATAACACAGAGGCGTCCGGCGTGGCGTTCTTCGATGAGAAGGATGCGAACCAGGGTATCGTGCATGTCATCGGGCCCGAGCTGGGTTTGACGCAGCCGGGCATGACCATCTGTTGCGGTGACTCCCACACGTCCACACACGGCGCCTTCGGTGCGATCGCGTTTGGCATCGGGACAAGTCAGGTGCGCGATGTGCTCGCGACCCAAACGCTGGCGTTGTCGCCGCTGAAGGTGCGACGGGTTGAAGTCAACGGAGAGCTGGGTAGCGGCGTGTATGCCAAGGATGTCATCCTGCACATCATCCGCGTACTGGGCGTCAACGGCGGCGTTGGGTTTGCGTATGAGTTTGCGGGGACGACCATCGAAGCGATGTCGATGGAAGAGCGCATGACCGTGTGCAACATGTCGATCGAAGGCGGTGCTCGTGTGGGTTACATCAACCCGGATGACGTCACTTTCGAATACCTGCGCGGACGTGAACACGCGCCGAAGGCCGGCGACTGGGACGCAGCCTGCGATTGGTGGCGAAGCATGGCGTCCGGCCCGGACGCAGACTACGATGACGTCGTTGTAATCGACGCGGCCGACATTGCACCGACGGTCACCTGGGGGATCAACCCCGGCCAGGGTGTGGGCATCGACGAGGCGATTCCGGACGGGAACGGCATGCCGGAAAGCGAGCGCGGAACCTGGCAGGAAGCGATCGAGCACATGAACCTGACACCGGGCGCTCCGATACAGGGAACGCCGGTTGATGTTTGCTTTATCGGCAGCTGCACAAACAGCCGAATCTCGGACCTTCGCGATGTAGCCGAACATGTGAAAGGCCGGAGAGTCAGCGAGGGCGTCAAGGCGCTGATCGTGCCCGGCTCCTGGAAGGTTGCTAAGCAGGCCGAGGAAGAAGGCCTGGTCGAGGTGTTCGAAGCGGCCGGCTTTGAGTGGCGCCAGCCGGGTTGCTCCATGTGCCTGGCGATGAACCCGGACAAGCTGGTCGGCGATCAGCTTTGTGCCTCGTCCAGCAATCGAAACTTCAAGGGCCGCCAGGGAAGCGCACGCGGCCGTACTATGTTGATGAGTCCCGTAATGGTCGCCGCAGCGGCGATTCGGGGCAGTGTTGCAGACGCCCGCGAGGTGTTTGGTATCAGGAGTGACGCAGTATGAGTGAGCTTGAGATTCACAACGTAACCGGCACCGGCGTGTATGTAGCCGGTGATGACATCGACACCGACCGCATCATTCCGGCGCACTTCATGAAGTGTGTGACCTTCGATGGTCTCGGCCAGTACGCGTTTTATGGAGAGCGCTACAACGAAGACGGATACACGAAGAATCATCCCATTGATGACCCGCGATTCGCGGGCGCGTCGATGTTGATCAGTGGCCGGAACTTCGGCTGCGGGTCTTCACGGGAACATGCGCCGCAGGCGCTGTATCGGCACGGCTTTCGCGGAATCATCGCGCAGAGCTTCGCCGAGATCTTCTTCGGCAACTGCACAACCCTGGGCATTCCCTGCGCGACCGTGACCGCGGAGACGATGTCGGAGCTTGCGCAGCTCGTTGAGGCGGAGCCCGCGACTTCGATTTCGATCGACGTAGACGCGTTGAAGATACGGGCAGGTGAGCGCGCGTTCGACTTTGAGATGGCGAAGAGTGCGCAGCAGGCACTGGTCAGCGGTAGATGGGACCCCCTTCAGGAGCTGCTCTCGCGGGCCGATCGCGTAGGCGCCGCTGCCGCCTCTCTTCCCTACGTCGGCTGGAACTGACAGCGGACACTCCAACCCGGTGGAGCACGCTCCGCCACTCCTTCACACCGAAATCATGACCAAAGGCACAGCAGACAGCAGCAACGCAGAGATGACCGGCGCAGAAGCGTTGATCAAATCTCTTCAGAAGCAGTCGGTTACGAAGGTCTTCGGATACCCGGGTGGCGCCTGTATCCCCATCTTTGACGCGTTGCTCGACTCTCCCATCGACCTGGTCCTGTGCAGGCACGAGCAGGGCGGGACCCACATGGCCGACGGCTACGCGCGGGCGACCGGGCGCGCCGGCGTCGTGTTGGTGACCTCGGGTCCCGGCGCGACCAATACGATCACCGGAATCATGACCGCGCAGATGGACTCGGTGCCCATGATCGTGATCACCGGACAAACCGTGACTGGCAGCCTCGGGCTCGACGCCTTTCAGGAAGCCGACGTGTTTGGTTTGACTCTGCCGATCGTGAAGCACTCCTACCTGGTTCGTGAGGCCGCCGAGCTCCCTCGAATCGTGTCAGAGGCCTTCTTGGTCGCAGAGTCCGGCAGGCCCGGTGTCGTTCTGATCGACGTCCCCAAGGATGTCTCGGCAGCAACGATCATTCCGAAGTGGGACCAGCCTCTGGACCTGCCCGGATACGGAAACCCGACGCAGGGCAACGCCGACGCGATCGCCGCTGTCGCCCGGGAGTTGAAGGCGGCGAAGAAGCCGCTGCTCCTCGTCGGCCACGGCGTGTTAATTTCGGGCGCGTCCGAAACCGTATCGCAGCTTGCGAAAGAGCTGCAGATTCCGGTGACGACGACGCTGCTTGGCAAGGGCGCCTTCCCCGAGAGCCATCGCCTCAGCGTTGGAATGCTGGGCATGCATGGCACTGCGTATGCAAACAAGGCGGTTGTCGACTGTGATCTGATCATGTCGATCGGCTCGCGCTGGGACGACAGGATCACCGGCAAGGTCAGCGAGTTCTGCGTTGACGCGGTGAAGATTCATGTGGACATCGATCCTACCGAAGTCGGCAAGATTATCGCGCCCGATGTGTCTGTCGTGGGTGACGCAAAGCTGGTTGTGGACGCACTTCGCGAGATCGCTGAGCCGGGTGATACGACGGAATGGCTCGCGACGATCGATTCATGGAAACGCGACTTTCCCCTGAGCTACTCCGATGCGAACGGGCTCACGTGCCAGCACGTGATCGCCGAGCTGTATCGCCTCAGTGAAGGGCGCGCGATCGTCAGTACGGACGTCGGACAGCACCAGATGTGGGCCGCGCAGTTCTACAAGACGGACCACCCTGATCGCTGGCTGTCATCCGGTGGCGCCGGAACCATGGGCTACGGGTTTCCCGCTGCCGTTGGTGCGCAGATTGGCAGGCCGGACGCTCTTGTTGTTGCGATTGTGGGCGATGGTGGCTTTCAGATGACAATGTGCGAGCTGGCGACAGCAAACATTAACAACCTGCCGTTGAAGGTCGTTGTCATCGACAACAAATACCTCGGTATGGTTCGCCAGTGGCAGGACCTCTTCTACGAGGGTCGCCTCTCCGGCGTCGACATGGAAGGCAACCCCGACTTCGTGAAGCTCGCCGAGTCATTTGGCTGCAGGGGCTTTCACATTTCGAGGCCCGAAGACGTAAGCTCGGTGTTGCAGGCCGCGCTCGACTATAATGATGGTCCCGCCGTGATTCATGCGGAAGTGATCAAAGAAGACAACGTATACCCGATGATTCCGGCCGGAGCGCCGGTGTCGGACATGATTCTCGGACCGCCGGACAAGCCGCTCGAGAAACCGCAGGGGAGCACCTGATGAGCGAAGCGGTATCAGCACACGCGATCAGCCTGTATCTGCGTAATCGTCCCGGCGTCATGAACCGCGTCGGGCTGGTGTTCTCGCGGCGCGGTTGGAACGTTGACAGCATCAGTGTCTCGCCCGCCGAAGACGGACGCTTCGCACGGTGCACGATTGTCGCGGTGGGGCCGGACTCCGGCGTGCAGCGCATCATCGCGCAGCTTACAAAGCTGGTCGAAGTCGTGGCGTGCCGGTTGGAGTGCGCCGACGAGTCTGTGGTCACACGCGAGCTCGCCCTGATCAAGGTGCGCTGCGCAGCGGGCGCCATGAATCGGCTGCGTGCGGTCGCAGCGTCCATCGGTTGTGTGCCCGTCGATTGGGGCAGCGATACGGTGATGTTTCAGATCGTGGGTGAGCACACCGACATCGACCACGCCCGCGAAGTCCTCGCCGGCGTCAGCGAGGTGTTCGACATTCTCCGTACAGGATCGATCATCATGCACCGTGGTGACGGCCAGGACAGCATGGAGAATGTGCGCGCTGCGGCGCCGCATTTCACGACGAGTGAAGCGGAGCCTGCGGACGAGCAGGTCTGAGCAGCACGCCGGCGCTCCGGCGTGTTCGACTCAGCGAAAGACGCGATTTCGGTAGAACCGCAATTCGTTGATCGACTCTGAGATGTCGTCGAGTGCGCGGTGGGTCGCGTTCTTCGGGCCGACCTGGTCCAATACGTCGGGGTACCATCTGCGGACCAGCTCTTTGACCGACGACACGTCGATGATTCGGTAGTGCAGGTAGTCGTTCAGCTCCTGCATGTAGCGGGAGAGAAAGCGCCGATCCTGGTGGATTGAGTTGCCGGCCAGCGGTGCTACCCGGGCCTTCACCCAGCCCTTCAGAAAATCGAGGGTGGCGAGCTCGGCCTGTCGTTCGGTAACGGTGGATTGCCGGACTCGGCGGGTCAGCCCGGACGCGCCGTGATGCTCAGTGTTCCACTGGTCCATCTGATCCAGAAGTTCATCGCTCTGGTGGATGACCAGCTCAGGTCCCTCGGCGATGATGTTCAAGTCGGCGTCTGTGATCAGAGTGGCAATCTCAATGATCCGTTCCCGGTCCGGGTCGAGGCCGGTCATCTCCAGGTCCATCCAAACGATATGTTGCGACATGTTGTCTCCCAGCACGCGCCCACTTCGTAGCCACCCTCGTGCAGGCGAAGCATCGTGTGTCGCGACGGGCTCGTTCAGTACCGGAGGTGGGACTCGAACCCACACGCCCAAAGGACAACGGATTTTGAATCCGTCGCGTCTACCGATTCCGCCACTCCGGCGAGCCGAGCGCCCTTCTCGCCCGTTCCGACTGCTTCGTCAACCGCAGCGGCCGGTCATGCGGCAGGAATCGGCACTCCCCTCAGGTTCAGCAGCGTGGCGGTACGCATTAGAGGCAGGCCGATAATGGCCGTGTAGTCCGGGCAGTCGATACCTTCGAAGAGTCCGATGCCGCGGGCCTCAAGGCGGTAGCTGCCGGCGCAGCTCAGTGGGTCATCAGCGCGAACGTAGGCTCGAATCTGGTCGTCGCTGAGGCTGCGCATGTGCATCCTCGCTACGATCAGCTCGGTCAGGCAGCGCCTGCCGTTGCGGTCTGCGATCGCCAGGCCGGTGATCAGTTCGTGCGTGCGTCCCTGCATGCCCCGGAGCTGCTCACAGGCGTTTTCGAAGCTGAGGGGTTTCCCGAGTATCCTTCCGTCGATCGTCGCGACCTGGTCGGATCCGATAACCAGCGCGCCGGCTTCTGTTCGAGCGATTGCGAGGGCCTTCGCCGAGCTCAAGCGGAGCGCAACGAAGCGCGGATCGCTCTCTGTAGCCTTCACCGTGGCTTCGTCGATGGCGGGGTCGCGCTGGGTAAAGGGGACCGCCAGGCGTTCGAGCAGCTCACGACGCCAGGGCGAGCTCGACGCCAGGATAAGCGACGGGGTCATGACTCGTCGTTCACGCCGACGCGCCCCATCAACTCGACGGTCTGCCCGGTGCCCTCAAGGCTCAGGCCTTCGCCGTCCAATGCCCGCCTGCGAATAATTGCAAGTCCGAGGGTGCCTTCGGCATCGCGCACACAGGCGGTCACGTGACCCGCAGCGCCCTTCGAATCAAGCACCGGCGTACCCGAGGCGACACCGTCGCCGTGCCAGCGAACACGCATCATCTGGCGACTTGGCGCGCCGCGGGCGTCCAGACGCTCAATGACCTCCTGTCCGAGGTAGCAGCCCTTGTTGAAATGAACGCCCGGGTGAAGCCCGACCTCGAGAGGAATGTGTTTGCCGGCAACCACGTCGCGGCCGACGCGGGGGATACCCAGCTCGACTTCAAGCGCCGCAAACAGGCCTGCGTCTACCTCCTGAAGTGCCTGGTCCGCGAGAAATCGCCGGGCGCCTTCCAGTTGATCGCTCTCGACGATGACCTGCTTGTGTGTCGCCGGCGAACGATAGGCGTCTACGACGAACCGGGCGCCGGCGGAGGCGATGAGGCCGTCAGCGATGGCGGCTGCGTCCGGATGCGCAAGCTCGATGACTGTGTGTGTCGATGAGAGGCTCTCCAGTTCGACGGACTCCATGATGATGTAGCGATCAAAGTGTGTTGTCGCGACTTCCGCAAAGCCGGGTTCCGACACAAAGACGAAGGACTCACCCTCAGCACTGGGGACAGAGATCACGTCGGCATCAAAGATGACGCGTCCGTTGATGTCTACGGCGACTGCATAACCGCCGCTTCCCGCAGGCCGGCGCTTCAGGTCCGCGGTCAGTTTGCTCTGAAGAAACGTTCTGGCATCGCTGCCGCTTACGATGAACGCTTCGCGCTTCGTACATGCAAAGTGCGCTGGCGCCCCTTTGAGCTCGCGGCGCTCTTCGACGCTGAAGTCTTTCGATGTGTGTTCCACGCGGGGCTCAGTCTTCGATCACTGTGGGACCGGCTTCCTGATCGAGCAGGCGCGCCAGCTCGTCCAGGCGCCGAAATCGGTGCGTCTTTCCGAGCGTCGACAGGAAGGTCTCGTAGTTGCGAATCTTGCTCTGCTGAGGTCGCTTCAGATCGCGCTGTCTGGCAATGAGTTTGCCTGAGAGTCCCGGGTCCCGCGAATCTAGAAAGTCGATCGCGTGCATCTCAAATTGCAGGGTTCGCTGCCCGAAGGCAAACGCTCGCGCGTAGTGTTTGACGGCCGCGCCGGGCAGGGCGCCTACAGTGGTGCCGATGACAGGGACCTGGGGACTCTTCATCACACCGATCGGGATCTCCCACATCGGCAGGCTGTGTTTTCGGTTTCCGCGTTTGTAAAACTGGTGACGCGACGGTCGATAAGGTTGTGTGGGTGCCAGTATCGCGCCGGGTCTGGTCATTGAGGAGCCGCTCGGTGTGCCTTTGGCAGCCATCAAGGCCATCACGCCGGCTTTGGCGACGTAGTAGTAGGGGCAGGGAAACACGCTCGAGTCGTAGAGGTAGCCGCGCTCGGCGAGGATACGAAGAATGCGTGTATCGATGTTGTAGCCCGGCGCCCGGAAGCCCCGCGGCCGAACACCGAGTGTGTCGATGATGGCCTCCGATGCTCGGTCAATTTCGTCGCCGATCGATGTCTGCGGCCACTCGCTCAGATTGTATGGATGATGGTACGAATGCGACGCCACTTCATGGCCGCGTTCGATCGCGTCGCGTAGCAGCTCGACTGCGCGGCCGTGCTCAAGATCGCTCGCGATGACAAATAGAGTGGCGCGTATGTCGAGGCGGTCACACATGTCGAGGAAGCGAGGCATCGCTGTCGAATACATGAGTGTCGGATCGGCGGCGCCGGCAACTCCGTGGATGCGGTGGTAACAGGCAAGCCCGTCGATATCGATTGAGACATTGACGATGCGTTCCATCAGGCCTTCGGTCGTTTGAATCGGATTACCCATGCCAGGGTACCCAACTGTCGCAGCACTCGGGGAACTCGCTTTGTGAGTTGGATGGACGGTGCGCGTTTTTCAATGACCTCGACGGGAATCTCGGTGACGCGGAAGTCGGCGCGGCCGGCACGAATCACAAACTCGCTGGCGAACATGTCCCGGTCGACAACACAGTCATCGACGACGCCCAACAGGCGCTCGCGTGTGAACGCTTTCAGCCCGTGTGTGTCGGTGCCCTCGAACCCGGTAGCCAGCCACAGCATCCAGTTGATGACGGATGACGCGAAACGGCGAAAGGGCGGTCGTTTGTCGAAAGAACGCTCCAAGCGCTTCGAGCCTACGACCATGTCGTATCCCTCTTCGCGCAGGCGGTAGAGGGCGCGTTCGTAGAAATCTACGTCGCACAGGTCGATCTCGTCGCAGATGACCCATTTTCCGCGGGCATCTTTGATGCCCATCCGCATGGCCTTTCCGTAGTTCGGCTCTTCTGACTGCATGAGCCGCAGGCGCGGATGTCGCTCCATCAGTGTGTGGGCGATGTCGACCGTGCGATCGACGCATCCATTCGCGCTGAGGAGGATCTCGAAGCTGTACCCTTCGAGTTTGGGGCTCGCGTCGATTCGAGCGAAGAGGTCTTCGACGGACGCGGACAGAATTCCCTCTTCGTTGTAGACGGGAATCACTACCGAAACGTCGATCGTATCGCTGTCCTTGTGCGTTTTCATCGGCTCACGGGTCCAAGCAGAGCGGGCGCGCTCTTCCTAAGTCGTCAACCCGCCGGCGTCCATCGCTTCGTTGGTCGAACCGGGACGAATCTCATGCGCGCGGCGTGCGTGGTCTCCGGCCGACGTATCAGGGAGCGGGAAGCCGCAGCTGCATGCCGAGTCGGATGCGCTCCGGGCTGGACATCGAGTCACGATTCAGCTCGTAGATGTCCGTCCATCGGTTTCCATCGCCGAGCTCACGGGCGGCGATTCCGGAGAGGCTGTCGCCGGCAACAACTGTGTAGATGCGTTCACCACCGCCGTTGTTGGCAGCGCCGGCCTCATTTCCTTCGTTGCCGTCGCCGGCTTCGTTATCGGCGGTTGGTACAGGCGGCTCTTCGATTTCTGCCGGTGTGCCGACCTGAACCTCGGCGGCAAAGGTATCGGCAACGTCGGCGACCTCTGCCTCTGCGGCTCCCGCGTCTGCCGTGGGCGGATCGGCCTCGTGCCCTGCGTTACCTGCGCCACCGTCCAACACAATCTCATCGCTGTTCGCGGCCTGTGTGCCGTTGTTTGCGGGGGTTGGAACCGGCTCGCCAACCAGTCGAGCGCTTCGCACGCCGCCCACTGCGCGAGCAAGAGCGACGGCGCGCTCGGACTCATCCGCCGTCGCATCGGCTGTCGGTACGATCTCAACGTCTCCGGAGATGACGTTCACCGAGAAGTGGCGGGAGTCGATGTCTTCTGCGGCAACCAGCTGCATCAGGACTTCTGTGGCGAGACGAACGTCCGCGGCCGACGATGCCGGGCCGGCGGCCGCGTCCGGGTCTTCTTCCGGCTCATCGTCGTCGACGGATCGGTCTACTACCTGCGGCTCGGCTACCGTCTCTTCGGTCTCCTCGTCGCATGCGATGACGCCCGCCAGCAGCACACACGCCGCAAAAACTGAAACCGCCGCGGTCCGCAGGTTGCGGAGTCGCGACGGCATGATCTCAGGGTCGACGCGATGCGCCGACGCCTGCTCAGCTGTTGAACTTGAACTGGCCGCGATCGACGCGGGTGATTCGTTCATTGCCCTTTCCGTACTTCTTAGCACCTTCAGCAGCCTCGCGATTCAGAGAAACGTACACACTGTTGCGTGACGGTGCGCCACGACGAGTGGTGTAGTTCGCCTCTTTGAACCAGTCCAGAACTTGCCCTGCATCTGCGGACTTCGCTCCTTTGGCGTTGGCGAGGTAGATGGCGGCATCAACGATGCCCATCGAGTTCACGCCTGTAGCTTCGGACTTCGCCGAGGTCTTGCGTGCTGCCGGCTTGCGACCGCGCTTAGCGGCGGCCTTCTTCGGAGCGGCCTTACGCGTTGTGGTCTTCTTAGCAGCGGCCTTCTTCGGAGCGGCCTTCTTCGCAGCAGCTCGTTTCGGAGCGGCCTTCTTTGCTGTGGTCTTTTTCGCCGTGGTCTTCTTAGCAGCGGCCTTCTTCGGAGCGGCCTTCTTCGCGGCGGGCTTGCGTCCTCGGCGGGCTGCCGGCTTCGCGGCTGCCGTTTCTGCTGCAGGCTTCGCAGCGGTTGCGCCACTGACAGCTGCGAGGTCGGCTTCGGCTTCCGCCAGCTCCTTCTTCAGTCGTCGCACATTTGCCTTGAACTTGCTGATGACTGATTTCAGTCCAGCGTTCGCTGCTCGTCGAGTTGCCATGTACAATGCTCCATCTACGATGCGTGTGTTACAAAATTGGTGATTGCCGCATCCACAATGCACCATGACGTCGAGGGTCGAATGCCCCCCAACGCGTGTCGTCTGAGTACCAAAATCGTCACAACTCTATTTCACACATCCAGTCAAGCTTTCGGGGCCTGTATTTCATGTTTTGTTTACTTTTGTAGTTTCGTCCAGAAACCGCACTGGCAGGGCATCCTGGGACAAACGAACGACCGGTGGTTTGGTTCTGAGTTCCGGTCTGCAGAAAACCCGACGCCGCAGGTCCGTCGGATACCGGGCAGCATCATCCGGCCGGTTCCGTTTGTACACGTTGGGTGAACACACGGAAGGCAAACACGTGATACCGCCTTGCGTCCGAATGTGCTCGCCGTGGAGTTTTGAACCAAACATATGAACGCATGTTCACGTGTTTGGTTCGGCGGGTCTGTGTTTGATTCCGGACGAGTCCCGGGAAGCCCCGGTCACCCGGGAATACCTCCAGGCCGGCTCGGCACCACGCCCGCGGAGGCAGCCAACGCTGATCGCGGACCTCAGAACCCCCATCAGATCACGCTTTGCGCGCTTGACAGGCAGAGAAGCCCCGAATACGACGCGCCTCCCCATCGAGCCTCGGAGGCCGCTGTGCGCGAGAAAATTCGTCTTGTATCGTCCGCTGGGACCGGATTCTTCTACACGACAACGAAGAACCGCCGGAACACCCCGGACAAGCTGCTCATCAAGAAGTACGACCCGGTCGTGCGAAAGCACGTCGACTTCAAAGAAGCGAAGATTAAGTAGCCGCGCGGGCCCGCTTCGGACGGGTAGACGGGCCGGGGAAGCCGCTCAACGAGCGACAACGGCCCCGCAGGGGTAGAAACCAACCGCGGACAGCGTTGCTGCTCGCGGTTTCCTGATTTTTGCCTTCCGGTCGCCCGGTAGGAGCGCCGGTCGTGATCGAGGGCGGCGAGCGTACGCCGGTCGGCGCGAAAAGAGCGCTGCACCGGGCCTCATTCCGGGGTCACCCTCGGCGCACAACGCGGTGACTGTGGCGCCGTCTGCGATTGACACCTCGGGCGTGCCAAGCTTAACCTCCGGGGACTCACTTCGTACAGGGCTGAAAGGCTTTGCCAGCGCGAAAAGGAGCGTATGAGCAACGGTGAAGGGAAGTATTTTCTCGAGAAGAGTGTCGAAAGACGCAGGAAAGTCCGGCGTGATATGGCACGTGCAGCCGCTGAGGCGGCACAGCGCGAGGCCATCGGCGAGAAGCTGCACACGACAGACGAGGCTCTCGTCGAGGCCGTACGGGCGCTCGGCTTCGACGGAGACACGGTTCGTGTCTTCGATCTGCTGCCGCTGATACACGTCGCGTGGGCTGACGGTCGCATTCAGCGCGGAGAGCGCGCCGGCATCCTCGCGATACTCGAGCAACGCGGTATCAAGCCCGAGAGTGAGGCATGGGTGCTCGTCGAGTCGCTGCTTGAAGAGCGCCCCTCCGCCGAGTTCCTCGATCAGACGCTGGACCTGCTAAAGCAGGCACTCGGAGAACAGGGCGACAACGCCGGCTCCATTGTCGAGCTGTGCTTTCAGGTCGCAGATGCCGCCGGCGGTGTCCTCGGGTTTGCTTCTGTCTCCGGTGAGGAGAAGGAGCTGATCAGGAAGATTGCCGATACACTCGGCAAGGATGCTCAAGACGCGTTCATGCGCAAGATGAGCTGAGTTCCGGTCCTACGCCAATCCGTGACAGGCGGAAGGGAACTGACCGGCCCGGCGGCCTGCCGAAATCCGGGAGAAGCTGTCCCTGTGGATCGCGCCGCCCTGATTGAAAAGTATCGGCCGCTCGTTGAGCGGATCGCGCGGCGCATGCTGGTGCGGCTGCCGCCCAGTGTGGCATTCGATGACCTTTGCAGCGCGGGCACGATCGGCCTCATTGAGGCCGTGGACAGGTACGACCCGGGCCGAAACGTCAGCTTCATCGGATTCGCACGAACTCGGATTCGGGGAGCGATGGTTGATGAGCTGCGCGACCTGGACATGCTTCCCCGAAGCCTCCGTGAGAAGGCCAACGAAATCGAACGCATCAAGCACGAGCTGATTGCTGAGCTCGGGCGACGTCCGGAGAGTGACGAGATCGCCGCAAGGATGGGTGTCGATATTGAGCGTTTCGCAACACTGCGGCAGCGAATTGCGGGCGGCGCGGTCGTCGGATTCGAAGACCTGGACAGGGACGACTCCGGTCGCTCACGACGTTTCGTCGAGTACATTGAAGACGAAACTACGGTCGCCGGTGACACAGTGATCGCGGCCACACAGGTGCGTGACGAGTTCCGAGCTGCTTTCGACACGCTCCCGGAGCGCCTCCGGTTTGTACTCTCGCTCTACTACGTAGAAGGCCTGACGATGCAGGAGGTAGCGGTCATCCTGAACGTAACGGTAGGCCGAGTCAGCCAGCTGCACTCCGCTGCAATTCGAAAGCTGCAGCAGCAGGTCACCGGAGACGTGGATGTCAACGTACTGAAGTACGTGCTGATCTCCTGAGCGTGTTACGGGCGCCGACAGTCAGCTGCGACGTCGACCTGCGCGTACTGCGAGAGCCAGTACAAGCCCGCTGAGGAGCGCAGAGCCCGGCGCGCTCTGCCTCGATTGTGCACAGCAGCCTTCGTTCCCGTTGTCACCACCCTCTGCGGCTGCCACGTCCTGCGCATTGTTTGCGTCCGGAAGACTCGTATCGGTAGCGATGTCGCTACCGCCCGCATCCTGTGCATCTGTACCGATGTCGCGTACCGTGGTGTCCGCCGCATCAACGTCGCCTCCGTCCGTGGGCTCCACGGCAACGTCGCCGACGGTGAAAGAGATTGGAATCTCGACGAGGGGTGCGTTGTCGTTATCCGAGCGCAACATCAGCGCGCCGGAGTAGGTACCGTCGACGATGGGCGTGACCTGCCAGTGAATCTCCGTGCTACCCCACCAGGTGGTATCTCCCGAACCCGCGTTCACCACATCGACTTCAAACAAGCTGTCATCAACTGCGACACCATCTCGATGTATGCGAATGGACTGCTCCCGAAACTCGCTGGTCTGCGGGAGAATACCGTCCGCCAGCGTCGTGAACACATTCGGTAGCACAAACGCCTCGCCGGCGGTCAGGTTGCCGGCATCGATCTCGGCGGGAACTGTAAGCAGCTGCTCGGTGATTCCCCGTCCGCGAAACACAACATCGCCGACGGGAACCCCATTTCTCGCGCTCACTTCCCACGCCGCGCCGACGAGGGCGTTGAACTGCGGGTCGAAGCGCGCGAAAACGGACGCGGTGCGTCCCGCATCTATCTGAACAATCATCGTCTCCCGCCCATCGAGGACGCCGTCGTCTGCGGCCAGTGAAAAGAACTCGACGTCACCGAAGGGCGCCGAGAAGAAGAGAGTCTCGTCGATCTGTCCGGTGTTCTCGATCACAAAGCCGGCGATTCCTGTCGCTCCGATTGCGGTGTCGGTGAAGCGGACCTCGTCAGGAAGTAGGACTTCGGGGTCCGGAAGGTGGACGTCGTCAACAAATATAACCCCCGCAAGGGAGTCATCGCCGTTTGGGCCGACGACTTCGAGTGTGCGAAACCCGGGAATCGCCGCGCTATCAATGACAGCATCAAAGTAGATGCGGTGAGGCCGCGTCGCGTCGATGTTTGAAATCGTGACTCCGCCTCCCGCGCGAACCTCGGTGACTCCGTCCAAATTCGCACCGGTGACTTCGATGCGAACCGTGGTTCCGCGGCCGAACAATGCGGGGCTGACGCCGCGTACGCTCAGCTCGCCCGGGACAACGGTGACCTCGCGCCGACTCGCGAGTGTCACTCCTTCGTCGGTGATAAACGAGACCTGGCGGACGCCGACGGCGGCGTCGTCGCGCACAAACAGGGTCGCTTCGGCTGCCGCGGCCGATGTCGCCACGAAGTCGTCTACCAATACCCGACCACCGACAAACATCGAAGAAATGCGATCAAGATCCGAACCACCGACTGACACATTTGTTTGCGTTCCGCGCTCGAGCTCGGTCGGAAAGAGCGAGTTGATGTGTGGTTCTCCAGCAGCCACTACAAACGCGTCGCGCACGATAACGTTACCGCTGTCGGCAGAAAACACCGCATCCTGTGGACCGGAGAACGCAGCCTCCGGAATTGTCAGGACCGCCGTGGCCCGTGTGGGTGAGGTGACGACATAGTCGCCGGCCTGAACACCTCCCGAGATTGCGAGTGCCGAGCTCCCGTCCAGGTTTCGGCCGCCGATGATGACGGGTACGGTGGCACCGCGGACCCCATTCGGGGGATCAATAAAGAGCAGCTCAAGGGCGCCAACGGCGACATGAACCGTCGTCGTTGCCAGCGTGACACCGCCGTCGAGAACGCTGAGTGTGCGCGGCCCCGCTGCGGCGTTTTCGCCGACAAGAAGTCCCACGCGAAGCTCGGAAGCCCCCACGACCTCGACGTCTGTCACGCTGATGCCGGAACCGCTGATGGTCGCGCCGTCGGCGCCACTGAGGGAGCTGCCGGTGATTGTCAGCTCGGGCTGCGAGCCGCGGTCGAGGTCCGACGGCGCTACGTCATCAATGGTCTGTGCCGCAGCGAGGGCGCTGACGGTACAGGCAAGAATACCGGCGAGTAGTGCTGAGTTTCGGCGCATGTACGTGGTGCCCCCGGTCGTCCGCCCGACAATGTTGAGATTCGTGCATGAAGTCAAACGCGCAGTAGCCGGCCGCTGCTGTGGGGCGACCTTATGGCGCAGGCTGTAGTGATCCCCGGGCCGCCGCACCGCAAGTGCGGCCTTGACGGCTGCGTGCCGCGCGGGCATCTCGTCGCGGTATCTGGAACTGTCGACCGGGTGAGTAATGGCCAGTGACAAGCGTAAGCTGATTTTCGTTCCCGAAGAGCCGGGTGTGCTGCTGCTGCTGCTCATAGCGGTTGTTTTTCTGGTCTTTGTGCCTAAGAACGGCTGCGCGCTGGTTGAGACCGAAGTCCCGGCGCAGACCGTCTCTGAGTAATGACCCGGGGCCGTGACCCATTCGGCGACGCGGCCCGACCTTGTTTATGAAGTGCGCAATGCATGTATTCGCTGCTCGAACCGGACCTCTTTCGAGCCTGGCGCTCGTGTCGGCACTGGCGCTGGTCACGTCGCTGAGCGCCTGCGGAACGAAGGCCGGCGACGAGCCCGCCGTCGTCGAATCCGTCGAAGAGATCGCGCCGGGGTCGCGCAACGCGCGGCGGGCGCTGCGTTCCAGCTTCCCCGGTCTCTACGCGGAGTACCTGGCGGACCGCGTGCAGTCGGAGCCGCTGCGCTTTCTGCTCACGACCGATGAGCCGCCGATCGGACTCAAGCGAATGGCGATGCTCGCCGAGCTGTACCGAGACACCGGCTGGGAGCCGATCTTCGTCCGAGATGGAGAGCTGACGCACCGGGCGCAGGCATTCTTCCACTACGTCCCCGACCTCGAACACCACGGTTTGGGCCCCGACAAGTACCTGCGACCTGCGATTCGCGAGGCGGCGCAGCGGCAGGACGAGCTACGAAGCGCTCTTGAGCGCATTCCCATGCCCGGCCTGCGACCGGCAGAGTTGGATGCGCTGAGCTCACTGATCGAAGATCCGGCGCTCCGAGAACGCGACGACATGGTCAGCGAGATCCTCCGACGGATCTTCTCAGCGCCCACAGCGTCAACTTCGCCGCTGCCGGAGCACTGGCGAATCCACCGGCAGCGCCTCGTCGCCGCACGAGCCGCTGCCGGCGGCGACGCAATGCTGGAGGCACGCATCGCGGACGCTTTCCTCGACTTCGGCTACGACATGCGCAACGGCAACTGGATTCATGCGAATCCGGAGGCCGACGAGGAAGAGCAGCTGCGCATTATCGGCGAGCAGATGCGTGCATCCTGGGAATCATTCAGCAGCTCAGCGGACTACGACGCCGCACAGGCGGCGTTGCGGGCGCATGAGCCGCATCATGACCAGTACGCAAAGCTGGTCACCGAGCGCCGCCGCTACGCCCAGATCGTCGCCTCAGGCGGATGGCCGGAGGTCCCCGCGCAGGCGATGTCTCGCGGATCCCGCGGCAACGCCGTGCGGACGCTGGCGGAGCGCCTGGCTGCAGAAGGCCTGTATGCGGGCGAGGTAGGAAACACCTTTACGCGTGAGCTTGAGGACGCGGTGAAGCTGTATCAACGCACGCACCAGATGGAGGAGACCGGGAGCTCGTCTCGCGGATTCTGGAGCTCGATCAACACCCCAGCAGAAGACCGCCTCGCCCAGATCGACCTGACCCTTCAGCGCTGGCGCGAGAGCCGCATCGGAGACGCAGACTACTACTTCCTCGTAAATATCCCGGACTTTCACGCCGAGGTGTGGCGAAACGGGGTGCGCGAGATGCGCTACCGGATCGTCGTGGGAAATCGGCAGCAGGAGTGCATCGGCGGCCGCAAACAATACGTGAACGCTACGCCGATACAATCGGCGGTCATGAGCTACGTAGTCGTGAATCCCTACTGGAACGTGCCGCCTCGGATCATGCGTGAGGAGTTGCTGCCGGCCCTGCTTGAGGACCCGACGTATTTCGAGACGCACGGGTACGAGTACGAGACGCGCTCCGACGGCGGCACCTTCGTTCGCCAGCTGCCGGGCGAGAACAACGCCCTGGGCGCCGTGAAGTTCATCTTCCCGAACCCTCACGGGACCTACATGCACGACACGCCGCGGCGCGGGTTTTTCGACTACCCGATCCGTGCCTTCTCACACGGTTGCATGCGTGTGCAGGACCCGATGGGACTGCTTGAGTACGTGTTGACGAACGATGGGCAATGGGATGCGGCGAATATCGAGCGAATTCAGGAACACGGGCGCGAGCATCGCATCAACCTGAGAACACCGATCCCTGTACATATCGAATACTACGTCGTCCGAATCGACGATGAGGGCCACGCGAACTTCCTCTCTGACGTGTATCGCTACGATCGGATGCGTCTGGATCCGTCGGCCGTTGCTGACCTGGATTGCAGCGGCACCCGCAGTCGGCCCAACCTCGCGCTATCGGCAGATGGTCGGGTGCTGACCCGCGACGCGGCTGGAAACCTGGTGGATGCGCGAGTCGCCACGCAGCAGGAAGCGGCGCCTGACGCCCTGGACAACGACGACGACTCCCTGCCCGCACTTGTTCCGGCGGGCGGCGGAGATATGGGGCCCTGAGAGCTCCGTAGAATCGCAGATCGGCCAGACCACAGCCGCCAAGGCGGCCAAGCGGTGAAGAGCCGCCCAGGACACAGGCTCCCGGCCCCTGAGCAGCACGTGCTTCTCTTCGGGGGGGCGTGGGAGGCCGGAGCGGCCGGAGACAGGTCCGTGTACTGCGGCGATGTGCCGAGTACAGGGGAGAGGCCTCTCTCAGACGGTGAGCATGTCCGCGAAACGGCTGCCGAGGTCGCGAATCATCTCTGACTCCTCGACCTTGTCGACGAAGCGACGCGGGAGCTTACGCACGCCGTAGGCCGCGCCCAGGACTGCTCCCACCATGGAGCCGTTGGTGTCTGTGTCGCCGCCGCCGTTGACTGCAGCGATGATGCCGTCCTCGAATTCCCACGGTGCGCTGCACAGCAGGGCGGTGACGTAGGTGACCGAGTTGCAGACATAGGAGGTTGCGCCGTTGCAGAGCTCAGCGAGCTCAAGCGGTGCCTCGCCGATGCCGTCCTCGACCTCGCGGAGATTCTGCGAGATAGGATCGTCCGACGCTCCGAGCGTCTGCACCAGCTGTGCTTCGGCCCATGCGGCCTCCTCGATCAGCTCGGAGTAACGCTCCGGTGCCGGCTCCCAGCGTCGGGGAGATGCCAGCGCGTCACGGATCTGTAGAGCGATCAGGTAGGCGCCGACGACGGCCCTGGGATCGTAGTGAGTCATCGCGCCGATCGCGACGCAGTGGTTCAGGAGCTGCTCGCGGCTCTCTTTGCGCATGAATGACCATGCGGCGACGGGCGAGATCTTCATCGCGACGCCGTTGCCGCTTCCGCCCAGCTTGCCCGAGCGCTGGCGCGGTGTGCCCTGAGCGAGACGTCGACAGGCCTGCTTGGTAGTGGTGTCCCACCCGCGCAGCTCCAGCGTCTCGAAGGCTTCGATGTGCGCGTCGGCGATCGCGTCGTAGCTCATGCCGCCGGCTCTCGTCATGGCGCGGGCCACGGCGAGGGTAAGCTGGGTGTCGTCGGTCCAACAGCCGGGACGCAGGCGCCGCAGGGTGCGGATTACGTGAGGCTGTGGCGCGAGAAAGTCACGGATGCCGCCAAGGCGATTCAACGCGTGCAGGGTGAGGCGTGTCTCCACGCCCTCAACCGGCATTCCCAGAGCGTCGCCAACCGCGCAGCCGACGATCATGCCGGTGATACGGTCTTTGGGCTTGAACGCCGTTCGGCGGGAAGGCGCGGCCGTGACCTGTTGCGGAGCGGCCTCCAGGGAGGCGTCGTCCGGCCCTCGGCCGGGCTGCAAAAGTTCACGAAGCGATGCTGGCACCGAACGATGCGAAAAGCCCATAAACTCACCTGTGGGAAAGGATCGGATTTCAATAAAACAGGCCGCAAACACGGCCCGGTCCCGGGGTCGAAAAGCACGCCTTACGACAACGTCCGGGATGCGGGCTTCTATCAGATCGAGAGAAGCACTGTCACGCTAAAAAGGCCGCCAATATCAAAACGTTGCGGCGATCCCGCCCCCCACAGCGTTTGACGCGACGCGTCATTCAGAAGACGCCATGAGAGCATCTGCGACCCGAATTCCATCCACCGCAGCGCTCACGATTCCGCCGGCGAAGCCGGCTCCTTCGCCCGCCGGATACAGGTCGCGAAGGGACTCGCTCTGACAGCTTTCGGAGTCCCGCAAAATGCGCACCGGAGCGCTCGTTCGAGTCTCTACGCCAATCAGGACCGCCTCGTCCGTGACGAAGCCCCTCACCTGTCTGTCGAAGCGAGAAAGCGCTGCCTTGAGCGCCTCATGCACTTCGTCAGGATAGCATCCATCGAGCGAGGTCGAGGTCACACCCCGCTTGTACGTGGTACGCCGAAGCGTGGTGGCGACGGCACCCGTCAGATAATCCGTGAGTTTCTGCGCCGGCGCGACGAAGGCGCCACCGCCGAGCTCCCATGCAGCCCGCTCGCAGCGCTCCTGGAAGCGAAGCCCCGCAAGCAGGGGATCGCCGCCCACCCAGCGCGCGACATCGGCGGGACTGACCGTCGTTACGATCGCGGAGTTCGCATAGTGTCCCGAGCGGGCGGAGTGGGACATGCCGTTGACACAGACTTCACCCTCGCGGGTCGGAGTCGGGACAACGCTGCCGCCGGGGCACATGCAGAAGGAGTACCCCGGACGCGGACCATCGGCCTTCACCTCGTAGATGGCAGCGGGCAGCTCTTCGTGTTCGCTCCACTCGCCGTATTGCGCCTCATTGATCAGCTGCTGCGGGTGTTCCACGCGAAAGCCGACTGCGAAGCCGGTCGCCTCCATCGCGACACCGCCCGCCGCCAGCTCGCGATACAGGTCGCGAGCGGAGTGGCCTGTAGCCAGGATGACGCCATCGCCGTCGATTCGTTGACCGTCGCGAAGCGTGACGCCGGTACAGCGCCCGTCGCTGACGTTGAGCTTCGTGACGGCGGCGTTGAAGATGACCTCGCAGCCGGCGTCCACGAGAAGGGCGCGAAACGCCTTGAGGATCGCCACCAGGCGGTCCGTGCCGAGGTGTGGTCTGCTGTCCACCAGGATGCGCTGGGGGCCGCCCATGCGGACAAAGGTGTCCAACACGTAGGGAATGTGGTCGCGGCCGATACGGGTATACAGCTTGCCGTCGCTCCACGTCCCTGCTCCGCCTTCACCGAAGCACAGGTTGGAGTCTTCGTTGATCGTGCCGCGGCCCATAAGCGCCGCCACGTCTTTCGCGCGCGTCTCGACCGGTTTTCCGCGCTCAATAAGGATCGGCCGCAGGCCCGCTTCTACCATTCGCAGCGCCGCGAAGAGGCCACAGGGCCCGCTGCCGATGATGATCGGCCGCCGGTCCGGGCGTGCTGCCCGCGGCACGGACTTCGCCACGGGCGCCTCCCAACGTCGCGCGCTCCCGTGGGCCGCCTCGACAGGATCGACTCCGGGACCCAGTACGAGCTCGACTTGGAGCACGTAGCTCGGCGCGCGCCGACCGCGTGCGTCGAGGGAGCGACGCAGCACCCGCCACGAGGCCACATCGGCTACGGTGACACCGACGCGCTCGCAGGCGGTCGCGAGCACCTGCTCGTCGCTATCGCCGAGCCTGCGGACGACATTCGCAACGCGCCAGATCCGGGACGTTGTCTCACTCACTCTGTTCTCTGAGCTGCGACAGCGTCTTCCAGTTCTCAAAGCCCATGTACCCGATCAACACAGCGGCGAAGATGTACCCCTTCCAGATGGCCGCCCCGACGGCGAGCAACCCGACAATGATGGACAGAATAGCAGAGCGACGCACCGCATCGAGGGGCTCCATGCGTGTGGCGAACGCAGCTCGCACGATCTGGCCGCCGTCCAGGGGATACATCGGCAGCAGATTGAACGCGCCCCAGATCAGATTGATCCAAACAAACCAGCGGATCGCGATCGACGCGACAGCGAAGCCGTCACCGGGCATTCCAAACAGGTACACCAGACCAAACACCAGCCCGCCGGTTCCGAGGCTGACCGCCGGGCCGGCCAGCGCAATCAGGATGTGATGCCGCGGCTGCGTCCTGCCGCGCCACACCGTTACTCCACCAAAAGTTGTGAACCGAATCTCGGGCGTACCGTAGCCAAACCCGCGAACCGCGAAGGCATGTCCAAGCTCGTGAGCGAGGATACTGAGCGCAGCAACAGACGCGGCGACGAAGCCGATGAGAATCCCCATCGGACCGCCGCTCTCCTGCATGAGCACGATGAAAGCGAGCAGGAAGAGGGCGCCGAAATCCGCCGTGACCGGAAAGCCAAACAGGCGCAGGCCGCGCTTCTCTTCTTTGGCGCTATTCTCCATCGTCTCGTCGGCTTCGCCGCCTCTTTCGCGACCGCTGCCCCTCCGCCGCGTGTTCTGTGGATCGCTCCGCCGGCATTCCCGGCAGGGTGTCACGGCTGAAACCACCTTCGGTCAGCAGGTCGTCCACGCCCGCGAGCTTTAGCAGTTCATTCGATTCCACGTCGTTCGGGTAGAGGTTGCACAGCGGGCCGGCAAACACCGGATGTCCCCAGATGGCCGGTGACAGAGAACTGATCCAGAGCACCTCGTCGAAAGGTAGGACGCTGTCTTCCCACAGTCCCTGATCCCGCACCCGATACAGCAGTGTTTCGGCGGCAGGATGTCCGGTCTCGGCGATATGTACCGCGAGCAGGGTGGTGCCCTCGACATCGTCCGGGTCCCACTTCCCAAGTGCCGAAGTCAGAGAGGACATCAGTACGTCGGCGAGGTGCGGATGAAGCGCGCACATGCCGGCGATGGTGCCGGCGGCCAGCATGCGCTTGTCCGGTCGCAGCTGCGGGTCTTCCAGCAGCTGACACACGCCCTCAGCCGCCGCGCCGCCAATGCGTGCGATGGCGATGGACGCGGCACCTTCGACGCCTTCGTTGTCGCCTTCCGCGAGGGCGCGTAGCAATAGCGGGACGGCGCTGTCGGCGCCTGCTTCGCCGGCCAGCACGCAGAGGTGGCGGGCGTCTGCGCTCTGCCACTCCCCGGCCTCGATCCGTTCGGAGAGGCGCTCGCGGATTGCAGGTTCTGCGGCCGAACCCCAGCTGCGGATCGTCTCCATCAGTCGCAGGGGCGGGGCGTCAGCCCAGTCGTCGAGAGCCTCTACGAGCTCAGTGGCGAGAGCGACCGCGGCCGCCATTCGCTGCGCGCCGTGGACCGAGTCCGCCGCAGTCGACGAGACGCGGAAGAAGGCACGCAGGGCATCAGGCAGCACGTCCCCGGTGCGAACCGTCAGCCACAACAGAAAGTCCTCGGCGGATTCGTCGCCGGCATATCCACGTTTGATAGAAGCGGGATCGAACACGAAGGCCAGCCCGGTGCCGGTATGCAGCGGCGTTGCCCAGGTGGCCAGCCGAACGATGTCGTGTGCGTGAATCTGGAAGGAACTCTCCAACACCGTGTCACTCTGCCAGCTGAGGTCGGCGACACCGCGTACGAGCGCTCCGGTATCGACCGGAAGGGGCAACCACAGGTCGATATCGTCTCCGATGACGGCCTCTTCAGACGCCCAGACCTCGTCGAACCACGGTTCGAATTCGCGAAACGCCCGAAACGCCTCCGAGTTCGTCATGAACAGGGTCTCAGACGAGTCCAGCTGCATCGCGCCGATGGGCTCGAAGAACTCACGAGCCAGCACCGTCAGCGCGGTGCGGAAGCCCTCCAGCATGTGCGGACCGACCTGCGAGGCCGGTACGGGAAGCGCCTCTGCCGGAAACTCGGTGCCCAGCGCCGCAACGCGCAATACGTTCCACACGGTGCGTTGGTAGGTCGCGAGCAGCCACTGTGCCAGCATGTCAATGCGGAACCAGTGGTTGGCGGGAAGGACACCCAGAACAAACACGATGTGTGCGCGAATGGCTGAAAGAAATCCCACCCAGATCTCGCGATCCAGGCTCGGCTCTCCGCTACCCGCGAGGATGTACTCGGTCGCCAGGGTACAGTCGGCTCCGGCCGGCTCGAGCAGCGTGCGGGTGTACCGATCGTCCAGCGCGCCACACCACACTCGAAGCGCCGTGCGCGCAAAAGCGTCCGGCGTGGAGACGTCCATGAACCAGGATGCCAGCTCTGCGCTGCCCCCGTCGCCGTTCAGGACGTGCAGCTCAACGAGCAGTGCGTCGAGGCTGTTGGATTCGACCTCGGGCGGCCAGACCATGCCGCGCGCGAATCGGTATCGTGCGGCGGCCGGCGGATCGCCCCCGGCGCCACGAGGAAAGCTGTCCCTCGTCGAGGGCAGGGCGGAGTTTCGTAGAGCGGCCCAGGCGCCCGCAGCGCGCGCGGCGAAAGCATCGTCGAAGATTGGGGTCAGGGCGGTGCGGATGTCAGTAGGCACGACCATAGCCGTGGCTGCATCCGTCTCGACGCGCAACGCCAGGCCGAGTCGCTCAAGGACCAGTCCACCACCTCCGCTGTCTTCGGCGCCCGAATTCCCATTCGCGCGCCACCCGCGGATCACCTCGTCCGTTGCCGGTCTGTCGCGTTCGCAGAGCCAGAAGAGAAGGGCACGTGAACCCTCTCCCAGTGAATTGTACAGGTCCTCGATCGCGTCGCGCTCAGTGATGGCGTCGGCAAGAGCGATCGCCTGTTGCAGCAGGTCGCCGGGCTCCAGATCGACGCCGTGGAGCGCCGCCAGCCGGTGCACCTCGCTCTCATCCGCGCAGGCGAGATGCGCCGCGAGGTCAGCCTCAACGATAACGCCTTCGCTCAGCAGCGCGACGCGCACCTCAAGCGGCACCACGACCTCTGCGCCGATCTGGTCGTCTCCGACAACAAAGGCGAGGCCGGCGGCTCTGAGAATACTGTGGCTCTCGGCGTCGGGGCGATAGCGGTCTTCGTAGAACGGGTGCTCGCCTACAATTGCAGCGAGGGCGCTCCGGTCGCCATCGTTGAGTCCCGCCGCGCGCCGTCGAATCCCCTCGTGATCGCCGATCGCCGCGGAGAGTGCGGCGTCCTCGTCGACGTCGAGGAGCTGCATCAGGTCGCTGCGTTCAGACTCACTCAGTTGTCGAACGATGGCGTCTACCAGCGCGCGATCCGAGCCCCTGTCCGTCATGAGTGTTTTCCCGATTCGGTTCCTGGAAGGGACAGAACCTGGTACCGCAGCGCAGCGAATGCAATCGCGGGGTGTCACGATGCCCGGTGCGTTCGTGATCTTTGCCTGTATATCCGCGAGGCTGGTACAATCGCCGTGTCGCTGAATTGACACATCTCGCTGCGAGGCGCACGATAGGTACGTACTCGACGCTGTTTTGGCGGTTCGGGGGGGCAACGTCCCCGACCGGGGTTCATTCTCAGGCAATCAACGCACAGCCGCAGCGCGGCCCCACACGGAGAGGCGTCACGAAATCTGCCCAGCCAGCGATGGACCCGCCCCGTATCGACACTTCTGTGAGCGCAGCTTCGGCCGCCCTCCGCAGGATCCTGAGCGACGGGGTCTTGATGCATTGGGCACCTCCTACGCTGAGGTGTCGATGACCATTGAGGCGCCCGCACCGGGCGCGCTTGAGGCGACGATCTGGGGCAGCCGAGGCGGTGTCTCGGTTCAGGGTGAGGCCTTCACACGCTACGGCGGCATGACGACCTGTCTTGAGCTCCGCACCGCAGAGGGGCGACTGGTCGTTGACGCCGGCAGCGGATTTGCGGCCATGGGGCGTGAGGCTCCGCTCGGCGATGGTTCGCTTCGCCTGCTCGTCTCGCACATGCACTGGGATCACATCGTAGGCCTGCCGCACTACGCGCCCCTGTTCAGCGGGGCCGCGAAGGTCGAGGTGCACGGCGTGCCGCGGGATGGCGTTACCGCTCTCGAAGGCGTCGTGAATATGCACCGGCCTCCGGTGTTCCCGGTTCCCGTCGGCGAGCTGGTCAAGGCCAACGTCAGGGGGTTCGAGCTTGAGGAGTCCGGCACCGACAGCTACGCGGGCATTGCATACTCCTGGATCGAGGGGCAGCACCCGGGTGGTTGCAGCTGCTTCCGGTTCACCTGGGGAAGCTCATCGCTGGTGTTCCTGACCGATATTGAGATCGCGGAGTTGCCGGACGATACGGTGCTCGACTTCAGCCGTGGCGCCGACATCCTCATCGTCGATGCCCAGTATACTGCTGACGAGTATCCGAGCCGCGTGGGCTGGGGGCACTCAACCAACATCCAGGCCGCCGAGTTTGCGGGTCGTGCGGAAGTCGGGCGTCTGGTGATGACACACCATGACGCCGGCCGCTGTGATGAAGACGTTGATCGCATGGCGGCGCAGGCGCGTCGCGTATTTGCCGAGACCGTCGCGGCTCGTGACCGCATGCAGTTTACGCTGACGCGCTGACCGGATTGCTGAGGCGGCCAATCGACGTGATGGAGACGTCTACGGTGTCGCCGTCGCTGATGGGGCCGACGCCTGAGGGCGTTCCCGTACTGATCACGTCCCCCGGAAGCAGCGTCATTGCCTCAGAGATGAATGCGATCAGTGCAGGGATTGGGAAGATCAGGTCCGAGCACGAGGACTGCTGGCGCAGCTCTCCATTGACGCGCACCTCAATGCTCACGGCGTCTGGGTCCAGGTCCGTGACAAGGGTAGGGCCCAACGGAGCGAAGGTGTCGAAGCCCTTTGCCCGCGTGTATCGACCTTCGCGCTTCTGAATGTCGCGCGCGGTGACGTCGTTCATGATCGTGTAGCCGGCGACGTAGTTGAGCGCATCCTCTGCGCGTACCCTGCTGCATCGTTTGCTGATTACGATGGCCAGCTCACCTTCGTGGTGTACGTTCTGCGATGACGGGGGCAGCTCGATGCTCATGCCCGGGTCCAGCAGCGCGGTCGATGGCTTGAGGAAAATCAGCGGCTCTTCCGGCAGCTCTCGACCCATCTCGCGCGCGTGCGCATGGTAGTTGAGACCTACACAGACGATCTTAGAAGGTGTGACCGGCGCGAGAACACGTGCGTGCTCCCAGCCTGCGGCCGGAATCGGTGTCGGCAGGCCGGCGAGGGCGTCGTCGATCGTGTCCCAGATGGAAACCGGAGCATCGTCCGCGTCCACTTCCAGCCAGGCGATTCGCCGGCCCAGTTGTCGCCGTTGGATTCGGGCCACCGTTGCGGCCCTACTGTCCGCCCTGCGGTGCAGGTGCCTGCTGCGTCGGTGTGGGCGCCTGCTGAGTTGGGGCCGGGGCCGTGGCACCTTCCTGCGCGGCACCTTCAGCGCCTTCTGCGGCCGCGGTGCCATCCGCGCCTTCTGCGGCCGCGGTACCTTCAGCGCCTTCTGCCGCTGCTCCTTCTTCAGGTGCAGGTCGCGGGTCCAGCAGCGTTACGTTCGCCGTGTAGGTGTAGTTGCAGTACTCCCACCATGCCGGGTTCTCCGCATCCACTGCCGGAGGCGTCGCGCCTTCTTTGGGCTCACAGACGAACTCATGGTTGAACACGCCCCAGGTCGCCCGTGCCTTTCCTTCGTAGAGGAGCGTAATCGGAATGCCTTCGCGTGACAGCGTAACCGGACGTGGAGTCTGGTCTTCGGCCGTTGCGGGCGCTGGATAGGAGTTGAAGGTGTGCGGCGTTCGGTAGGGCTCGCGCGTCTCCGGATTGTAGAGCTGGTTGCCGTTGTACGCGATCAACGCGCCCGGCGGATCCGAAGAGACGGTGATGGTGCCCTGCAGGGGCTGCTCTTCGGCCTCCATGTTGGGCCGCCAGTTTCGGCGCCAGTTCAGCTCGGGTGCGCGCTCCGGCACAGCCACAAGTCGGCGCGCGGAGTCCGGGTCCCGGGTGAAGGTCAACGTTGCGGTGTAGTCGCCGGAGTAGGCCTGCTGCCAGTCGCTGGTGTCCGAGTCGAAGGGCTCGATTGTGTAGACGACGTCCTGGTAGTTTCCGGCGCCGTGAATCGTGAACACGAAAGGCTCGGTCACCGAGATGTTCTCGAAGGCGACACGGCTGCGCGTCGGGTAGGTGACGTCGATTCGCGAGCCGGGGAAGATCATCGAGGGCTGACCTTCGGATGTCACGAGCAGGTTGCTCGGATCGGTCACGATCTCAACGCTTCCGTATTTTGGTGCTGCGGCAAGGATGCGTTCGCGCTCTGCGGCTTCTTCTGCCTCGACACGGGCGATGCGAAGATCGCCCAGCGTCGGCTTCTTGCCGATCATGTCGTGGGACATGACGTAGAAGAAGTCGCTGCGGGTCTGCGAGGGCATGAGCACCAGCGCCAGTATCGCCGCCACAGCGAGAACGGCGACAGTGATCGCGAAGGTACGCTTCTGGGTACCGTTGATGTGATGTTGGTCTTCGTCGAGGGTATCGAAGAGCGGCGACTTTCGCGGGTCACCCTCTACGGATTCACTTCCGCCGACTTCAAAGATGTAGCCGAGCGCTTCGTCGTTGGTCTGATCGTAGTCCATCAGCGACGCCGCAGCGCGGTTGAGCGCGTGGTGGTGCGGCGCGGGCTGAGAAGCCG
>JAUICO010000160.1 GCA_030427825.1 bacterium | reverse complement strand
AGGGATGACCGCGACGTGCACGATGAATTGGAAGTGGCCGGTCTCGGTCTGCGCGTCCCACCGACGCTCGCAAAAACACGAAACGGCTATCAAGTCGGCAGGGCGCCCCTGCCTGTCTGATAGCCGCGTGTTGCGAACGGATTCTCTGCGGTCTCAGCCTTCGCCGGCCGCAACCTTCTCGCGGTACTCTGCCGCGAGCTCCTGCTGTACGCTCGACGGTACCGGAGCGTACTTCTTGAACTCCATCGTGTACTCAGCCTTGCCCTGCGTCGAAGAACGCAGGTCGTTCGAGTAGCCGAACATCTCGGACAGCGGAACTTCCGCTTCGATGATCGCGCTGCCGTGGCTGCTGGTAGAGCCGCCGATGAGGCCGCGTCGCTTGTTCAGGCCGCCGATGACGTTGCCCTGGAACTCCTCGGGAGTCTCCACTTCGACCTTCATGACCGGCTCAAGAACCACCGGCTTGGCCTTGCTGTAGGCTTCGCGGAAAGCGCCACGTGCGGCGATGCGGAAAGCCATGTCCGAGGAGTCAACGTTATGTGAGTTACCGTCGTTGATAGCAACGCGGACGTTCACGACGGGGAATCCGATCAGACTTCCCTTCTCGGTGCCGTCCTGGAAACCCTTGTCGATAGCGCCACGGAACTCCTTCGGAATCGAGCCGCCGACGATGTTGTCGATGAACTCGTAGTTCTCCTCTTCACACGGCTCCATCCAGCCTGCGACACGACCATACTGGCCTGAACCACCGGTCTGCTTCTTGTGTGTGTAGTCGAACTCCGCCCTGCGCGTGATCGTTTCACGGTAGGCAACCTGCGGAGCGCCGACGTCGACTTCAACGCCGTACTCGCGGCGAATACGCTCGATGTAGACTTCGAGGTGAAGCTCGCCCATACCGCCGATGATGGTCTGGCCGGACTCGTCATCGCGAGACACTCGAAATGTCGGGTCCTCTTTCGAGAATCGATTCAGCGCCTTCGAGAAGTTCTGAAGACCCTCTTTCTTCGAGGGCTCGACCGCCAGGGTAATCACGGGCTCGGGAACAAACATCGACGTCATCGTCGCGTTCAGTTTTCCGTCTGTAAAGGTATCGCCCGACGCACAGTCGATACCAAACAACGCGACGATGTCACCGGCCTCTGACGACTCAATGTCGTTCATTTCGTTTGAATGCATGCGGACCAGACGGCCCACCTTGTGCTTCTTGCCATTCGAGCAGTTGTAGATCGCGTCGCCCTTTTCGACTTTGCCCTGGTAGACACGGCAGTAGGTCAACTGGCCGTAACGCCCGTCTTCAAGCTTGAAGGCGAGCATAACAAGCGGCTTCGTCGAATCGGGCTCAAGCTCAATCTCGACTTCGTCGTTGTCCTGATCCAGCGCCTGGTACTTCACCTCGGTGGGGTTCGGCAGGTACTGAATAATGTTATCGAGGAGGGGCTGGACACCCTTGTTCTTGTAGGCAGAACCGCAGCAGACCGGAACCAGCTTGCCGGCGATGGTCTCGCGACGGATCGCCGCCTTGATCGTGTCGGTATCAACAGCCTCACCCTCAAGGTAGAGCATGGCGATATCGTCGTCGAGGTCCGCGAGGGCCTCAATCATCTTCTCGCGCTGCGCTTTGCAGGTGTCGAGGATGTCCGCGGGAATCTCCTCTGTGCGGACATTCTCGCCCATGTCGCCGTCGAAGAAGAAAGCCTTCATCTCGACGAGATCGACGACACCCATGTGCTTGTCTTCAAGCCCGATCGGGTGCTGGATCATCACCGAGTTGAGGTGGAGCTTCGTGCGCAGATCGCTGCAGACGCGGAGCGGGTCAGCGCCGGCGCGGTCGAGCTTGTTCACGAAGGCGATGCGCGGGACGTTGTATCGACGCATCTGACGGTCAACCGTCAGCGTCTGCGACTGAACGCCTGCCACGCCGCAAAGCACGAGAATCGCGCCGTCGAGTACGCGAAGGGCCCGCTCCACTTCGATCGTGAAGTCAACGTGGCCGGGGGTGTCGATGATGTTGATGGCGTTCTCGCCCCAGTGGACGTAGGTCGCCGCCGACTGGATCGTGATGCCCTTTTCCTGCTCGAGCGCCATCGAGTCCATGGTCGCGCCGCCGCCGCCCTTATCGCGTACCTCAGTGATCTTATAGATCATACCGGTGTAGTACAGGATGCGTTCCGTCAGCGTCGTCTTGCCGGAGTCGATATGTGCAGAAATTCCGATATTTCGGAGCAGAGAAAGGTCCGCAGCCATTGATGTTTTCTCGTTGGTTAAGAGCCGGAAGGAGGTAGACCGGCGGGCTCTTAACTACGATCCCCGGCGTTGTCATGCACTTTCCCGGGCGTCTCAGCCAGACGACAGAGCGCCGCCTCCATGCTGCACACAGCGGCAGGGCGGGGCCGGATCACGGGCGGCCACAGCCGGGCCGGCGCTCTGAGCGGGTTGGCCGACGGGCCGGGATCGTCGAGCCGTCCCCGGAGCAGAAAAACAAACCCCCCTCCTGAGCAGGAGAGGGGTGCGATCTCTGCGCTGTCGCAGAGCCCTGTTAGCGCGCCGGCGTCAGCCGGCGCCGGCCTCAGGCCTGTCGCCGTCGTCGTCGCGTGACCGCCAGGCCGAGGGCCAGGGCCGCGAACATGATTCCGCCGCTGCGACCATCCGCCGAGCTGCAGTCCTTCACGGCGCCGCCGGTGATGATGAAGCCACAGTAGTCGCCCGGGTCAGAGGCGTCCGTCGGATCGGTCTCTCCCTCGTCGAGCTGTCCGTTGCCGTTCAGGTCTTCGCCGCCTGCGCAGCCCTCTGGGTTGTCGACAGGGCCGTCGAAGTATCCGTCGCCATCAGTGTCCGGGTTCAACGGATCGGTCGGGTTCGCGCCGTTCACTTCGTTTCCGTCGTTCACGCCGTCATCGTCGCTGTCAGGATCGTTCGGGTCCGTGCCGATCTCGTCTTCGATGAGGTCGGCCAGTCCGTCGTCGTCGGTATCGATCATGGTGCAGATGCCGGTCGCCGGGTCACAGGTCCAGCCATCTTCGACCGTGCAGACGTCGCTGCATCCATCCTCGTTGTCGAGGTTGCCGTCGTCACAGCCTTCGTCAGAGCTCAGCAGTCCGTCGCCGCAGACCTCGTCCTCAACGCAGTCGCTCGGCTCGCCCGAGCAGCTCCACCCGTCTTCGATGTCGCAGACATCGCTGCATCCATCGCCGTTGTCGTTGTTCTCATCGTCGCAGGTCTCGTCGCCGCGGATGAGGCCATCGCCGCAGATCGGCACCAGGTCTGTGCACGGATCGCCCACGCACTCCCAACCGGGCTCAACGATGCATGCGTCGCTGCAGCCGTCATCCGCGATGTCGTTGCTGTCGTCGCAGGTCTCGCTGCCGACGATGATGCTGTCACCGCAGGTCTCGATGCAGACGCTCGGCGCCGGATCGTTCACGCAGGTCCAACCGTCTTCGACCGCACAGGTCGCGGAGCATCCGTCGCCGTCGTCGAGGTTGCCGTCGTCACAGGTCTCGTCACCGGCGGTGATCCCGTCGCTGCAGATGCTGCGGCACTCGTAGCCGACCAGAACGTCAAACACGCCGCACTCGAAGCCGTCTTCGGTGGTGCACACCGACGAACATCCGTCGCCGTCGTCCACGTTTGCGTCGTCGCAGGTCTCGTTGCCCACGATCAGTCCGTCGCCGCAGATCGCCGTGCAGGGGCCACCGGCCGGGTCGCAGTCGTAGCCGTCTTCGACGAGGCAGATCGCCGAGCAGCCATCACCGTCGGCGTCGTTGCCATCGTCACAGGTCTCGTTGCCTGCCGCGATGCCATCACCGCAGAGGGTGAAGCAGAGGCTCGGGTCCGTGTCGTTGTCGCAGATCCAGCCATCTTCGACCACGCAGATTGCGGAGCAACCATCGCCGTCGACATCGTTGCCATCATCACACGCCTCGACGCCGACCGCGATCGCGCCGTCACCGCATTCGGTGAAGCAGTCTGAGATCAGGCCGCCGAGGTTGTTGTCGACGTCGTCGCACTGCCAGCCGCGCTCGATGTTACAGGTGTCGTTGCATCCATCGAGTTCGACGTCGTTGCCGTCGTCACATTCCTCGACGCCGACCGCGACGACCCCGTCGCCGCATTCGCCGGCCACACAGACGCTCGTCTCGCCGGGCGTGTTGCTACATACGAAGCCGTCTTCGATCACGCAGGCATCCGAGCACCCGTCGAGGTTGTTCGTATTGCCGTCGTCGCAGGTCTCGGCGCCCGGCGCCAGGAGGCCGTCGCCGCATACCGCCGTGCACTCGTCGGGCAGCGCAGCCACAGGCGGGTCGTCGCAGGTCCAGCCGGGCTCAACCACGCACTCGTCGCTACAACCGTCGAGCTCATCGAGGTTGCCATCATCGCACTCTTCCGCGCCGAGTCGCAGGCCGTCGCCGCAGATCGGGTCACATTGGAACACCGTGCCTGCGCCGCTGCCGCCACCGCCGTTCGGGTCGAGCACAAAGCGGCACTCCCAGCCGTCTTCGACTTCGCAGGTGTCGCTGCAGCCGATGCCGGTGCCATTGTCGTCGCCGAGGTCGCACTCCTCGAGCTGCGTACCGGACGCGTCGCTGATGACGATGCCGTCGCCGCAGATGGGCTCACAACCGTAGTCGTTCTCGAAGGAGGGATCCGCGAAGCAGTCCCAGCCCGGCTCTTCGTTGCAGGTGTCGTCGCACCCGTCGCCGTTAGTGAGGTTGCCGTCATCACATCCGTCCTCGGAGAGCTCGTCACCGACCTGCAGTCCGTCGCCGCACACCGGAACGCAGAGGTATTCCAGTTCGGTTCCGCCGGTGTCGAAGAAGCCGCACTCCCAGCCGTCATCAACGGTGCATGCGCTGCATCCGTCGCCATCGACGTCGTTGCTGTCGTCGCATTCTTCCACGCCTTCGACGTTTCCGTCACCGCAGGTAGTGCAGAGGCTGGTGTCGATACCGCAGGCGGTGTCGCAGCCCAGGACGCCGAAGTTGGTGCCGAAGTCGTCGCAGGTCTGGCCGGCGAAGTCGCTGCCGTCGCATGCTTCGTTTCCTTCTGCGACTTCGTTGCCGCAGAGCGAGCACCCGCTCAGGTCGTACGCGCCGCAGTCGGTACGGCATCCGAGGGCGCCGCCGGTGAAGCCGAAGGCGCCACAGTCGAGGCCGCTGAGGTCAGTGCCGTCGCAGATTTCGCTGCCGCCGCGAGTGTCGTTGCCGCACTCGTACGAGCAGACCGAGACATCCAGCCGGCAGGCGCCGGTGCACCCGAGGGCGCCGTTCTGCGTGTCGAATCCGAGGTCCGTGCAGCTGTCGACGCTTCCCAGATCCGCGCCATCACACTCTTCGTTTCCTTCGATGACGTCGTTGCCGCAGGTGTTGCCTGCGATGCAGCCGCTGGTGTCGAAGCCGCAGGTGGTGTCGCACGCGAGGGTGCCGCCGATGAACCCGAGATCTACGCAGGTGCGGCCGCCAAGGTCGCTGCCGTCGCAGACTTCGGAGCCGTCGGCCGAGTCGTTTCCACACTCGTAGAAGCAGTTGTCGTTCAGGACGCCGCTACAGTCGGCTTCGCATCCGAGAGTGCCGCCGTCGAATCCGAAGGACTCGCAGGAGCGTCCGGTCGCAAAGTCGACGCCGTCGCATACCTCGCCCGGATCGAGCTCGTTGTCGCCGCAGGTGTAGGTGCAGGCGCTGGTGTCGTAGGCGCAGCCGCTCAGGCATCCGAGGGCCGCGTCGTTGTCGAAGCCCAGGTCAGAGCAGATGGCGTTGCCGCCGAGATCCGTGCCGTCGCATTGCTCGCCTGCCGCGTTGATCGTGTCGTCGCCGCAGAAGGGGTTGGCCACGCAACCGCTGGTGTCGAAGCCGCACGCGGTGTCGCATGCGAGCGTTCCGGTACCGAAGCCAAGCGTTGAGCAGCTGAACCCGTTCAGGTCGCTGCCATCGCAGGATTCGCCCGGATCCCGATCCCCGTCACCGCACGTGTATGCGCAGTTGTCCTGACTTACGCTGCGGCAATCCGAAGCGCAGGTGAGGGCGCCTTCGTCGAAGCCGAAGGTCTGGCAGGTCTGGCCGGCGAAGTCGCTGCCGTCGCACACTTCGGTGCCGTCGGCGGAGTCGTTGCCGCACAGGTACGTGCAGTTGGCCGTCGATACATCCTGGCAGCCTGTGCCGCAGGTGAGCGTGCCGCCGTCGAAGCCGAAGTCCAGGCAGCTGCGGCCTGCGAACTGGTTCGTGTCGCAGACCTCGCCCGGGTCGATCTCATCGTCGCCGCACACGTAGTCGCAGTTTCCGGCGTCATACTGGCAGGTGACCGGGTCGCAGGCCAGGCCGGCGCCGTTGCTGACGTCGAAGCCGAGGGTCTCGCAGGTCGCGCTGTCCAGGTCGCTTCCGTCACAGTCTTCGCCGGGATCGATCGCGCCGTTGCCGCACACGCCGCTCAACACGCACTGGTCGAGAACCAGCTCGCAGGAGGCGTCGCAGCCCATGTCGCCGCCGATGTAGCCGGGAATGTCAGCACACGCCGGAGCGTCCGCGCCATCGCAGCTTTCGCCAGCGTCGGAGAAGCCGTCGCCACAGTATGTGCAGGTTGCGTCGCAGTCCGCAGGTGCGTTGGGGTCAGCGGGATCACAGGTCTCACCGGCTGCCGTCTCGACAACGCCGTCACCACAGAATGTGCACTCGTCACCGCTGCCCGGTGCGCGACAGAAGCTCTCGCCATCGCAGGTCTCGCCGGCTGCCGCGTTCGTGTGCGCGTCGCCGCACTCGACCTCGGTGCAGGCTTCCGCGCCGGCGCCGGGTCCATCGCAGGTGGCGGTGTCTGACGCGCCTTCGTCACAGCGGCCGGCGGTCAGCTCAATGCCGACCTCAAGCCCGTCACCGCAG
>JAUICO010000159.1 GCA_030427825.1 bacterium | reverse complement strand
ACAGCGGCCGCCGATCTCAGCGCGAACGATCACGCAGGTTCCCGCGAAGTGGCGGAACGTCATCAGCGAATTCGTGAAGGATTCCCCGAGCTCGAAGTTGTTTCGGTGGAGCATGCGCAAACCGATTCACTCAAGATTGGTGACGAGGTGCGCGTGAGCTTGAATGTGCGCCTGGGGCCGCTGGCGCCCGAGGACGTTCACGCAGAGTTCGTATACGGACGGAGCGGCAGGTACGGCGAGCTTCGCGACGCAGAGACCATCGGGCTGGAGTTGGACTCACGCCTCAGTGACGGTGTCTTTCACTACACGGTGAAGTTTCCGATCACGCGTGCCGGTCGTTTCGCCACTGGGGTACGTATTCGAGCTGCGAAGGTGGGTCCCTACGACGATGTGCTTGCTGATCTGACCTGCTGGGCCTGACCTGGGTTGGGACGCAGACGGCTGTCAGGAATTGGGGTGTTCCGCTGAAAGGCACGACGCCCCACGGTCACTTTCTGTGCGGCCCACGGGAAGTCGTCGGGGCGTGTCGATTGTAGCGCCGAATCATTCGCCAACTACAATCTCGGTGACCATGCCGGAATCGGCATGCTCCAAAATGTGACAATGCATCAGCCAGCGCCCCCAATCCAGGGGAACCATGGCGACGTCAACCGACTCGCGACGACGGAGTAGCACCGTGTCACGGAAGTAGGGTTCATCGACGGGTTCGCCGTTGCGTGCGATAACTTTGAAGAACTGCCCATGCATATGCATCGGATGAAGACGTGCCGAGTCGTTTCGAAACTGCAGCCTTGTCCACCGGCCGGCTTCCAGCTCGGTTGGCTCGTGTTCGGACCACACTCTGTCGTTGATTGTCCACTCGATCCCGCGCTCACCGCCACGCCTCGCGTTGAGAACCCATGTGACGTCGAGGGGCTGGTCCGGTGCGCCTTCCCATACGGGCATGTTTGGGTTTGTGGGGGAATCAAACGCTGGTGTTTCTATAGGAGTGCCGCTGACCTGGATCCGCGCAACAACGTGAGGTCGGCGGGTGAAACGGTCTACGATTTGATAACTGAACCCTTCGGACCCGAGTGGCACGGTGATGTCGAGATCCAGGCGGTTTCCCGGTGCCAGGTCGAAACCAGTCATGGGCAGCGGGCCGCCGGTGTACATACCGTCTACCGCAATCACGCTCGGCGCGAGCGCGCCGAAGTCAAGGGAGTACACACGGCCATTTGAGGTGTTGGCTAGCCGGAGCCGGATCCGTTCGCCCGGGCTCGCGGGAACTCGCAGCTCTGTTTCGCCATTCACGGTAATGCGTTGGCCCCACCGGCCATCGTGCGCGAGGTCGTGTCGAGTGACGAAATGCGGGTCGATTAGACCGTCATTGCCAAGACGCCAGTCATCTAGCACCCACACCTCTTCGCGACTGTAGGGCAGAGGCGTCGCATCCTCGACGATCAGTACACCATACAGGCCTCGTTCAACCTGCTCGGCGCCGCGCACATGTGGATGAAACCAGAAGGTGCCCGCGTCCTTCGGCACAAAGGTGTATGTGAACGACTCTCCCGGTTGCACCGGGTCCTGCGTCACACCCGGAACACCGTCCATGGCGTTTGGAACGCGGACACCGTGCCAGTGAATTGTTGTTGGCTGCGGCAGCTCGTTGATTAGCCTCACCTGCAATTCTTCGCCGAGGCGGACTCGCAGTACAGGGCCTGGCACCTGGCCATTGTAGGCCCACACCTCAAGGGGCGGGCCGTCGTCGCGTGGAATTGTTGTGGGAGCCGCTCTCAGCTCAAAACTCCGCGTAGCGGTAGCGGGCAGCGCGTCGCTCGGATACGCCTCCGCGAGCTCCGCTTCGTATTGCGTGCGGAGAAGGTCCTGCGGCGGGGGAATTTCCTCGGCGAGCTCCGCCGTAGTTTGAACATACTCGTCGCCGCCGGCGCTCTTATTTGCACGACAGCTGGCAGCGATGCTCAATGCGAATCCGGTCAACACCGACAGAAGAATGATGTGATTACTGCGAGCGCGGCCGCTGTTCGGCATGTCCTGAGCGCCGGGCATGTCACTCCATTCGGTGTGCCGCAATCGAGTGATAGTAGGGAACAAGATCATATCTTTGCTCTTCGCAGTCGCAGTGCGTTTCCGATGACTGACAGCGAGCTGAAGCTCATCGCGGCGGCGGCGAGCATCGGCGAAAGCAGGACGCCGAAGACGGGGTAGAGGACGCCAGCGGCGATGGGTACGCCTGCGCTGTTGTATGCAAATGCGAAGAAGAGATTCTGCCGAATATTCGCCATCGTCTGGCGTGAGAGCTTGCGGGCGCGCACAATCCCTCGAAGGTCACCCTTCACCAGTGTTACGCCCGCGCTCTCCATCGCGACGTCCGTACCGGTGCCCATCGCGATGCCCACGTCGGCGAGAGCCAACGCCGGCGCGTCGTTGATTCCGTCACCCGCCATTGCGACCACGTGGCCCTCAGACTGCAACGAGCGCACCTTTGCGGCCTTCTGCTCCGGCAGGACCCCGGCAATCACTTCGTCGATACCCAGTTTCGCCGCAACCGCGCGCGCGGTGGTCTCACTGTCTCCTGTCAGCATCACCAATCGCAGTCCCTCAGCGTGCAGTAGGGCGATGGCCTCGGGAGTACTATCTTTGATCGGGTCGGCCACACCGATGATGCCGGCGAGGGCACCATCGATCGCCACAAACATCACCGTCTGTCCCTCGGCCCGCAACGCTTCAGCGCGCGCTTGAATCGGCTGTGGGTCAACGGAAACCTCTGTCATCATCGCAACGTTGCCGAGCGCTACATCGTGCCCCTCGACGGTCCCGCGGACTCCTTTGCCCGTGACTGACATAAAATCGCTCGCGCTCGGCAGCTCGTGGCCGCGTGCTTCAGCGCCGCGCACAATCGCCTCAGCGAGTGGGTGTTCGCTGCCGATTTCCAGCGAAGCCGAGAGGCGCAACAACAGCGCTTCATCGACGCCTGCAGCGGTCTCAACGCTAACCAGTGCAGGCCGCCCTTCGGTGAGCGTTCCGGTCTTGTCCACGACCAGAGTATCTACTTTGCGCAGCACTTCGATCGCCTCGGCGTTCTTGAAAAGCACACCATACGATGCACCTTTTCCCGTCGCGACCATGATCGACATCGGTGTCGCCAGGCCCAGCGCACAGGGACAGGCGATAATCAACACCGCGACAGAGTTGATCAGGGCATAGGCCATTGCCGGGTCCGGTCCGAAGACTGCCCACACAACGAAGGTCGCGATCGCGACCAGAATTACGGCGGGCACGAAGTAGGAGGCAACTACATCGGCGAGTCGCTGAATCGGAGCGCGGCTGCGCTGCGCGTCAGCCACCATCGTGACGATTCGAGAGAGTAGCGTGTCGGCGCCCACCTTGTCGGCGCGCATCACGAGCCCGCCGGTCCCATTGACAGTCGCGCCGATGACATTGTCACCGGCCGACTTCTGGACAGGAATGGGCTCGCCGGTAACCATCGACTCATCGACGTGGCTTGTGCCTTCAAGGACCTCACCATCAACTGGAACCTTCTCTCCGGGCCGCACGCGGAGCCGGTCCCCTTCGTGCACGTGCTCAAGCGGTACATCCTCTTCGCTGCCGTCGTCGCGAATTCGACGGGCGGACTTCGCGGCCATGCCAAGCAGCTTTCTTACGGCTGCGTTTGTTTGGCTACGCGCCTTCAGCTCGAGGACCTGGCCGAGGAGGATCAGCGTAACGATGACAGCGGCTGCCTCGAAGTATACCGCGACCTCACCGCCGTGCGCGCGAAATGAATCCGGAAAAAATCCCGGCGCAAGAATCGCGACCACGCTGTACGCATAGGCCACACTGACACCGAGCCCGATGAGCGTGAACATATTGAGACTCGCGTTCTTCACCGAGCGAAGGGCGCGAACGTAGAAGGGCCACGCGGACCAGAGGCATACCGGGGTCGCAAGGGCGAGCTCGACAAACGCGCGGGTGCGACCCGGGAGCAGGCTCGAAATCGGTCGGCTCGGGAGCATGTCGAGCATCACGATAGCGAGCAGTGGCATCGAGAGCACCGCAGCGAACCAGAAGCGGCGAGTCATGTCGCGCAGCTCCGGGTTGTCCTCGTCGTCGTCAATCGACACGGTGCGTGGCTCCAGCGCCATACCGCACTTCGGGCAATCGCCGGGCCCGATCTGCTCGACCTCCGGATGCATCGGACAGGTATAGATCGCACCTGCGAGCTCGGGATCAGCAGCTGCTTCACGCGCATCTTCTCTGCTCGTGAGGTATCGCTTCGGCGCTGCGACGAACTTCTCCATGCACCGGGAAGAACAGAAGAGATACGTTTGTCCCTCGTGTTTGTGCCGGTGCTCCGCCGTGGGTTGAACCGACATGTTGCAGACAGGATCCCGCGTGCCGGATTTCCCAACAGGAGCGGGTTCTCCGTGGCTGTCGTTGTCGTGTTTGCGCGTATGGTCCATGCTATACCCATTTGCGTGGGGTTGCGTACTGCGAGGCTTCGTCTGCGATAGGAGCGCTGCGTTCAAACTGTAACCCCGGCGCTGCGTGCGTTGCGCCGGAGCTGGTTCCGGAGAGGGCTCAGTCCTCCGCCGTTCCGCCCGGGTTTAGGTGCTGCTCGGGACTTCGCTGAAATGTGCGAATGCACCGCGGGCAGCAGAAGTACACGTTCTGCCCTTCGTGATCGACAAAGGGGGCGTCTTCGGTGACCCGAAACACTTCGCTGGATACCGGGCATTGCGTCAGGTCTCCGATCGCTGCGCCGGGCTGGGCAACGAGGTCAGCCGGATCGTATTGGCCTGTACGCAGGACGTGGTACATTCCGCCATGTTCGTGCGCCGCGTGGTCGTGCACCGCGTGTGGATCAACGGCCGTGGGCTGCGACCCGGCGGTGGGTTGTGAGTCTGCGGCAGCCTGTGCCATGTCGCCGTGCGCCGCGTGGTCCATGTCGCCGTGCGCCGCGTGGTCCATGTCGCCGTGCGCCGCGTGGTCCATGTCGCCGTGCGCCGCGTGGTCCATCCCGGCGTGCTCATCACCGCCGGCCTCACCTGTTGCGCTGTTGTCAGCGACAGGCTGCTCAGCCGTCGCCGCTTCCGACGCGGCTTCGCTCCTCCCGCATGCGGTGGCGAAGAACACCAACGCGAGGGTTGCTACGATTGCTTTGATCTTCATTCCGTTTCCATTTCTCATCCTTCTTCTCCTTGTGTTTCGGCAGCGGACCGTCCGCTACCCTTGTTTGTCGCCACTGCCGGTGTTTGTCCGGCGTGGCGAATTCTGAATTTGATCTCTTCGCTGATCGAGGTGAGGGTCGGGACAACAAAGAGCGTGATCAATTCGATGGACATGCCGCCGAGGATCGGCAGCGCCATCGGGCGCATCACGTCAGCGCCGGTGCCCTGACTGGTCATGACGGGCAGCAGCGCGAGCAATGTCGTGGCAGTTGTCATCAGGCAGGCGCGAATTCGCCGGTTGCCGGCCCTTACGATCTTGTCTGTGATGTCTGGGAGGCTTTGCGGATCTTCGACGAATTCACGTCGCAGACACTCCGACATGACGACCCCATCGTCTGTCGCGACCCCGAAAAGGGCGATAAAGCCAACCCACACAGCGACGCTCAGATTCGTGGGCTGTAAGTTGAATATCTCGCGAATTGGTGTGCCGAAGGCAGACCAGCTCATGAAGTCCGGGTCAGCGCATAGCCAGATGAACATGAAGCCGCCTGAGAGTGCGACGATGATGCCACTGAATACGATCAGCGCGCTGATCACTGAGCGAAACTGCAGATAGAGAACCATGAAGATCGTGAGGAGGACCATCGGTACCAGCAGTGACAGGCGCTTGTTCGCCCTCTCTGTGTTCTCCCAGGAGCCGGCAAAGGACCAGCTGACGCCGGGAAGCACCTGCAGGCTGCCGTCGCGGGCGGCCTGATCAAGGGTCTCAGACACCGAGGCAATGACTTCGCCGTCGCCGGTGCCTTCGCGGCGATCGAACATGACAAATGTCGTCAGACGACCGTCTTCTGAACGCAACATCTGCGGGCCGCGAACGAACTCAATGTCAGCCACATCGCTGAGTCGGACTGGCGTCCCATTCGGTGTGTCGATCAGGATCTCAGCGATGCTGTTCGGGTCGTCGCGCAGAGTACGCGGGTACCGCATCGTAATGTCGTAGCGATCGCGTCCGTCGATCGTGTCCCCAAGCCGGCGACCGCCGACTGCGGTTTGGATGGTGCGGTGGACGGCGGCTGCGCTCAATCCGAACTGGTTCAGATCGTTCGGCCTTGGGTGAATCTCGATGTATGGTTTGCCGACGGGCCGGTCTGCGCTCACTGCGTCGGCTACGACCATCGGGTGCTCACGAAGGATGTTCTCGATCTCGAGGGAGATCTGCTCAAGATCTTCAATCCGGTCCCCCTGCAGGCGAACTGCCATCGGGGCTCGGATTCCCGACTGCAGCATGACGATGCGTGCGCTGATTGGCTGCAGCAGTGGAGCCGCGGTGAGGCCGACAACATCGGCACGTGCAGCAATTTCGTCCCAGATGTCTTTGACGACAACGATCTGGTCACGCCAGTTTCGGAAGGGTTTTCCGCGGCGGTCCGCTACCAGATTGCCTTCGTCGTCACGAACGAAATCACCCTCGTCATCAACAGCGAAACGCAGTCGTTGACCATTTTCACCGATTCGCCACTCGGGTTGCAGTTCGATGATGGTTTCGATCATCGATACCGGCGCCGGGTCGAGGGCGGTTTCAGCTCGACCTAGTTTACCGACGGCAAAGAGTACCTCGGGTACCGACTCAATGCGTCTGTCCAGTTCGCTCAGCATTTCGAGCGTACTGCCGAGAGACGCGTGAGGCATGGTCGTCGGCA
>JAUICO010000158.1 GCA_030427825.1 bacterium | reverse complement strand
CGGTGACGCGGCAAGTCCAGGGAGGAAGACTCAACGCTTTAGGAAGCCCTATCAATTCGATTGGCATTACGAGAAAATCCTCCCAAGCAACCCCGACGCGCACTATCTGATTCACCCCTCCCTCCATCATCTGATTCAAAAAAAGAATACGCGTGTTAACTTCAACAGGGTGCGAATAGGCGATGAACTCGCGTGGGGAAGTCGACAGGAGAAGAGGATTGCTGCGGAAACGGTGAAAATCTTCATTTCGTACTCCCACACAGATGTTGATGTGGTCGAACCCATCGCAGAGGATATCGAAGGATACCTGAACGAACACTCGATCATGAACGACATTTGGCTCGACAAGTGGAAGATGCAAAACGGGAAGTGGTTTCAGGATCAGATGATCGCGGGCGTGAAAGCAAGTGACTACCTGATCTTTATGGTGTCCGAGGCCAGCTTAAACTCCAACACGGTCACTCTTGAGTGGAAAACGAAATTTGCTGACCACATCGAGAAGGGCGACGAATCGATCTTTCCCTTTATCATTGATCACACGAGTGTTCGGGACCTGCCGGATTTCTTGAAGAATATCCACACTACGCAATACGACGGTAATGTGGAGAGGATCCAGCAGCTCGTCGATGACATTCTGAGGGCGAAGGCAGAACACAGTCCGCACTTCGTGAGCATCGCGAAAAGTCTACAGCGACGACGAAATCGTCGGTAGCTGCGAAGTATCCGATCGACGCGTCGTGTCATTCTTCACGGCGCGCGAGGACGATATCGCCAACCACGCCGGCGTAGGCGAGTTGGGTGGGCAGATGTGCCGGCACGATGGCGCGTCGCTGCAGACCGTCACGCCCCTTGGAGCCTGCGCATCCGCTCTGCGACACGCGCTCGCTCATCGGCGTCGATGTCGGCTTCGCCTCGGCGTTCATCCAGAGAGTGCAGATAGTTGAGCAGACCTACTTCGTTGAACGCATACATCGGCGTGTCGGCGAGTGACTCCGCGGTCGATGCCTCCAGAGCGAGAAAGTTGCACGTCCGCGCGTGATAGAGCTGCCGCGCTTCGCTGTTGTCGAGAAGCACGAGACCCGGCCGCTGATTGACGAGGGTGCTCAGTCCCCGCTCGTTGAACTGTGGAACGAGCTCCCGGTGCAGTTCGTTGTCATCGAGACCGCTCGCGCGCTGCCGTTTGAAATACGCTTCGGCGCCCTGCCTCGTCAGCACCCAGGTTGCGCTGTATTTGCGGGGCGCCGGCAGCCAGAAGGCCGTAGGGTGCGGCGGCGTGTCCTGGTGTGGCTGCTGGCAACGCGTCGTCAGATAGTTGTTGCGGCTGTATGTGTGTTCGCTGGGATCGCGCTGCGCGAGTGTGTGGTTTCTTCGGTTCACGGGCAGGTCGGGAAATTCTATAATGCCGTATTCCTCAATCGAGCCTCGAAGGCAGCGCAGAAAGTCGTAAGCACCGGCGTTGTAAGGCCACTGTCGCTGCAGTTCTGGCGGCACGACGATCCGTACGCCGAGACCGCCGTTCAGTCGGTGGGTTCCGGTATCGATCCTGCACTCGGAACACAGGTCACTGAACAGAAATTCGCGCGCTTTCATCGATTGCATCCTCTCCCATCCCTACTTAGGTCTGGTAGCCCAAAAGTCGAAGGAGAATGATGGGGTTGCTGCAGGAAGGTGTCTGGCGCGATCGATGGTACGATACGGACGCCACAGGTGGTCGCTTCGTGCGAAAAGACTCGGCTTTTCGCAACTGGATCACCGCCGATGGCAGCGCGGGTCCCAGCGGAGAGGGCGGTTTCAAGGCCGAGGCCGGTCGTTATCACCTCTATGTCTCTTTGGCCTGCCCATGGGCCCATCGGACGCTCATCTTTCGAGCGCTGAAGGGCCTGCAGGACATGATCTCAATATCGATCGTCAGCCCCCACATGGGAGATCACGGTTGGACCTTCGCACCGGGACCCGGCGTGGTACCGGACGACGTGAACCACGCGCGCTATTTCTACGAAATCTACCTCGCCGCGAAGCCCGACTACAGTGGCCGAGTCACTGTCCCCACGCTCTGGGACAGGAAACAGTCCACAATCGTCTCGAATGAGTCGTCCGAGATCATCCGGATGTTCAACGGCGCCTTCGATAACATCGGCGCACTGCCGGGGGACTACTACCCGGAGCACCTGCGAGATCGCATCGACGAGATCAACGCGCGCGTGTATTCCACCCTGAACAACGGTGTGTACAAGGCCGGCTTCGCAACCACACAGGCGGCCTACGAAGAAGCGGTTGAGCCCCTCTTCGACACCCTGGACTGGCTCGATGACATCCTCTCGCGCTCCCGCTACCTGACCGGCAACCGGGTCACGGAAGCGGACTGGCGCCTGTTCACCACCCTTGTTCGTTTCGACCCGGTCTACTTCGGTCACTTCAAGTGCAATCGTCGCCGAATCGTCGACTATCCGCAGCTCTCCGGATACGTACGTGATCTCTACCAACACCCCGGCGTCGCCGAGACCGTAAACATGTCCCACATCAAGAGCCACTATTACGGCAGCCACCCATCGGTGAATCCAACGCGGATTGTGCCGGTGGGACCGGATATTGACTACACGGCGCCCCACGGCCGCGAGGCCCGTTTCGCCTGAGCGATGAGACGCGTACCGGCGCCCGGGTGTGTGTCGCCCAACGTGAGGTCTCAGAACGCCCGGGGCATGATCGCTTGCGCACGGTGCGCCGCTTTGGTGAAATGCAGCAGACCTGCTGCGCAACCTCGCTGCCTACGGTGACGTGAAATGAGAACGCTGAGACTGTGGATCCTCGCCGGCTTCGTCGCCGGCCTCTCCCTTACCGCCTGCGAAGACGACGGCGGCGACCCCTCAGCAGACGAGTTCTACGGGCTCTGGGCGAATGAGGACGCCGGGACGATTCGGGTCTTCGAGTTCGCAGCGATGCTTGATGACGCGGAGCTGGGCGGCCTCACGAACGTCTATCGCATCTATGTGTACCCCTCCGGTACGACGCCTGAGATGGTCCAGCGAGGGAGCTATCGCGTCGCCTTCGGCCGTCTTGTCACTACCGTCCTCTGGTCGGGTAATGGGCAGAACATCGGTCAAGACTTCGGCAACGACATTCTCGGCCTGAGCTCGTCGCGAATGACACTTGAGAGCACGAGTACGGCCTCCGGCGAACGGGTGTTCGATCGGGTGTCGACGCTGCCGTAGGACCGGGAGACGCCCGGGCAAACTCTTCTCACGCGCCCGCCGCAGCGACCTCGACCGGGGTCCCGTTGAGCGCGGCGTTGCCCGAGACAACGTCGACCCGTTGATCGTCTGTCAGATCGTTGATGCTGGCGCCCGCGTGCTCTGCAGCGTGTGTCCAACCGACACCATCTCGCCCGTGCCCGAAGCCGTGGGGCAGACTCACGACGCCTCGCATCATGTCATCGCTGAGCGCGACCGGCACCTCGACGAAACCAACGCGAGAGCTGACACGGACGCGGCTCCCGTCTTCGATAGCGCGGGCGGCGGCGTCCTGCGGATGCATCAGCAGGGTACAGCGATCGGCGCCCTTCATGAGTCGCGGCGCGTTGTGGAGCCAGCTGTTGTTTGTTCGCAGCTGTCGGCGCCCTATCAGCAGCAGTCCATCCGCGGGACCATCAAGCGCCGCCTGCAGGCCTTCCCGCGCAGCGTCGTAGAGCTCAGGACACAGGTCGACGCCGTCCCAGTCTGAGGGCATCCGACTGCGCAGACAGGGTTTGAGCGGCCCGAGATCGACTCCATGAGGCTCTGCCTTCAGCTTCGACAGTGACACGCCACGCAGGCCGCTACGCAGGCCGTGCGGACCCAGGCGCAGGCTTCCCGCCAGGATGCCCTCAGGGCCGACCTTACGACGGGCCATGAGTTTCGCTCGGGCAATCGCACCCACACCGCGTGCTCTCGCGAGCCGTTCTTCCAGGTCAACGCACACCTGCCAGTCGTGACGCTCCTCGCCGGTCGTAGGCAGGGCGGCGGGCACGTACTTCGCGACGTTGCGTACAGCGAGGCTGTTGAATGCTGCGTCGTAGTGCGAACGCGACAGGGGTGGCACAACCGGCAGAATCAGGTCGGCGTGTCTGTTTGTTTCTGTGATGTAGAGGTCCACCGAAACAAGGAAATCCAAACCGGCCAGAGCCTCGTCGAGCTGTTTGCCGTTCGGGCAGGACAACACGGGATTTCCCGCCCACACAACCATGCCCCGGATGGCGTCATCGCCCGGCGTGAGAATGTCTTCGGCGAGCGTGGCGACAGGCAGCTCTCCCGCGAACTCTGGCAGACCCCGCACTCGGCTGTGCCACCGCCCGTATCGCCTGTATGCCCGGCCGGGTTTGCCCGTCGGTGTGTGGACTGAGTCGAGAGCAGGCTCGGTGAACATCATGCCACCCACCGAGTCCAGGTGGCCCGTGATGGCGTTAAGCGCATAGAGCAGCATCGAGCTCGTACCGCCAAAGTCCTGCGTGCACGTGCCCATGCGTCCATACACCGCCGCTCTCTCTGTGTCCGCCAACTTCAAGGCGAGAGCGCGTAAACTCTCTGCGGGAATGCCCGTGACACCGGCAACACGCTCAGGCGCGAAGGGCTGCACAAAGTCGCGGAGCCGATTCAGATTGCGGGCATCCTCGGCGAGGTGCGTGAGATTGGGTGTGCGTTCGGCGAATATCACGTGCACCATGGCGGCGAGAGCCAGGGCGTCGGTACCGGGTCTGATGAAGTGATGTGCGCTCGCAATCTCGGCGGTCTCGGTGCGACGGGGGTCAACAACCACAAGCTCGCCGCGTCCGGCGATCTGCTTCAGGCGCTTCCGTACGCCGGGCGCCGTCATGATGCTCCCATTCGAGACGACCGGATTGGCGCCGAACATCAGGAGGAAGTCGCAGCGGTCCAGGTCCGGAATCGGAAAAAGGCCGGCGTGGCCGAACATCTCCTGGTTCGCGAGCATGTGTGGAAGCTGATCGACCGAAGTCGCGCTGTACCTGCGTTTGGTTCGCAGCGCGCGAATAAAGTCCGGCATGAAGAGCATGCTGCCGAGATTGTGCACGTTTGGATTGCCGAGATACACGGCCATGGCGTCTACACCGTGCTCTCGCTGCAGCGCGTGGATTCGCCCGGCCGCTTCGTCCAGGGCCTCGTCCCAGCTGACACGCTCCCAGCCGGTCGCTGTCCTGCGAACGGGGTGCGTGAGACGGTCCGGGTCGTGCTGCAGGTCTGCGAGGGCCGCTGCCTTCGGGCAGATGTGACCTCGGCTGAAAGGGTCATCCGGATCTCCGACGATGCGGGTCACCCGCCCCTCGTCCACGGTCACGAGGATGCCGCAGGTCGCCTCGCAGAGCGTGCAGGTGCTGATGTGCTGGGTCATGGTCACTCCGCGCGTTGATCAGGATCCGACAGACCTTGAGTCGCGCCGGACCGGTAGTCGCCACGAAAGTAGCGGTACCCGGGAGCGGACACAATCGTCGTGGACGCACCTACCCGGACGCGAATGACGATCGGCAGGGGCCGACGACCGCGGTCAGCCCTGCGGTGACTCTTTCGGCTCTTCGTCGATCACGAATGAAAGCAGGAGGCCTACCGCCAGCACAGTGAAGGTGCCAATCACGTTGTACCAGAGGAAGCCGAGGTCGCTCCCGAAGAAGAGTACAATCACCAGCACCTGCGCGACACAGGCCCCCCAGAATACCGCCCTGCCGCCGACGCGTTTCGCAAAGAAGGCGACGACAAATATGCCCAACATTGTGCCGTAAAATATTGAACCCAGAATGTTGACCGCCTCGATGAGGTTGTCGAGCAGGGACGCAAAGGTTGCGAAGAACAGCGCCACACCTCCCCACATGATGGTGAAGCCCTTGGTCGCGCGAAACAGCTTTCGGTCGTCCGCCTTCGGTCTCACACGCCGGAACAGATCCATTGTTGTTGTGGTTCCGAGGGCGTTCAATTCGCTGGCTGTCGATGACATCGCGGCCGAGAGAATGACGGCGAGCAGAAGCCCGATCAGGCCGGCTGGGAGGGATGTCACGACGTAGGTAATAAAGACGTGGTCTGCGTCCTGTAGCGCCGCGTCAGGATCGACGTCGGCGAGCAGCTCCGCGAATTCAGAGCGGGTCTCTTTCAGTGATGCCTGCGCACCGACCAGGGCATCACGGGCCGCCGCCTCGGCCTCAGCGTCGCCTCCCCGCGCCAGAGTAAACGCCTCGGCGGCGTCTCTTCGCTGCAGCCAGGCTTCGTCCCACTCTGCCTGCAACGCGCCTACTCTCTCCGGCGCTGCAGCCGTCGCCGCCGCCAGCGCGGGCTCGTTGAACCACATCGGCTGGGGGGCATAGATGTGGTGCACAAAAAGCAGGATACCGATGAGAAGAATACCGAACTGCATCGGAATCTTCAGGACACCGTTGAAGAGAAGTCCAAGCCTGCTCTGCGTCAGTGTGTTTGCGCTGAGGTAGCGTTGTACCTGGCTCTGATCGGTGCCGAAGTACGCCATCGCCAGAAAGAATCCACCGAAGAGACCGCTCCAAAGAGTGTAGCGGTTGTTCATGTCGATGTCGGTGTTGATGATCTCCATGCGACCCAGTGCGCCTGCGGTGTGGAGCGCGTCCGATGTGCTCAGCTGCTCGGGCAGTCCACGCGCGAGGAGTACCCCGGCGATGACCATTCCGGCTGTGATTACCACCATCTGCTGCTTCTGCGTCTGACTGACCGCCGCGGTACCGCCAATGACGGTATAGATGATTACGACAACACCGACGATCCACACCATCGTGGTCAGAGACCAGCCGAGCACACTCGATAGCACGATGGCCGGCGCGTAGAGCGTGATACCTGCGGCGAGGCCGCGTTGTACGAGAAAGAGCAACGCCCCCACGGTACGCATTCGCCCGTCGAAGCGGGTCTCAAGGTACTCGTATGCCG
>JAUICO010000157.1 GCA_030427825.1 bacterium | reverse complement strand
GAGGCGACACCGGCGGCGATGCCGGCAGCCCGTCCGGCGAAATCGGTGACCTCTGCACCCAATCATCGCAGTGCCGCGAAGAGCTGCTCTGCATCGGCGGGACCTGCGCGCTGCCTCCCAACGCCTGCGCCACGGGCCTCGACTGCGACGCAGGCCGGCGCTGCGAAGATGGTGCCTGCGTCGACGACGACATCTGCGGCAGCGACGCCGACTGCTCGGGCGACACGTATTGCCTGCGCGGGTCGTGCAGACCGCCCTGCGACGCCGACGCCGACTGCCGCGCGGATCAGACCTGTGTTGCTGAGCGCTGCACCGACCCCGCGCCGCCCCAGTGCAGCGCTTCGGCAGACTGCGAGCCCTGCGAAACCTGCGTTGGCGGTGCCTGCGAAGTCGTAGAATCCTGGTGCGACTGGGACGGTGACTGCGGCGCAGGCAAGACCTGCACCGGCGCTGCGTGCCAGTACCAGTGCACCTCCGACAGCCAATGTCCGACGGGGCAGGAATGCAGCGATGGCCTGTGCAGCGACCGGCTCACCGGCCTGGAGTGTACCTACAACTCCCAGTGCGTCGCGAACGCTCTCTGCATCGACGGCTTCTGCCGCCCACGATGCGAATCAGACGCACAGTGCGACGACCGGGAGATGTGCCTGCACGGAACCTGCCGCCCGGACCTGCGCCCCGGGCCCGAGTGCCTGCGTTCTATCGACTGCGACGGCAACGCGGAGTGTGTGGACGGACTCTGCCACCGCCCATGTTGGACGGACTGGGAATGCGCAACGGGCACCTGTGAGTTCGGCTTCTGCACGCGTTGATGGCGTGCTAGGGGTGCTGGGCGGCTGCGAATGCGACTGAACCCCGCGCTCGCGCCTGACTCTCGGAGCCTTATTGTGCGCGCAGGCAGAACTCTGGTTGTACTGGTTGCTCTCAGCATCAGCGGCTTCGCTGCCGCTGAGATCTACCAGTACGTCGACTCCCAGGGGAACATTACGGTCACGACCTCGCCGCGGGGCGGGCAGCGCCCTGATCGTGTGTACGGCGCAGACGACGAGCGCTCGCGAAGCGAGCCCCGTGCCGTCAGCGGCAATGTATCCGGAGTTGTCAGAGGGGGTCGCGTTATCCCCGATCCGCCGGACCGGCCGAACCCCAACCCGGACCGCGAAAGCGACGCCTTTGACTCCTACATCCGCAGCGCGGCGCGGGCCTATGACCTGCCCTTCGCGTTCATCAAGGCCGTGATTCGGGCAGAGTCCGCCTTCGACCCGCACGCGATCAGCCCTGTAGGCGCGATGGGCCTCATGCAGCTGATGCCCCGCACAGCGGAGTCTCTGAACTGCAACGACGCCTTCGACCCCGAACAGAACATCATGGCCGGCACCCAGTACCTGCGCATTCTGTCGAATCGATACAACGGTGACCTCAACCTCATGCTCGCGGCGTACAACGCCGGCTCCGGCGCGGTCGCGCGCGCCGATGGCATTCCCTACGAAGACACGCGTCGCTACATCGAGCGCATCTACGGGTACTACGTCGAATACGACGACTGAACGGCGGTCTTGCGGCCGTTCCATGGTACCCCGCAGGGTCCGCGAATCCGGAAGCGGCTGTACCCGGCAGCGCTGCCGGCTCGGGCCCGACGCTTCGCTCAGCCGATCGCCGCCATGATCGTGGCCAGGTTGTCCCCGGGGCCGATGGGGATGATATCGCAGCCCGCTCCCTGGAGGGCGGCAAGCGCCGTTCGTCGCTCACGTCGTTCGGCGACCGCATACAGCTCGATCAACATCTCCTCGAGCTTCTTCTGTTTGCCCTCGCCCTGCGCAGACACATATTCCGGGGTGTAGGGGACAAAGCAGATCACTCGATTGCCTGCCGTCACCAGCGCCTGAATTGTCATCGATGTCGCGTCGTATTGAATCATCGAGCACAGGTCGGTGATCATCACGATCACCTGCTTTTCGCGTGTTTGTTTGTCCGCGGCCTCAAGCGCCTCAACAAGACTCAGCTCCTTCATGCCGACGCGTGCAGCGACTCGGTACGGAATTTCAACACCGCGTATTGTCGCAAAGATGCGAAAGAGCTGCGAGCGCTTGAGACCAAACGCCGGGCCCGGCAGATCAATGTTTGCTGCGGCGGCTTCCTGCTCGATTCGACCGCGAATCCAGCGATCGAGCAGGTCTGCGTTAAACTCGTGATCAAATGTGTTGTTGACCATCTCGCCCGGTCGACCCTTTCGTTTGCCGGCACGAAAATCCAGGCGCTGCTGCACCATCAGGTACTCGACCAGCGCGGCGGTCACCTCTTCGTCGTCGTATTCGGTCAGCGCCTCGTCGGTGACAGTGTTCAACGCGACCAGAAGGTCGATGATGCGTCGCTGTTGCGCCGGGCCACCGGCCGGCTTGATCGTGTGTTCAACCCGCTCATCGCAGGTGATCAGGCCGATGTGGTCGCCGTCTTCAATCACCCGTGACGCCAGGTCCTGAACCAGCGTCAGCGCCTGCTCAAACTTCTCGCGCCCGTCTCCACCGCGCATGGTCGGCGAGATGTCGAGGATGATCTCGTTCTTGAGAGTGACCTCATCTTCCATCTGGCGAACGGTGAGTTTGCCGCCCTTTGCGCTGGCCTTCCAGGCGATGTTACGAAACAGGTCTCCCGGTTGGTACTCACGCAGCTCGCGCAGCTGGTAGCCTTCGCCGGGTTGCGGCATCGGGTGCATGCCGGCGAGGGTTCGCATCACCGAGCGGCGGCGCAGACGCAAACCGCGACGCGATGCCACACCCGGCGTGGGGAGAATGTGCACCGGCAGGCTCAGCGGCTTGAACACGGTCGCGCGCACGAACCCGAGCAGGTCATCCGCGCTGACCCAGGCACCGTGAAGGACCCAACGGCCCGTCCGAGCTGCCTTCGCCTCGACAGTCACCGTCGAACGCGTACCCTTGTGCACAAATCCCGTGGCAATGTTGGGTGTATCGACCTCGATGCCTGATGGCGCGGCGAGCTCGAATGTTACGTTTGGAATGCTGAAGCGGCTCCGGTTGCGATACACGAGCTTCAGGGGCACCCGTGAGCCGCGCAGCCAGGTCGTCGCGTCGGCCGTCGCCTCGAAGCCGAGGCGCACAGAGAAGCGTTCGGACTCAAGGTCCCAAAGGCGCATGATCGCGCGCAGATACGCGGCGCCCACCGTGGCGGCGATGAGCCCTGCCAGCATGATTACCGGCGGCAACGTCATCAACGTGCCGATGACCAGGAACACACCTGCAAGGAGGAGGACCTGGCGTCCGCGGGCTGTCAGGAACGGCGTCACGCAGGGTCGTAGGGTACGTCGCGCAACGCGGCCGCGACGATGTCTTCCTGGGTAACACCGCCAACGGCGACAGCAGGCTTGAGGATGATGCGGTGAGCGAGCACGGGGCGCGCGACACGTCGCACATCATCCACATTCGCGTAGTCCCGACCGTTCAGAATCGCGTGCGCGCGCGCTGCAGCCTGCAACGCAAGGGATGCGCGAGGCGAGGCACCGAGCAGCACAGCGCGGTGCTCGCGCGTCGCGATCGCGAGCGCCACGATGTAGCGCTGCACCGTATCCGTCACGCCGACTTTTCGCGTCGTTTCGATCAACTCGAGCACACGCTTGATGGTGAGCACAGGGCGTATCGCCGGTCGGCCCGCGCCGTGGCTGGCGAGCATCTTCGCCTCCTGCTGCGGCGAGGGATACGACATGCTGATGCGAAGCAGGAAGCGATCGAGTTGTGCTTCCGGGAGCGGATAGACGCCCTCCTGCTCAACCGGATTCTGCGTGGCGAGGACGAGAAACGGTGCCGGCAGCGCCATGGTCTCGCCTTCGATCGTGACCTGCCGTTCCTGCATCGCCTCAAGCAACGCGCTCTGCGTCTTGGCCGGGGCACGGTTGATCTCGTCCCCCAGAACCACGCTGGCAAAAATCGGCCCTCGGCGAAGGCGAAAGGCATTCTCCTTCATGTCGAGGACGAAGGTTCCTGTGATATCACCGGGCAGCAGGTCCGGCGTAAATTGGATCCGCTTAAAGCTCGCCCCTACCGCTTCGGCGAAGGCGTTGACCATGGTCGTCTTCGCGACACCGGGCACTCCCTCAAGGAGCACGTGGCCGCCCGCGAGCAGAGAAACGAGCAACATCTGCGAGACAGAGGCGGGGCCCTGATAGACTCGCGAGACTTCGGCCTGAACCGCCTTCAGCTCGGCGAGGGCCGTTCGCAGCTCTTCAGGCTGAAGCCGCGGGGCGGCCTGTACGTCTTGTGATCTCATCTTCGAGGTTCATCCGTGTGAGAATGCGTGTCGCATCCCGATGGACACGCATCATGGTACGCCTGTCAACGAGGGCAGTCGAAGTCAGCCCGGACAGGTCCGTCCTCGGCAGGGAGCCGAACACGTCGAGAGTGGTGCGAAGGCGCCGAATGCGCCGATTCAGAAAGGGTTTGTCAGGCTCGTAGGCCTGAATCCAGATCGCCGCCGCCTCAGCACGCGCCGGCGCGCCGCGGCGGCCCGGAGGCGGAATATCGCGCTCGACTGACCCGTAGAAACTCGGTTCAAAGATGTCCCTCAGAATCGAGGCCGGAACATCGAAGGCTTCGGCAGCGAGCTTGCCGCGATAACGATCAATACTGAGCTCGAAGTCGCTCATCGACGCCGGCCTGGTCGGCCTGAAGTTGTAGCGCAGCCACTCCGGACGACGCACAGGGAACACAGTAATCGCGACCGCGATGGCACCGAGCATCAGAAGAATCGCGGCGAGCTTCAGCGCCCTCGGATCCGGCTCCAGGTTCTGCATGTCGTCGAAGGCGGAGTCGATGTTGCGAACCGCCAGCGAGATTCGTGAGCGGTTGCCATCGTCAGGCGGCGCCTCGCCGGCAATGATTCGGGCGTCTCGGGACGCGACATCAACCACACAGGGGTCGAGATCTTCGCACAGATGCCGCAGGATATTCGACGCCAGCTGCGCGTTGTCTTCGATAGGCAGCATCAGGTTGATGAACAGACTGGGGTCCGCCACAAACACAGCGCGGCCCTCGCCGAGCGACATGTCGTAGACAAGCCCGGCGTCCTCTTCGAAACCATACACAGGGAGCCCCTCGCCACGCCACGCAGCGGGGTGATTTGCCACGATCGTACGCGCGCCCTCGGACAGGCGGTGCACGCCCACCGGGTGAAGGTACGGCAGCGCATCGTTCTCGTCGAAGGAGTCGCCGCCCAATGTGGGCATGTTGCGTTCCAACCCGAAACGCTGCGCGAGGCCGTCTGAGGTGCCGAAGTCATCTGCAAGCAACATGCGCCCCCCTGCCTCGACGAAGGCGCCGAGCGCGGCCACCGGCAACTCGGTGGCGGGGTAGATGATCAGCAGGGGGCGCTCGATGCTGTCGGGTGACACCGTCACCTCTTCGACCTGATTGAGCGTCGCGCCGGCGGTCTCAGCGATGAGCGCGAGGGACGAGAGTCCGTTCCACTCGTCATTCACAACCCGGTAGTCCGTCAGCCCGCTGCCGGCGACGCGGGCTTCACCGGGATCGTCGGCAGCCGCGGCCTGCTGCGCGCTCGCGGACGTAGGAGCGACGATAGCCAGGGCAGGTGCGGCACACAGGCACACAAGCAAACACGACGCTCTCACATCGAGTCTACTGCCTCCCGCCTTGCTGCGCCGGCGAACCATCAAGTGCGCTCCTGGTCGTCTGAAGACGCCTCGCTGAACTCTACATCATCCACCCGCTCCAGGAGCAGGGGCTCATCAGCCGACGCAATGCCGGCGAGCTCGTCGGCCAGGCCCACTGTCTCTACGGGCCACGGCGAGACGCCGAAGTATACGACATCGACCAGACGTTGCAGGGCGTCCGCCGCGAGCACACGGCGTCCGGACACCTGCTCGTCCCCGACGAGAGTCAGGAGGCGGTCGAGCTCGCTGCGCGCAACCGGGTCGCCGCCTTCTTTTCGGTACAGGCGCTGTATCCGGTCTGCGAGCTTCTCGCTGACTTCTGCCGGCGTCAGACGCCCCCACCAGCGCTCCATCTCTTCGTCGTCGCCGAACTGGTCGACCAAGCGCTTGAAGACCTCGCGCACTTCGCAGCGCACCGAGCGCATTGTGACCGCGAGGCGGTGCCCGGCGGTAGGCAGCCGCACGGTCTCATCGAGCGGCATGTATCCATCGGCGCTGGCCTGCACCACGACGGTATCACCTTCGGGACGCGGAAATCGAAAGTCGCCGCGGCGGTCAGAGATCACATCGAAGGCTTCGCCGCCGGCCTCAAAGTGAATCAGAACACTGGGGATTGCCTCCCGCGTCTCTGCGTCGCGAACGCGACCCCACACGGTGTCCCCGACCGGAACCCGCTCGTCGTCGCTCTCGTCGGCGACGACTTCAACCGACGCCGCAGCGACCTCAGGCTCGGGCCCGGCGGCCTCGTCGGGACGGCGGCGAGCACGCTCAAGGGCGAGGCCGGCGAGCATCGCCAGGCAGACCAGCCCGAGCAGCGAGCCCGCCATCATCGGGACATAGGACAGAAAGGAGCGCCGGCGCGTGATCTCATGCGTCCGTGACTGTCCCCGCGCGACCCCGTCACCGGCTTCCACCTCGAAGTCGACTCGAACCGCGTTTTTGCCGCGGGGCAGCAGCTCAATCCCCGCACGCATGGAGTAGAGGCCGAGCGCGTTCGCGCGAAGCGCCTCGCTTTGTGTGTTGTGATTGTCGGAGAAGTTGGCTGTGAGCGGAGCCCCGCTCAGTGGACCGGCCTCATCGACAACAGTTCCGGTCAGGACCCAGTCGCTGGCGATCCGCATCCCGTGGCGACGCTTCTCTGCAAACAGGGTGACGGTCGGCTCGCCGACGAGACGCAGCTCGCGCACGAATTCGGCCTCGCGGAAGCGCGCGCCGCCTTCGTACTCGACGCGAATCTCGCAGGTTCCCGCCGCCATGGGCGCTCCAAACTCCCAT
>JAUICO010000020.1 GCA_030427825.1 bacterium | reverse complement strand
CCATAGCGAAAGCGGCGGTAGCGGGGATTCTCGACGCCGTAGCGCTCCCGCGTGATCTCGTCCCACAGTTCGGTGAACGCACGCATCTTGCAGGTCTCTTCGACGAATCGAATGCCGGCGTTCACGAAGAAGCTGACGCGGCCGACGGCGCGCTCGAACTGGTCGTGGGTAAAGTGGCCGCGCTCCCGAATCTCGTCGAGGACCCCGATGGCCGTCGCGAGGGCGAAGGCGAGCTCCTGAACCGGCGTCGCTCCGGCCTCCTGCAGGTGGTAGGAGCAGACGTTCGACGCGTTCCAGTTTGGGATACGCTCGAGGCTGTACTCGTACATCTCGGCGATGATGCGGAAGTGCGCCTCCGGCGGAAAGATGTAGGTCCCGCGCGCGAGGTATTCTTTGACGATGTCATTCTGCGTGGTGCCCCGGAGCAGCTTCTCATCGACGCCGTTTTCCCGGGCGAGCGCCACGTAGAGCGCGAGAAGCCACATCGAGGTGCCGTTGATCGTCATCGACGTGTTCATCTGATCGAGGGGGATCCCTTCGAAGAGCGTATGAAAGTCGTCGAGGGAGTTGATCGGGACACCAACCTTGCCCACTTCGGGTCGCGCGATGTCATCATGGGACGAGTACCCGCACTGCGTCGGCAGATCGAAGGCGATCGAGAGGCCGGTCTGACCCCGAGAGAGGTTGGCTCGGTACAGCTCATTGGATGCGCGGGCGCTGGTGTGGCCGGCGTAGGTGCGGAAGATCCACGGCCTGTCGCGGGTCACAGCGCCGTCTTCCGTCTTGAGCCGATGTCCGTCCGTCGTAATCTTCGGTCTGGTCGCCACGTAGCGCTCCTGCTCTTCGATAGCGCCCGGCTGTGCCGGCCGAGCTGCTGGAGTGCGCGGCACGATGCCGCGCTGCGTCATGAGCATGCCGCTATAGCAGAGTAGGGCGCGGTGATGAAATGCCCGTGTTGGTGGCGCGGCAGAGCTTGACACGATGCTGCGGCAGGCGAATAGCTGGCCTATCGGGTGCTGCACAACGGGGGAGTCATGGCACGTTCGGAAGCCCTTGGGATTCGACGGCTTGAGGCCGTTCACTTTCTGGTGAGGGACATCGCGCCGCACCGGCAGTTCTGGGTCGATCGGCTCGACTTCGCATGGCTGGGCGCGAGCGACGACACCGCCGCAGCGGCCGGCGGACAACGCAGCCATGTCATTGAAGCCGGCAGCGCCAGGTACATTCTCACGGAGCCACTGAGCGATGACTCCCGCGCAGGACGCTTCCTCTCACGGCACCCTGACGGGGTCGGCGAGCTGATCTTCGAGGTCGACAGCGCTGATCGCACCTTCGAAGTGATCGCCGAGCGCGGCGGCACCGCTGTAGCGGATCCCGAGACCGTAACAGACGAGCACGGGAGCTATCGCTGGTTTTCGATCACCTCGCCCTTTGGTGAAGTGCTCTTCACATTCGCAGAACGGCGCGGGTATCGTGGCCTGCTTCCGGGCGTCCGAACCTTCGACACCGCACGAGGCGGAAGAAACCGATTCGGATTCGGTGAGATCGACCATGTGACCAGCAATTTTCTCACCCTGCAGCCGATGTTGTTGTGGTTTCGGAACGTGCTCGGTTTCGAAGAGTATTGGGGCATTGAGTTTCACACGGATGATGTCGCGGTGTCCGCAGGGGGTACCGGCTCGGGCCTCAAGTCCACCGTGATGTGGGACCCACACTCCGGGGTGAAGTTTGCAAACAACGAGCCTCGACGTCCCCACTTTGATCGATCTCAGATCTACACCTTCGTTGAAGACAACAACGGCCCCGGCGTTCAACACACAGCGCTGACAATCGCAGACATCGTCGCGACGGTTGGTGACATGCGCAGTGCGGGTATCGGTTTCATGCCGACACCCGAGAGCTACTACGAGATGCTGCCGCCCCGGATGGCCGAAAGTGACATCGAGATCGACGAGGACATCTCGACGCTGAGAGAGCTGGAAATCCTTGTCGACGGAGAGGGCCCCGGGAAGTACCTGCTGCAGATATTCTGCAAGGATTTCGCCGGACTCTTTGAGGACAAACAGGGCGGCCCCTTCTTCCTGGAGATCATTCAGCGAAAGGGCGACCGTGGTTTCGGCGGCGGCAACTTTCGCGCCCTCTTCGAGTCCATCGAACGCGAGCAGAAGGCTGTAGGCCGTGTATGAGGGCTGTCCGATGAGGCTCGACACGTTGGTGCCGGAACCGCGCGGCAACTACAGCAGAGGTAGGGATGATTGAGCGAAAGTGGGCCGGAAAGATTCCGGCCAAGCACCATATCGTGATGCGAGACGATGCCGGCAATCTGCTGCACGAAGAGTGCCTGACGAGAAACGCATTTGATGGTCCATATACGCTGATGTACCACCAGAACGAGCCGCACCGTCACTCAGCGTGGCGGGTCAGTGAGCGCGGCTGGCGGCTGCCCGTCGACGAAGAAGAGGCGACCGCTGCGCCACTCCGCCGCAGACACTTCAAGTCCTTCGAGATCCCCGAGGATGACAACACGCCGCTGAATTGCCGTGTACCGTTGCTGCACAACCGTGACGTGATTGCACACGTACTGAGGCCGACTCGTTCGGATGATGTGTACTTTGCAAACGCCGACGCCGACGATGTCTATTACATTCATTCAGGTGGTGGCGTACTTCGCAGCGTCGTTGGCGACCTTGCGTTCGGCGCGCGTGACTATGTGATTGTCCCGCGGGGAATCAAACATCGTTTCGAGTTGAATGACGAAGCGCAATACTGGGTCTGTTTCGAGGTCCTGAACGAAGTATTCATCCCCAAACAATGGCGCACCGCGACCGGTCAGCTGCGCATGGACGCGCCGTACTGCCACCGGGACTTCCGCGCCCCCGAGTTTCAGGGGCCGGTCGACGAGGGCATTCGAAGCTTCGTCGTCAAGTCGAACAACCGATTCTCGGAATATGACATGCCGGATTCGCCCCTCGACGTGGTCGGGTGGGATGGCTCTGTGTATCCGGTTGCGTTCCACATCCTCGATTTCCAGGCCAGGGCAGGCCTGGTGCACCTGCCGCCTGATTGGCACGGCACTTTTGCGTTCAAGGGTGGCATCATCTGCTCATTCGTTCCACGCATCGTGGATTTTCATCCGGAGGCGATTCCCTGCCCGTATCCGCATGAATCCGTGCACTGCGACGAGTTTCTGTTCTACGCCGAGGGCAACTTCGTATCTCGGCGCGGGATGCGGTCGGGGAGCATCTCGTTTCATCCGAAAGGCATCATGCATGGCCCGCACCCGGGTGCGTACGAGGCGAGCATCGGCCACAAGAGGACCGACGAACTTGCCGTCATGATGGACACCTTCGAAGCGCTGGCTGCGACGGACATGGCCATTGGTATTGAGGATGATCAGTACCATGGATCCTGGACACCGTAGCGATTTCGCGGCAACGAGCAGACCCGCGATGCCGAACACGATTGAGAGTAGAGCACACGATGGACGCACTGAAACTCCGCAGCCTGGAAGGCTATGTACCGCCCGAAGGTCCGGTCGTTCTTGTCGTTATGGACGGCGTGGGCCTCGGGCCTGCCGACGACTCCAACGGAGTGTGGCTGTCCCACACGCCGGTGTTGGACGGACTGATTGAAGGGCGGCTGTACACCACACTCAAGGCGCACGGTTCGGCGGTCGGACTGCCCAGCGACGATGACATGGGCAACTCGGAGGTCGGGCACAACGCGCTCGGTGCAGGCCGAATCTTTGCGCAGGGTGCGTCCCTGGTGAACGACGCTATCGCGTCCGGCCGCATCTTCGCGGGCGCCGCGTGGTCCAGAGTTCGGGAGAGGGCGGCGAGCGGCGGAACCGTGCACTTCATCGGCCTGTTTTCTGACGGAAACGTGCACAGTCACGTCGATCAGTTCTACGCGCTCCTCGACCGTTGTGTGGCCGAGGGCTTCGCGAAGGTGCGTGTACATCCCCTTCTCGATGGGCGCGATGTCGGCCCCAAGACGGCGCTACAGTACCTGCACCCTCTTGAGGCGCGTCTCGCTGAGCTTTCCGCTGAAGGCAGAGACTACCGAGTGGCGTCCGGCGGCGGTCGAATGATCACAACCATGGACCGCTACGACGCCGACTGGAGCATTGTTGAGCGCGGCTGGAAGGCTCACGTACTCGGCGAGGGCCGCCACTTTGCGTCGGCGAGCGAAGCCGTGCAGACCTACTATGACGAAGATGACGGCATCACGGACCAGTACATGGAGAGTTTCGTTGTCGCAGACGAAGGCGGCCCGGTGGGTACCATCGAAGACGGCGATGCGGTGCTGTTCTTCAACTTTCGTGGCGATCGCGCGATCGAGATTTCGCGCGCCTTCGAAGAGGCGGAGTTCTCGCACTTTGAACGCGTTCGCCGCCCTGAGGTCTTCTATGCAGGCCTGATGCAGTATGACGGCGACGCCCAGATTCCCCGAAACTTCCTCGTCGAGCCGCCGCAGATTGACCGCACGATGTCCGAGTACCTTTGTGCCACAGGTGTCACCAGTTTCGCTGTCGCCGAGACGCAGAAATACGGACACGTGACCTACTTCTGGAACGGAAACAACAGCGGCTACATCGACGAGAAATTGGAGCGGTACGTCGAAGTGCCCTCAGACGTGATCCCTTTCGATCTGAAGCCGTGGATGAAGGCGTACGAGATTACGGAGGAGGCGATCGCGGCTGTTGCCGGCGGCGAATACCGGTTCATTCGCCTCAACTACGCGAACGGAGACATGGTCGGCCATACAGGGGTCGATCCCGCGGTACGCATCGCGATGGAGACGGTCGACCTGTGCCTGGGTCGCCTGCTGCGCGCAGTAGAAGACGCCGGCGGTGTCGCTATTGTGACCGCTGATCACGGCAACGCGGACAAGCTCTGGACCGAAAAGAACGGAGTGCGCACGCCGATGGTGGCTCACACGACCAACGCGGTCCCCTTCGCGATTCGGGACTTTCGCGGAAGCGACGCAGTGCGGATGCGCGACGTGTCAGGAGCCGGACTGGCAAACGTCGCTGCTACCGTCATCACCCTGCTCGGGTATGAGGCTCCTGACGACTACGAGCCCTCGCTGGTAGAGCCGCTGAAGAAGGCCTGATCCGCGACGCTATTCTCCGGTCGGTCGTCTTCGTTTGGTTCGGGTCGTCGGTGTCGCATGCACCGGGTCCTCGGGCCAGTGGTGTTTGGAGTATCGACGGCGCAGCTCCTTTCGTACTTCCGGGTATGCGTTCTGCCAGAACGACGCGAGGTCACGAGTGACCTGCTGCGGTCGATAGTTGGGCGCAAGCAGGTGCAGCAGCACCGGTGTGCGGTGTGGTCCGATGCAGGGTGTTTGCTTGAGACCAAACATCTCCTGAATTCGTACTGCCATTACCGGCACCTCGCCGTCGTAGTCGAGTCGGATTCGACTGCCGGCTGCAGAGGCGATCGCTTCGGGGGCGAGCTCGTCAATCCTGCGGCATTGATTCCAACCAAGGACTTCCTTCAGCGTCGCGAGAACCGGGCTCCGCCGCAGCTCGGCGTAGCTCCGGCGGCGCACGGCGAGACGCCTCACAGTCTCGGCAATGGCGGCGTCGACAAGACCGTCAGGGTCCGGTGAGACGGCGAAGCGCGCACGTGAGAGGAAGTGTGCGACGTCCGCCCGGTCAAGGCCAAGCGCACGCACGGGCTCCTGCTGCGCAGCTTGTATAAGTGTTTCCATAGTTGTGCTGTCAAGCGCGGTCGTAACGACCTCTTCGCGAAGTACCAACGCAAGAAACGAGCGCCGCCGATGGGTGCGCACGCTCTCGCTTTGCGCGTCAAACGAAGCGGCTACCTCGTCGACCAGAAGGTGGCGCGGCAGGTCTTCTGCGCGAATCGCTGAGGCCATACGGGCCACCGCGGCGTCACCGTCGGGGCCGCCGGCACCGTCGATGTCGAGACACACAAAGAGTTCTGCATCTCGTACGCTGGAGCCGCGGTGCAGCTCTACCCCGCGCCCGGATGCGAGGAGGGCCTTCGCGCTGCCCGACGCCCGCCGCTGAGCGACCTGGCGGGGAAACGCCGCTGCAAGGGCTGCTCCAAGTGCATTCGACGCCCGCTGCCCGTCAACGTCTCGCCGCGCTTCGCCGCCGCCGTCCCTGATGATTCGCAGCAGCTGGCGTTGCACCCTGATGATTGCTTCGGCGCGAGCCGGAACAAGCGCAAGCCGGCTTCGTCGCCCCTCGGCGAAAGCAAACAGAGCTTCCACCCGGTCGACCAGGTCTGAGTCCGAGGTAGCCGCGTCTCTGCTCCGGCCCTGCACGGGATCCCGCTCAGAGAGAAGGGCCGCTGACATCGCAGCGCCGCCGGCGACGCCGCGAAGGGCACCCTCGAGTAACAGTACGCCGAGGCGAGGGTGCAGGGGAAGCCGCGCCAGCTCGCGTCCGCGCTTCGTCAGGGCACCGTCCTCGACCGCGTCGAGATCAACGAGTGTCTGCATGGCGACGCTCAGTGTCGCTGCGCTCGGTTTCTGAAACCACGGGAACTCGTCGATGTTTGTTTCGCCGAAATCAAAGAGCGATAGCAGGGCGCCGCTGAGGTCGGTGCGCTCGACGTCGGGAGTCTCGTGCGCGTCCAGCGTCCTGTTCAGAGACTCCGACCACAGGCGCACACACACACCGGGTGCGTTTCGTCCCGCGCGGCCCGCACGCTGTTCGGCGGAGCTGGCACTGACGCGCTCCGTTTGGAGACGGTTGAGCTGCGTGGCCGGGTCAAAGCGCAGGCGCCTCACGAGCCCGCTGTCGACCACGGCTCGCACGCCCTCGATCGTCACTGAAGTCTCTGCAATGTTCGTCGAAAGGATCACGCGAGGGGTGGTCGCCGGCGAAATCGCTCGGTCCTGAGCGGCCGGCGGCAGGGCGCCGTAGAGTGGGACCGGGTCGCGGTCTATGCCGCGTTCTTTCAGCTCCTTCGCGCAGGCGTGAATCTCTCCGACACCGGGAAGGAAGACGAGAATGTCGCCGGCGATCTCGTTCTTCAGCTCGGAAACCGCAGCACACACCGCCTCGGCGAGAGACCGACGCCCGCGTCGCGCCACACCACGGTAGCGCACCTCGACGGGAAACATGCGTCCTTCGCTCTCCAGCGCGTCGGCGTTCAGGTAGCCGATCAGGGGCCCCGGATTCAGGGTTGCCGACATCACGACGATGCTCAGGTCCTCGCGCACCTCAGCGCGAACGCGGGCGCTCAGAGCGAGGGCAAGGTCCGCGTTGAGCGAACGCTCGTGAAACTCGTCAAAGATAAGGACGCCGATGCCGTCGAGCAGAGGGTCGGCCTGAAGCCTTCGCAGGAGGATCCCCTCGGTACAGTATTCGATCCGAGTTGCCGGCCCTACATTGGAGTCGAAGCGAACCGAGTATCCTACGGAGCCGTCCTGCCCGCGCTCGGCGGCGACTCGACGGGCGAGGGCGCGGGCTGCAACACGGCGGGGCTGAACCACCACGATTCGCCCCCCAACGTCGCAGTTGTCGAGGATGGCCTGCGGGACCCTTGTGGACTTGCCGGCGCCCGGCGGCGCGCGGAGCACCACAGGTCGACCCTCGCGCAGTATGTCGCAGAGCTGCGGCAGTATCGCTTCAACAGGGAGCACTCATACTCGTTGGAGAGTCGGTGCGTGGGGTACTGCAACTGGCGCCGCCGCCATGCCGACGGGGCAGCAGGTTACGGCACAAATTGGCTGCATCATCACTTCCGAGTAGTTTAGAGGTCACTGCCTTCTATGCTTTTGACGTCTGACGCGTCGGATGTCACGTGGCGCGCCAGAGCAAACAGCAGCGAAGCGACAGATGCCTCGAAACACAGAATTTGTAATGGAGCGCGGACACCGTGCTCTCGACACAGCCCGCGCCGTACACGCCCGCGAAATCGACGCCGTCGATGTCATCGATGAGGCGGTACATGGCATCGAGCGGGTGAACCCGGCACTGAACGCATCGGTCGACAGTCGATACGAGCGGGCGCGGCACGAGGCCGCCGGCATCGAAGCCCGCCTTGATGCCGGGGAGTCGCTGCCCCTCGCAGGCGTTCCTTTTGTTGTGGCAGACGGCCTGGCCGTCGCCGGCGCGGTGTGGTCCGCAGGATCGATGTACCGTAGCGGCCGGGTCGCGGACCACGACGCGAGCGCGGTCGCCCGCCTTCGCGCGGCCGGCGCGATTCCCATCGCGGTGTGCAACTCCGCAGAAGTCGGCTTCTGGATCGAGACGACGAACCCGGTGTATGGGCGCACTTCGAATCCGCGTAACAGTGAGCGAATCGCAGGCGGTGCCGCCGGTGGCGTCGCTGCCCTCGTGGCTGAGGGCCTCGTGCCCTTCGGTCTTGCGCCGGACGAGCTGGGATCAGTGCGTCTGGCGGCGGCGTTCTGCGGCGCGCTGGGGCTCAAGACCACCGGCGGCCGTGCGCCGCTGACGGGCTACGAACCACTGCCTGAGGGCAAGTTGCGTCGGTACACGGCGTTGGGTGTAGTCGCTGCCGACGCCGAGGACGCCGCCGTGGTGACCTCGCTGATCAGCGGCCCAGACGGGCAGGATGGGGCGGTGATTCCCATGGCCGACGTGGACATCGACGCCTATGACCTGACCTGGAAGCGGATCCTCGTGTGCGGAGACCCCGGGGCCGGCGGCGTACGGACCCGCGCAGAGGTCGTTCGTGAAGTCGAGCGGGCTGCGGACATTCTACACGAGCTTGGCGGTGCCGCCGAGGACTGGCGTCCACGGCAGCTGAAAGAGGCGTTCACGATCTGGCTCTCGATGGTCCACGAAGGCTACGGCTTGATGCACAGCTTTCGTGACCGGATCGGCCCCCGCGAAGAGACCTCGGTGATACGCGAGCTTGCGGCCTTTCCCCTGGGTCGCTCCCGTCATTCCTTTGCGCCGCTTGCGATGGCGGCGCTCGAGGCGGCGACCAAGGGGTCGTTCCTCCGAATTCAACGCTACGCAGCCGAGGGGAGGTGTCTGAGAGAACGCCTTGAGACCGTGCTTGCGGACGGGTCGCTGCTTCTGATGCCTGCCTGGCCCGGCGCGGTGCCCCGCCATGGTTGGTCGGTACGGCGGCCCTCGTGGATCGCATACACGGCGATCATTAACGCGATGGAGCTGCCTGCGGTGACAGTGCCGATGGCTCGCGGCCGTGATGGCATGCCCATCGCGGTGCAGATCGTCGGTGGCCACGGCCGCGAAGACGCGGTGCTCGCTGCGGCGCGCGCTTTGAGCGACGCCACGGGACGCGTTCATGTGCCGAGGCTGCGTCGCCTGATTCCTCGGCGACGGCTCAGCTGAGCCCGATGTCGATTGCGTCAGCCGAGGAGGCTGTCGCGTCCGACGCTGTCGCTCACATCAGTACGTGATGTTGTTGTCTTCGAGGAAGGTCTGGATCTCGCGGATCTGGTTATCGAGGTCCGCGTAGATGGCCGCGATCTCGTCTACTGCGGCTTCAAGAGACGCGATGTAGCTCTGTAGCTCGCTGCGGTCCGACTCGTAGAAGCGCCGGGTCTGCAACTCACGGGTCAGTGTGTTGATCTGGCTCTCTACGGCACCCGCAGAGCTTGAGATCGACAGCTGCTCAGCGACCATGCTCGAGAGTGCGGCGACCATGTAGGCAGCACCGAGGTTCGTGCACGCTTCAGCGATATGCGGCGCTCTGAGGTCTTCGATGTTCGCCAGGCGCACCGGACCGTTCTCTTCGTTGCTGCGAATCTCGTTGCGGGCCTGACGCAGCGCCGCGAGGAGGGGCAGTACGTTCAGTTCTTCTCCGCCGGCAGCGCGGTTCGGATCCATGCACGAGAGCGCGCCCGCGTCGCCGGTGTTGCATGCCGGGCAGCTTCGTCCGCCGCTACGGCTGGCAAAGGGGGCCGGGGGTCGACACGCGAGTCTCATCGACACCAGATGGATGATGAACTCTCGGTAGTCGTTTCCACGAACGTAGTTGAAGATCGCGTCCAGGCCGCGGCCGTCGTAGTTCAGCAGGTTGCCGAAGGTGTCGTGCAGGTTGTGCAGCTCGGCGATGATGATGCCGGGATCGTAGCCATAGTCGGGACCGTGGGCGATGCCGAAGTTCTGAATGTACTGGTACATTCCCTGGCAGGTGTTGCGTCCGAGAAACCCGATCTCTGTGAGGTCTGAGACGCAGGTCGTGACCGTGCTCGGCATCGCGTCGGCGCTGAATCCGAACTGGCTGTAGAGGATCGCCTTGTGGCTGCCGGCGGGCAGTTGAATCCGCTCCGCAGCGGGTTGTTGGCCCCGGGCCGCAGCCTGCTCGCTCGGCTCTGCGTTATCCTGTGCCCATACCGGCGTGCTCAGTGCGACAGCCACAAAAGCTGCCGCAAAAGTCCATATTGCAGCTCGTGCAATTCGCATCAGAACCCCCATCTGCGCCGACTCGGCGCCCGCACTTAACGTCTACGACCGATGGTCTATAGCACGTATTGCGGCACCAGTTCTACCCCGGCTTCGTTCCGGCGGCGCGGGGCTTCTAGAGGCCCAGTCGCCGCCTTGAGCGTGCGACCGCCTCAGCGTAGGGTACGTTGCTGAAAGAGATCATCGAGTAGAGGGGTACGAAGTGATCGGGGAAGCGCCGCTGAAGCGCCTTCTCAAGGCGTTTCCTGGCGAGGAATGCGGGATTCGCGACGTGGGCCCGCATCTCAGCAAAATTCGCCAGGGCCAGGTCACAGATCGCGTCAGCGTCCGGCTTTCGCGTGCGGCTGTAGGTCGCGAGCATGTCTGCCTGCCGCGAGAGGGTGAAGGCGTCGATATGCCGGTCCAGGAGGTAGCAGTCTTCGAAGGCGGCGTTCATGCCCTGACCATAGAAGGGGACAATGGCGTGCGCCGCGTCGCCGATAAGCAGGACACCGTCGCCGTGATGAAAAGGCTCGCACTTGATCCACGCCAGCTCACCGGTCGGATTCGTAAAGAACTCCTCGCTGAGATTCGGCAGAAGCGGCAGCGAGTCCGCGAAGTGCTCTTCAAAGAACCCGCCGAGCTTCGCCGGGTCGTCGAGGGCTTCGAAGCTGACCGGGCCTTCATGCGGTAGAAAAAGTGTGCACGTGAAGGAGGCGTCCTGATTCGGGAGCGCGATCATCATGAAGTCGCGCCGCGGCCAGATGTGCAGGCCGCCTTCTTCGATGCGGAACCCTCCGCCTGCTGCCGGCGGAATCGTGAGCTCCTTGTAGCCGTAGTCGAGGTAGCGCTGCTCGAAGTTGAACCGGCCGCTCTTCTGCATCCGCGCCCGAACCGGCGACCAGGCTCCATCCGCACCGATGATGAGCCGAGCCGGCACGCGCTTTGTTCGCCCCGTGCCCGGGTTGCGCACCTCAAGTGTGGTTGTGCGCAGGTCCACGTCCAGCACCTTCGTGTTGAAGTGATAGTGTACGCACTCGTACGCATCGGCGGACTCGAGCAGCAGGCGGCTGAGCTCGCTCCGCGATACGGAGTTGATGTATTGGCCCTCCTGGCCGTAGGCCTGCCTGGTGAGGGCACCGTCGGGCGCATGCATGATGCGACCGTGCATGGGAATACAGAGCTTGCGAATGTCGTCGTCGAGACCGACGTGCCGCAACGCATTGAGGCCACGCTCTGACAGGGCGAGGTTGATGCTCCTGCCGCCCACCGGGCCGACCACACGCGGGTCCGGACGCCGTTCAAACACTTCTACAGCGATACCGCGTCGCGCGAGCATGGTCGCCATCAACGAACCGGCGAGACCGGCACCCGAGATGCACACCGGAAGTGCCGGGTTCCCTGCGTGGTTCTGCCTATTCATTGCGTGTCGTCGGTTGAGAAGTGCGAGGCGAAACGCCACACATCCACATAGGTGTTGTACAGCGGCACCGGTGCGACGCGGATGACGGAGGGCGGACGAAAGTCAGTGACAACCCCGGCAGTCTGCAGGCGCCTCTGTACGGTTGCCGCCGCGTCCCCGGCGTCGATGGAAAGCTGACATCCGTGGTATTCGTCCGCATCAGGCGTGAGAAAGCGCAGACGGTCGTCGAAGGCCATCAGCAGTGTACGGAGATAGCGATGCAGCCGTAGGGAACGGGCACGCAGGGCGGCAGTTCCGATACGATCAAACAAATCCAGGGAGGCGTACAGAGGCAACATCGAAAAGACGGGTGCGTTGCTGACCTGCCAGGCGCCGGCGCTCGCGTGCGGAACAAACTCGTGCGACATCTTGAATCGCGTCGCCGGGTCGGTCCCCCACCACCCGGCCATTCGCAATGTGTCCCGGTGGTGGTGCCGCTCGTGCACGTAGAGTCCGGCGATCGCCCCGGGCCCGGCGTTCAGATATTTGTATGAGCACCAGGCCGCGAAATCGACGCCCCAGCTATGCAGCGTCAGCGGTGCGTTGCCCATCGCGTGCGCGAGATCCACGCCAACGAGAGCGCCGGCAGATTGCGCTGCCCGCGTCAGGTGTGCGAGGTCAAAGAGCTCGCCGGAGTAGTAGTTCACACCACCGAAGAGGACCATCGCGACCGATTCGCCTTCGCGTGCGAAAAAGTCGCTGATCTCTTCTGCTGTGAGGCGGCCACCGCTCGGCGAAGAGAGCTCGACGATGGCCTCGGGTCCATAGCCGTGCATCGCCGCCTGCGAGGTCACGGCGTAGATGTCGGAAGGAAAAGCACCGCCTTCGATAACGATGCGATAGCGCTGTTTCGTCGGTCGATAGAAGGAGACCATCAGCGCATGCAGGTTCGCGGTCAGCGTACCCGTCGCCACCACTTCGTGGGGATGTGCGCCCGCGATCCGCGCCAACGGTTCACTCAGCGCCTCGTGATAGCTGTACCAGGGGCGCTCTGCCTCAAAGTGCCCGTCGACGCCCAGCGCCGCCCAGTCGCGCAGCTCAGCCTGCATGTCCGCGGCGACCTGTCTGGGCTGCAGGCCAAGGGAGTTGCCACAGAGATAGACGCGTTCGCCGCCTCCGTGAGGCGGGATCAGAAACTCATCTCGTAGCGAAGGAACCGGGTCCGCACTCTCAAGGGTGCGCGCGTACTCAATGCTCAGGTCAACAGACATGAGCCTATCCAATCGCTTGGGGCGGCGCGGTCAATAGTGGGATGCCGCAGCATGCGGCGGGGTCACCACGAGCCGGTTGATGGCATGGATGCCCAGGGCTCCTGCACCGGCAGCGCGTCACCTTTCTGCAGCAGCTCTATCGAGATACCGTCCGGCGACTTTACGAAGGCCATGCGTCCGTCTCGCGGCGGCCGAAGGATCGCAACACCGCTGTCCTGCAGCCGTCGGCAGAGATCGTAGATGTCGTCGACTGCGTAGGCGAGATGTCCGAAATTCCGGCCGCTCGTGTACGCTTCTTCCTGATCCCAGTTGTGTGTCAGCTCGATCGTGGGCTCGCCGGGTTCGGTGGCCAGGAACACGAGCGTGAATCGCCCCTGCGCATGATCACGTCGCCGCACCTCGACGAGCCCCAGCTTGTTGCAGAAGAAGTCCAGGGCTGCGTCCAGGTCGAGGACGCGAATCATGGTGTGAAGATACTTCATGGGAGGTGAACGCTCTCGGTGTTTGCTGCTGCTGCGGTTCATGCGCTCGTAGCATGAGGGTGTTGCAGGCGTGAAGGCACGCACAGGCGGGACATGGAAGACTCCGGGTGTTCAGGCCGGCTCAGTCAACGGCCTCGCCGGGTAGAACACCGGCTGGGAAGGTGCGGCGTCGGTCCTGAAGGCGGGCGTCCCGCGATGAAGCAGGCCGGTGCGGCCGACGATCGCTGCCGGAATGTGTACCATCTCTGAGATGGTCGCGCGCCGCCGAGATGAAGCGTCGCATTCGCCGAAGAAGTGGCGGTGGTTCAGCACACGCCCGTCGTCGTCTTCGCGGTCCACGGAGGGTAGCTCGGTGAGCAGGTGCTGGACTCCGTTGCGTACGAGCACCTGAATCGCTTCGCTTGTGAAGTAGGGCGGGTTTGTGTCCGTCCAGGCGCGACTCAGATTTGCGCCGGTGTCGTCTCCAGCAGCGGCAGGTGCGGTGCGGGTGCGAATGGCTACAACCGGCGGAAAGGTGGCGGGCAGCTCGCGTCGCAGCGCGTCCGCGGTAATGACAGAATCCCCGGGAGCGCCGCCTGCATACGAGTCGCTGCCGGCGTCCAGGCGATGAAGCGCGGGTTCAATCACGCAGCAGGCCAGCAACGCGCTCTGTTCCAGGTCGGCGAGTGTGGGGCCGTCGCTGTACACGTGGAGCGCGCTCTCGGTGTGTGTTCCGTTTCCGTGCGGCGAGATCGAGAGCGTGTCGCACTGCATGCCGTTGTCTTCGTGGGACAGGATGTGTGTGGCGCCGGCCGGCGCGATTCCAAACGCCGATGCCTGGGGACCCGCGAAGTCCAGCGGGATTGCGAGGGAGACGCCGCCCGTCAGGGACGCTTCCCACCGGCGTTGTCCGAACTCGAAGCGCGCTCTCACAGGCCGCCTGTCGCCAACTGTGCGGAGTGGCGTCGACTCGCATCACTCTCGAAGAGCTCACGCTCAAGGCCCAGCCACTCCAGGGCGGTGCCGCTGAGCATGCGCTCCTTCATCGCCGCGCTGAAATGCGAGGTCTCGATCAGACGCCCCGGCTCCAACTCGCCGAGAGGAAACGGGTAGTCCGTACCGAGGGCGATGCGGTCGTGGCCGATCGATTCGACCAGCAGGTCCAGAGCGCCGGGGTCGTGAACCAGGCCGTCTACGTAGATGCGACGTGCAAGCGTACGCGGTGATGTGTTTGTGCGGGTCTGGCAGAGATCCGGCCGTACGTTAAAGCCATGCTCCACACGCCCGATGGTCGCAGGAAAGGACCCGCCGCCATGTGCAAACATGAAGCGTAGCTTCGGAAAACGCTCGATGACACCGCCCATCATCAGAGAACATATCGCCAGTGAGGTCTCTGCCGGCATCGCCACCAGCCAGGGGAGCCAGTGATTCGGCATCCGATCCATGCCCATCATGTCCCACGGATGCACAAACACCGCCGCGTCCAGGTCCTGCGCCGCTTCGTAAAATGGAAAGAGCTCCGGGCTGTCGAGGTTCCACTCGTTGATGTGAGTCGCGATCTCTACGCCGCGCAATCCCAGTTGCTTCATGCAGCGTTCAAGCTCGCCAATTGCGAGTTCAGGCGCCTGCATCGGGACCGTCCCAAGCCCCACAAAGCGCCGCGGATGGTCAGAAACGACCCGCGCAATATGGTCGTTGAGCACTCGGCTCATCATCAACGTGTGTTTTGGTTTGGCCCAGTAGTTGAACATGACCGGCACGGTGGACAGTACCTGTACATCCACATCGTGTGTGTCGCAGTCTGCGATTCTGGCGTGAGGCGCCCAGCAGTTGTGTTGAACTTCCCTGAAGAACTCGTCGCCCTTGATCATGCGTGCGCAGCAGGGGCGGTGGTGCTCGAGCGAGATCCAGTCACCATACCCGAAAGTCTCGCGAAAACGCGGGATGTTCTCCGGGAGTATGTGTGTGTGGACGTCGATCTTCATGGTAGCGGGTTCAGGCGTTGATACTGGGAATTGTTATGACGGAGTCGGAACCGGCATCGTGGTACCGCAATGGTCGCAGGTGCGCAGTGCGTCGCTTGCGTAGAACCGCTCAATCACGGCCTTGAGCTGCGCCACAATATCGGACATCGCGAAACTCTCCTCGTACAGGACCTCGCCGCAGCTCTCGCAATACCAGCGCAGGCCGTCGAGTTCGCCGTCTCGGCGCTGCCTCTCGATGACCAGTCCCACCGTGTTTGCGCGACGCTGCGGCGAATGCGGTGTGTTGCCGGGGAGCATGAAGATCTCGCCCTCGCGAATCTCAATGTCGCGGAACTCTCCGTCGTCCACGACCTTGAGCGTCATATCACCCTCAAGCATGTAGAAGAACTCATCCCCTTCGTTAAGGTGATAGTCTTTGCGCGCGTTGGGACCGCCAACGACCATGATGATGAAGTCTGAGTCCCGGTACACTACGCGGTTGCCGACAGGGGGTTTGAGCAGGTGACGGTGTTCGTCAATCCAGGCGCTGAAATTGATGGGCGGCAGAAGGCTCATTGGTTGCTCTCGCTCTTCGCGGTTGTTGTGTTTCTCTGACTTCCGCCGGACGCGCCGCCCTCGTCAGGACGACCCGAAGTATGCGACCGCGCGCATCTCGATCAGCAGGTTCGGGTGAGGCAGTTCGCGGACGGCGACGGTGGTTCGCGCCGGCCCTGACCCGGCGTCAAAATGCTGATTCCACGCTGCGTTGTAAGCATCGTAGTCTCCCATGTCGACCAGGAAGACGGTCACTTCGACGAGGTTGGCGAGCTCGCCCCCGGCGCCGCGAAGCACGCCTTCGATGTTTGCAATTACGCCGAGTGTCTGCTCACCAATATCGAGATGGCGCGCGCCATCGCGCTCGCTGACTCCGCGCCAGGTGTTGTCTGCGCGCCGCGACGACATGCCCGACAGGTAGAGGTAGTCGCCGGCTCGGCGTGCATGCGGGTAGCCGGCAAGCGCCGGAGCAAGGTCGTCAACGATGATCGGTTTCGAACTCATCGGTGTCGCTCTGCGTTGTGCAGGTGGGAGTGTGGATTGCTCACAGCGCAACACACACGTTCTTCAGCTCGCTGTAGAAGTCGAGAGAGTGGACCCCGCCTTCACGGCCGACCCCGGAGCGTCCACGCCCGCCGAAGGGCGTACGCAGGTCGCGAAGCATCCAGCTGTTTACCCAGACCATGCCAACATGCAGCCCCGCTGCCGCCCGGTGCGCGCGGTTGAGATCGCTTGTCCACACTGCCGCGCACAGCCCGTAGTCGCTATCATTTGCGAGACGGACAGCCTCATCTTCATCGTCGAAGGGCGCGATATGACAGCTGGGCCCGAACACCTCGTTACGAACGAAGGCGGCGGTCTCCGGCAGGCCCGTGACGACGGTTGGCTGCACGAAGTAGCCACCGCTGAGCTCGTCTCCCGCAATGGTGTGGGCCGCGCCGCCGCACAGGACGTCGCCGCCATCATCGCGCGCCTGCTGCCACATACCGAGCACCTTGTCGCGGTGCTGTGCTGAGATCAGTGGTCCCATCGCCGTGTTCGGGTCCCATGGGTCGCCAACTCTCAGCGCAGTCGCCCGTTGCGCGAGCGCTTCCGCAAAGCGCTCGAATATGGGACGTTCAACGTACACGCGCTCCGAACAGAGGCAGACCTGGCCGCAGTTCGAAAAGACCGAGCGGATCGTACCCTCGACGGCGCGCTCGAAGTCGCAGTCTGCAAAGACCAGCGCCGCGTTCTTGCCGCCAAGCTCGAATGAAGTCGACTTCAGGTGCGGAGCGGCGTCCGCGAGAATGCGCTCGCCGGTGCGACTCTCACCTGTGAAGGTCAACGCGTCGACGTCCGGATGGCGGACGATCGCCTCGCCCGCACTGTCCGGCCCGTAGCCGTGTACCACGTTGTAGACCCCGGCCGGCAGGCCGACTTCGTTCATCACATCCGCGAGCAGGGACGCGGTCGCCGGCGTCTCTTCCGAGGGCTTGACGACGACGGTGTTTCCGCAGGCCAGCGCAGGCGCGACCTTCCAGGTCATCAGCAGCAGGGGCAGGTTCCACGGGCAGATAACCCCCACCACGCCTACGGGCTCTCTCAGCGTATAGTTCAGGGATCCCGAAGACCCGGCCGAAGCGCCGGGAAAGGCGCCCGTAGCGAATGACCCCGTAGCAAATGAATCTGTGCCGTGAGTTCGCGCGAGACGGGCGAAGAAGCGGAAGTTCTGTATTCCGCGGGGAATGTCGATCGCGCTCGCCGCAGAGAGAGGCTTCCCCGTGTCGAGGATCTCAGCGCGGACAAATTCCTTCGCGCGGCGTTCGATCCCAAGCGCGACGGCCTCCAACAGGTCGAGGCGATCATCGAGGCTCAGGCGTGCCCAGGGGCCGCTGAGCGCCTTTCGGGCCGCGCCGACGGCCTCGTCAACCAGGGCCGGGCCGGCGAGGGCACAGCTGCCGTAATCCCGGCCGCTTGCGGGGTTGATGAGCGTGAAGTCCGACGAACCCGGCTCAAAGCGGCCGTCGATGAAGTGCTGGATGCGAGTTCTGCCCACTGGTGCACCGCTCCTTTCGCTCTTCCCGGACCGCCGGCGAGGCCGGTGCGCCTGCCGTGCCCATGAAATCAGGGTCTTAGCATCCGTGCCCTCAGGTCGCGACCCCGACTTGTGGCCGGTCTGCACCGATGCTACATGGCGGTACCCTTTTTCATGTCCGATCACGACGATTCTTGAGGTGTGGCTTTGGGGAATACAGATAAGACAGCGGCAAAAACACCGGCGGCGATTGAGGTCGAGGACGACATCGATATCGACGATCTTGAGATTCATGAGGACGCCGAGCTCAGCCGTGAAGCGGTCACTGCGCTCCACGCAAAGCTGGTCGAAGAACGCGCGAGGGTGTGCGATCGCCTGGCACGTCACCTTGGCGAGGTGACAGCGGACAGCGACAATCTACCTGACGAGATGGACATCGCGGCCAGACAGGCGGATCAGGCCTACCTTCTCCGGCTTGCGGACAAAGAGAAGAAGCTGCTCACGCAGATCGACCACGCGCTCCGCAAGTTCAGCCGTGGCACCTACGGAATCTGCGAAGGCACCGGTGATCCTATCGCGGAGAAGCGCCTGCTCCTGCGCCCGTGGACTCGATACAGCATCGAGTACAAGGAGCAGCTCGAGAAGAGCAAGAGCAAGTCACGCGGGTACAAGTAGGCCCGGGTATCACCCCGGACTCCCGGTTCGGTTACTTCGCGCTCTTCGCTTTCGACTTCGCCTTGGATTTCGCTTTCGACTTCGCCTGCATCTCAGGCGCCGGCGGAAGGGTTACGGGCTCGACGCCGTCAAGGCGTGGGTGGCCGTTGCGGAAGTCGTCCGCCGACAGCTTGCGTCGGTTCATTTCCTTGAGGGTGGCGTGGATCGCGTGGATCGATGCCAGCACGTCACCGGTGTGCCCGGTCTCTGAAATGGTGTGCATGTTGCGGATCGGAAAGCCGATCGACGTCGTGGCTGTATCGATCGACGCGAGGACCCCTGCCATCGCGTCCGTCCCCGTGTCACGGCCGCACACGCTCTTCTGGTAGGGAATCCCTGCCTTTCGACTCGCGGTCTCGATCACTCCATTCAGGAACTCGCTGACCACCGAGCCGACAGCGAGAGTGTAGCCCGCGCCCATCTTGAGCTGGTTGTAGCGGCGATCCCCGATCCCGGGGGCCGCGTCGTAGTCGTGGTTTACGTCCACAGCGAGGATCACGTCCGGTTTCAGCTCGCCCGCCAGAACGCGACTGCCGAAGCGGCCGATCTCTTCGTAGGCGGCGAACGCGAACTGCGCCCGCACGTTGCCGAGCGCGCGGCTCTCAGCGACAAGGCGGCCGACCTCGGCGGCGACGAAGCAGCCGAGTCCGTTGTCGAGGTAGGCGCCGTAGAAGGTGTCGTGTCCGAAACCACGACGAATCTGGCGATCGAGCAGCAGCGTGTCGCCGGACTTGATGCCGAGATCCTCGACCTGCTTTCGACGGCCGTCACCGTGCAGCTGCAGCTCCAGGTAGAGCTGCTTCGAGGTGATACCCTTGCTGCCGCTGCGAAGGGACGCCTCGGCAAAGTGAATCGCTCCGATGGCTTCGACTGTGCCGCCGCGCAGGGCACGATAGGTGCCGACCTTCTTCGGGTCTTCGCTGTAGAGCGTGACCTGGTGGCCGATCAGGGTCATCGGCAGGAAGGAATCACTGTCGATCCAGATCTTACCATCTTCGCCGATGCTACGGACCTGCAGGCGAATCTTGTCCGCGTGGCCGATGATCATCACGGTCAGCATGTCGTCGCGCCCGGGGTGGGTGTCGACGACGATGCCTGCGTTGCCGCGGAACTGATGAATGCCCCAGCTGTCCGGCATCAGGTCTTCGAAGTGCGGCTTCAGGACCCCGTAGGTCATGGCGGCTTCGAGTCCGATGGGGCTGGGTGCAGCGAGGATGCGGCGCATCAGCTCGAACTGCTCGTCCGGCATCCGTTGGGTCCACGGCTTCTTTGTCATGCTTGTATGCTCACCCGGAGGCGCCGCGAGGCGCGATGAAAGCGATCGCGCTTCGTGTAAGCCACAGCTTCGGACACGACAAGCGCTACAGATCGGCCACGTCGCGGCCTCGTCCGGCGGCGCCTGGCGAGCTCAGGCTCCGTTTCGCACCGTGCCGTCGGGCATGATCGTGTGGTCGAAGCGGGTGCCGACGAGCTGCGCCGAATGAAGGTCAGCGCCGAGCAGATTGGCAGAGTCCAGCTTTGCGAGACGCAGGTCGGAATAGCGCAGATTCGCCTGTTCCAGGTTTGCGTACTCGAGGTTGGTCTGGCTGAGGTTTGCCTCGCGCAGGTTCGCGCCCTTCAGCCGAGCGTGCGAGAGGTCGAGGCCGGAGAGATCAAGGCCGGAAAGGTCGACACCATCCAGGTGCAGGGTGCATTTTCCCGGGAGCATGGCCAGGATGATATCTCGTCGTGTAATCTCTGCCATGGCCTCACTCTCAGGATGACTCGGGAGATTCGCCGGACCTCTCCGCGACTGTCGGAAGCTCGGAGGGCGGGGCCGCCCGCACGTGCAGCCAGGAACGGGACGCCTGCATGTCGACGCTGCTGTACACCGCGTCTACCTCGTCCACGTTCAGGTTCCGCCACTGTCCAACCGGCAACGCGATCTCCCGTGGGAACTCTGCGGCAAGGTCCGACGGTACCCTGCTGCCCGATAGGCGCAGCGGCGCGAACCCACTACGATGCAGGTTCGTGACCGGCGCTTCGACCGCGGCAAACATGCGTCGCACCTCGTGGTATCGACCCTGGCGCAGAGCCACTGTCACGCTGTACGAATCGTCCCCGCTCCCGTCGCCGGTGACCTCGATCGCAGCCGGCCTCGGCACGTGTCCGTCGCGCAGCATGATCTCGCCGGCGAGCAGCGCGGCGCGTGCTTCCGGCTTCAGTGCCGCACTCAGCTGCGCCTCATACACGCGCGCAGTGCCGCGTTTGGGGTGGGTGAGGCGGTGCAACAGCTCTCCATCCGATGTGACGAGGATGATGCCGGTCGTCGCTGCATCCAGGCGGCCGACGATACGCAGGTCCTCGAAATCGGCGTGGTTCGCGTAGAGCTCCGGGAGCAGTGACGCGGCCGACAGGGGCTCGTCGTGGGAACAGACGTAGGAGGCCGGCTTGTGAAGGGCGAGAAGTGGCTGGGCACCCACAGTCGCCGCCCAGTGATGCCCGGCGACTTCGAAGACCAGCGGCTCCCCGCGTACCTCGACGGTGTCGCGTGCGTTCAGGCGGGTGCCGTCGAGCAACTGCGCACGCGTCCCCTTGCGGAGGGGCATGCACAATTGTCGCAGCGCCTTCTTCATCAACTGTCGAGCACGTACCTTCATGGTGAGCTCATTAGCACTACGTGGCGGCCCCGGCTCCATGCTTTCGCTGTCTTCGTTATCCAATTGCAGACGCGTCGCATCGGCCACGCTTGCCACAGGGGCCGCCGCATTGGATGAAGGCGCCGTGGCTTTATCGATACAAGAGGCGTGTGCTGAACTCTGCGTCCGCAACAGTGAGCTCTTCGCCGGGCACCTGCTGCTGGGCGGTGACCTCAACGGCGCGTTCTACGACGCGGTCGCCGAAGAGGTCGAAGCAACCTGCGAGGCGTGGACACGTCGCTACGATATCGCGCAGGAGTTCGCGGCCGGCGACCGTCGTGCGCACTTCGCCACCACGCCACCGGTCTTCGACGGATCCGCTGTCCTTCTCCGCAGCGGCCGCGGTCGTGACGCCCTCGCGTGGATGATCGCCGGCGTGCACGGTGCTGCGCCCCAGGTCCCGGTGTACGTCGTCGGGCACAAGCGTGAGGGCATCGACTCAGCGCCACGCACACTCGGAACCTGGTACAGCGACGTCTCCCTCGTCGACAGGGCGCGACGCTGCGCGCTGTACCGCCTGGATGGCCCGCGCTCCGACGCTCCCTGCGCCGACTCGCTGCTCCGTCGCTGGTCCCTGCCCGGCACCCGGCACGAAGTTGTCGCCGACCCCGGCGTGTTCAGCAGCGCCGAGCTCGATGCCGGCTCTGCCATGCTGATCGAGGCCCTGCCCAAACGAAGCCCCGAGCGAATGCTCGACATCGCGTGTGGCGCCGGTGTCGTCGGTCTGAGCGCACTGGACCGCTACCCGGATTGCGCGCTCACTTTCTGCGATGTGGACGCGGGCGCGTTGGACGCAACACGCCGGGCGGTCGCCGCGGCCGGCAGTGACGCCCGGGTCCTGGCATCGAACGTCTACTCTGACGTGACGGGCCGCTTCCGCCTCATCGCCGCGAACCCACCGTTTCACGACGGCGTCGCGACCCGTCATGACGTCGCGCCGCGAATCATCGCCGGTGCATGGCGGCACCTTTCGCGCAGCGGGACGCTCCTTATCGTGGCGAACCGATTCCTGCGCTACCAGCCACTGCTCGAAGACGTGTTTCGGCAGGTGGACATCGTGAACGACGACGGAAAGTTTCGAGTGTACGCAGCCCGCGAGCCACGCAGGCCACGGTCGGAGACGCAATGACGTCAGCCCCTTCGAAAGCCACGGCGCCCGCGCGCGGATTGGACATGCGTCGGCTGCTTGAGCTCGCGCGGCCGGAGTCCGGTCGGCTGGTACTCGGCACGGTGTTTCTGTTCGTGGGCAGCGTCGCCGGGCTGGCGTTCCCGCAGATAGCGCGCACCATCATCGACACGGTGCTTGAGGCCGGAAAGGCCGCAGAGGTCGACCGGGCGGCAATGCTTCTGGCGGTCATCTTCGTAATCCAGGGCGTGGCCGTCGGCCTGCGCCACTATCTCTTTACCGTCGCGGGCGAGCACATCGTCACCCGCCTGCGCGCAGACCTCTACGGCGCGATTGTACGGCGCGACATCGCCTTCTTCGATGAGCGCCGCACCGGCGAACTGACCAACCGACTGTCTGCCGACACCCAGATTCTGCAGAACACTGTCAGCGTGAACATCTCGATGGCCCTCCGCAACGTGGTCACGGCCATCGGTGGGCTGATCGCGCTGTGGCTGACCTCGGGCAAGCTCACCCTGCTGATGATCGCGGTTGTGCCGCCCGCTACCGTGGCCGCGGTGTATTTCGGACGCACGATCAGCCGCATCTCAAGGCGCGCGCAGGACGCTCTCGCCGGCGCCGGCGAGGTGGCCGAGGAGACCATCTCAGGGATTCGCACCGTCCGCGCGTTTACCCGTGAGCCCGAAGAGACGCGGCGCTACTCGGCGTCTATTCAGAGCTACTTCGAGCTGGCTCGCACGCGCATCCTGGCAACTTCGATCTTCTCAGCGGCGATTTCAACGGTCGGCTTCGGCGCCGTCGCCGTGGTGTTCTGGCGCGGTGGGCGGCTGGTTCTCGATAATGAACTGAGCGTCGGCGACCTGACCCAGTTCATGCTCTACACCCTGATCGTAGCTGCATCTGTAGGGGCGCTCGGTACGCTCTATGCCGATTTCATGAAGGCGCGTGGCGCCGCCTCCCGCGTGTTCGAGCTCCTGGACGGCACGCCGAGTATCCCGCTCACAGGTGGGCGTACACTCGACAACGTGAAGGGAGATGTTCGCTACGAGTCGGTCAGCTTCCATTATCCCACGCGACCGGATCTGCCGGTCCTCCGCGACTTTTCCCTGTCGATCGCGGCGGGCGAAGTGGTCGCACTTGTGGGCCCGTCCGGCTCGGGAAAAAGCACCGTGGCCTCGTTGCTGAACCGATTCTACGACCCGGAGGGCGGTCGAATCACCATCGACGGCGAAGACCTGCGGGAGTTGGACGCGACCTGGTTTCGCGGCCACGTCGGTCTCGTCGAGCAGGAGCCCCTGCTCATGTCGATGTCGGTGCGCGACAACATCATCTACGGCCGCGCCGACGCAGATTCCGGCGAGGTTGAAGATGCCGCTATCACCGCGAACGCCCACGACTTCATCCTCGCGTTTCCCGATGGATACGACACCGAGGTCGGTGAGCGGGGCGTGCAGCTCTCCGGCGGTCAGAAGCAGCGGGTCGCCATTGCACGTGCTGTGCTCCGCGATCCGCGGATTCTGATTCTCGACGAGGCGACCAGCGCCCTCGACGCCGAGAGCGAGCACCAGGTGCAGCAGGCGCTCGAGCGACTGATGCAGGGGCGTACTACGCTCATCATCGCGCACCGTCTCTCAACGGTCATGCGTGCTGACCGTGTGGTGGTGCTCGACGGTGGTCGTGTGATCGAAGCGGGTACGCACAGCGAGCTGATGGGCGCGAACGGCGCGTATCGCCAGCTTGTCGAGCGCCAGTTTGCAGCCCAACAGGACACGGCACGCACGGTCGAAGCGACGCTGTAGCTCATCGCCCGCGGTACCGGGACTCCGGCGCAGAACCTGCGGCGCACGGCGTTGAAGAGGCCTGAGGCCTGACTACATCAGGCGAAGGCCCTGCGAGATGTGCAGAATGTCGGCGAGGACACCCGCTGCCGTGACCGCGCCGCCGGCGCCGGCTCCCTGTACGATGAGCGGGTACTCTCGGTAGCGCGCGGTGGTGAAAGCGACGAAGGTCTCAGAGCCGCGCAGGCGCGACGCCGGGTGGTTCGCCGAGACAGCGACCGGGCCGACGCTGAGTTTGGCCTTGTTATCGGGCAGCGGTTCGATACGAGCGAGGTAGCGCAGGCTCTTCTTCTCCTGCTTCAGCCCGCGAACCTGCTCGGCCATGGTCGCGTTGTAGCGCTTGAGCGCCGCGAAGAACTCTTCGAGGTCGCCGATGTTGATGATGTCGTGGGGCACCAGCGGCTCCACCCTGACCTCTGAAATGTCGGCAGCGACGCCCAGCTCGCGGGCAAGGATGAGGGCCTTACGCGCCACATCCAGACCGGAGAGATCATCCTGAGGCATGGGCTCCGTGTATCCGAGGTCACGAGCTTCACGCACAGCTTCAGAGAAGTGCACCCCGGCCATGGCCTCGTTGGTCAGGTAGCCGAGGGTTCCTGAGAAGGAGCCTTCGATGAGCCTGACGGTGTCGCCGGTGCGGACCAGGTTCTTGAGAGTCTCGATTACCGGCAGGCTCGCGCCGACCGTGGTCTCGTAGTGGTATCGTCGGTGGTTGTCCGCTGCGCACTGCATCAGTTCTTCGCGCTCGGGCCACGCGATGGTCAGCGGTTTCTTGTTTGCCGCAACCACATGAATCCGGCGTTTGAACGCTTCCTTGTACAGGTCCTGCATGCCGCCGGCGGCGGTACAGTCTACGAGGATTGGAACCGGCATTCGGCTCAGCTTGTCGAGGGCTTCGAGGGTCACCTCACGGATCGGACGCTCGTCTCCGGTGATCTTCGCCGTGGCCGATTTCCACTTTGTGAGATCGATGCCTTCGGGCTCGAAGAGCAGGGCGTTGCTGTCTGCAATCGCCACGACGTCGAGATGAATGCGGTGGTCGTTGATCAGCGTCGCGTGCTGGGCTCGGATCTGGCTCAGCAGCTGGGCACCGACGGTGCCCCGACCGAGCACCAGGAGGCTGACCTTCTGGTGGGCGAAGTTGAACGCCGAGTGCACGGTGCGGACTGCGGTGACGGTATCTTCGGCGTCGATGACGCATGAGATCGAGCGTCCGGTGGCCCCCTGCGCGATGGCGCGAATGTTGATTCCTACGCCGCCGAGGGTCGAAAAGAAGCTGCCCGACACGTTGGGTGTCGAGCCCATGGTTTCGGCGACCAGTGAGAGGAGGGTGACCGGCTCGATCACGCGGATGGGATCGACGACGTTCTGTTCAAGCTCGGTTACGAGCTCGTCACGAATCTGCTCCGAGGCGCGCTCAACGTCTGCCCGCGGGATGGCAACCGCGATCGCCTGCCCGTGGCCTGCCTGCGTCGCCATCCACGCCGGTACGCCGGCCTTCCGCAGGGCGCGAAGCACCCGTTCGCCGATCTGAACCTGTCGGTCCAGGCTGCGTACTTCAACGTCGAGCAGGGCAAGATCTTCAAGCGAAGTTACCGAAGTGGGACGGTTCTGCCCGCTATCGATCGTGCCGCCGACGACGGTTCCGGCGTCATCGGGACGCATGGTGTTGCGGATTCGCATGGGAATCCCGGACTCGATGAGCGGGACCATGGTGCGCGAGTGGAACATGCGCGTGCCGAAGTACGCGAGCTCGAGGGCTTCCATGTAGCTGAGGCGCTCGATGGGATAGGCGTCCGAGACGATGCGCGGGTCGGCGGTGAAGACGCCTGAGACGTCCGTCCAGATCATCACTTCGGCGGCTCCGAGGCCGCGGGCGAGCAGAGTGGCAGTGTAATCCGAGCCGTTTCGGCCCAGGGTTGTGGTGCGGCCGTCTGCGGTCCTGCCGAGGAAGCCGGTGTTGATCGGTACGCGACCGTCCCAGCTCGTCCTGACCTCGTCGAGGGCCCGCTGGGTGCTGTTCCAGCGCACACGTGCGTAGCCGAAGGCGTCGGTCGTGATCGTCCACTCGCGTGCGTCCTGATACACCGCAGGGACGCCGTTGGCTGTTACAACCGGAGCAATGACTGAATTGCTGATGCGTTCGCCGAACGAGAGGATCAGGTCCAGGGTCTGCGTTGAGGCCTCGCGGAGCAGGCTGATGCCTCGAAGAAGCTGACACAGCTCTTCGTGCAGTGGATCGACGATGGCTGCGATATCCGGCGCGTCCGCCTCGAGGTTGTTCTGGGCTTTCAGCAGCTCGAAGGCGCCCAGACCGTTCGTGACGGCGAGGTCGCGAATCCGGTCGGCGACCCTGCGTGCCGCCGGGTAGTCGCCGCTTTTCGCCGTCTCAGTGGCCTCGATCAGCCAGTCTGTCGTGTCTCCCATCGCAGAGATTACGACGGCGACCGGACCGATCGCGCGTTCGCGGCAGATCAGGGTAACTACACGCTGAATGCGTTCCGGAGCACCGACGGAGCTGCCGCCGAACTTCATCACACGGTACGATTCTGTCATCTGCATTCCACCTTCTGCAGGGGTGGTTTAGGGGGGCGTCGGTCTACTCGCGACCGTCCGGCAGAGCAAGGACGTGCCCTATAGCGGACTCAATCTGTGACCACTCGATCAGGAACGCGTCGTGCCCGTAGGGGCTGTTCAGTGTGCACAGCTCCGCGCGAAGCCCGAGGGCGCGCAGTCGCTCGATGAAGACCACGGTGTGTTCGGGGAAGTAGAGCTGGTCGCTGTCGATGCACAATCCGACCATGCTCGCGCGGAATCGCGACATGCCCCAGCTGAGGCGCGGGTCGGCGGCGATCTCAGCGTCAGTAGCGGTATGCGTGGCGGCCTCCGGATGGCCGGGTGGGGGGCGTCGAATATCGTGACTGTCCATGGCATCCAGCTGCGTCACGTACGCTCGTGCGTCGTAGCGGGCGCTGAGCTTTTCGCCCTGATGGTCCAGATAGGTAGCGACGCGGAAGGGCGGGTGCGAGCCGTACTCTTCACCTTCTGCGTGACAGCGCCCCTGCCTCATGTCCAGGGCCTCTTCAGAGCGGTAGGTGATCATCGCGAGACCGCGGGCGATCTCCATACCGGTCGACGCGCTGGGCCAGGTGGGGTCGGCGAGGATGGCGCGCCTGCCGATGTGATTCCACCCGATGATCCACGCGCTGGCGGCTTCGCATCCGGCGATCGGCATTGCGCGGGCGAAGCGCTCGGGGTCGAGGGCGCAGAGGCAGGCAAGGATCATGGCGCCGAGGGAGCCGCCGGTGACCAGCTCGAGGTTGTCGATGCCGAGTGCATCGAGGGCCGCGATCATCGCCCGTGCCTGGTCCCAGGTCGAGATCGGTGCCGGCAGGTTGGAGTCGCCGGGGTGGGCCGGATACCAGGCGTCGGCCGGCCCGGAGCTGCCGTAGCATGACCCCAGATTGTTGAAGCAGATGACCCGATACTTTCGGGTATCGATTGCGGCGCCGGGACCGATGAGTGGGCTCCACCAGCCGCCCGGACCGCCGGCCCGCATATCGCCGGTGAGTGCGTGGGTAACGAGAATCGTGGGCAGCCGCCTGACGTTCGCTTCCGTCGGAGCCGGGGGGATCTCTTTTCGGTAGACGACGCTCCCACGGCTCCGGTCTGCGGTGTTCGGGAAGCCTTCGACGGCTTCCGGCGTACCGGTGACCATGCCGCGCATGATGTTGCCCGTGAGCAGGGCGCCGCAGTCCAGCTGCTGATCCGGCAGACGCAGCTCAAAGATCTGTAATTCGGTGTCCATCAGGGTTCGCCCTGTGACATTCGTACGTTTGCGCAAGAGGCGGCGTGGCCCAGCTCGCAGGCTCGGCTGAAAGCGGCGAGCGCTCGCGTCTCGTCCGCCTCAACCCCTATTCCATCACGCAGCGCCCGCGCTGTCGACGAGCAGCCGAGCGTTGAGCCGAGAGTGCAGCTGCGTTGGAAGATCTGAAACGCGGCTGCTTCGTCCATTTCTGTTCCCTGGCCCCGTTGCAGCATGGAGGCGAGGCCGACACAGCCCTGTGCCGAGCTGTTGTCACAGGCGCGACGGTACAGCTCGATGGCTTCTTCGTGCTTTCCGCGCCGCACCTTTCGCGAAGCCAGCTCGACGCAGGCCTCATTGTCCGACGCCATGCATTCCTCGCGCAGCTCGCCGGAGACGCCGATGCGCCACGCGATGAAGAGCAGGAAGATCAACGGGCCACTGACTCCCGTCGCGACGGCTGCGAGCTTGCGTCCGGCGCCGGGCGCTCCCGGCCGCGTCGCGATGACCCCGATGAGGCCGACAGCAAACATCGCTGCGCCACCGATGCGAAGGTTGGACCCGATCGCGCTGTTCGTGTCGATCAGGTCGAAGAGACCGACAAAAGCGGTGCATGCGCCGGCCACCAGAAGCACCCAGAGTGCAGTGCAGGCACGCCAGCGCGGGGTGCTCCAGATATCAGTCCCTTGATTCGAATTCGCCGCCGTCATTGTCTGTGCCGTCGTTATGGATAGCGCGCCCTCGTGGGCGAGGCCTCTACGCATCGCGGCGCCATTCGTCGATATCGATGTCGGGCCACCGTGGGGTGGCGGACTACTCTGCTTGACATTGGGATCATGATCGCAAAATCAGGGCGCCGCAGACGATGACCCCTCAGCAGCCGGGATTCCGGCTCACGACTCCGCGGGTGAACAGTGTCAGAACAGGTAGAAGGCGATCTTTACCACGGCCACCAGCACACGGCGCAGGTTGCGCTTGTTGCCGCCGGCGACGACGGCCCGACCGAATGGGCCGATGTAGACTTCAGGTCTGAGTTTGAAGACCCGGCGGAGGCTCTCACTGAGTGGCTTCGTGACCAGTGGCTCGGTGTGAGCGAGATTGAAGAATCGAAGGGTCAGTTCTCAGTTGCGGACCCGGATTACGGTCCCGGCGAACTTACCCGCGTGTATCGCGTAGTGCCCTCGAAGTAACCGGCACGCGTCGCATCGGGCTGCATTCGCAGCTCGCCTCGGCCATAAAGTACAAACGCTGAAGGCCGCCGGCTGCCGACTCTGCCCACATGCACGTGGGAAGGGAATTTGGCTTTGCTGTGTTTGTGAATATGTTGCCTCTGCCCCAACCGTCGGCGCGAACAACGCCAGAGGTACATGGAGGACGCATGTTCAACGCAATGGAATTCGGAAATGTACCCGGTTGGAAGGGTTTCGACTTTGCTTTGATGCGAAGCGAGACCGGGAAGCCGGTGCTTGTCTCCAACGACGTAATTCGTCTCTACATGAGCTATGTCGCGGCCCAGCGGCACCAGAACGAAGAGACCCTGAGCTTCGGCGACTGGATCGTTGCCGGCGACGCTCAGGATTCCGCAGGCGTTCCGGTCGTGGCTTGCTGAATGCGCCCGTAAGTCGAACTGCGCGGCAGCTGCGATGAAGCAGCTGCGATGGGGGCTTTGTGCCCTGCTCGCCACGTCCTGCCTGGTGATCATGCCGGTGGCATGCGGGAGCAGTGAGGGTGGTGTTGCCGTCGACGAGGCCGGCGCCGCCGGCGAGGCGCTCACGAACCCCCTTCGCGGGCGCCTGACCCGAGATGATCGGCCATACACCCGTAGCGGCTACACGGGTGAGATCGTGTCCCGTCCGGCGCGGGGCGTCGCCGTGTTTCTGATCGACCACACCGGCGCCGTGGCTGACGAGGCCGTGACCGATGCGGAGGGGGCCTTCGTGTTTCAGAGGCCTGCCAACGGGGGAGAATACGTGGTCCGCGCCATGGCGGTGCTCGCAGACTTTGGCTTCAGCGTCGGGGTTGTCGCGAACGAGCGGCGCCAGGCGTTATATTCGCTTCGCAGCCGGGTGGTTTCGGCCGACGAAGATTTCGTCGAGCTTCACGCCGGTGCAGCGTCGCCGATGGCCGGTGCGCTTAACGTAGTCGATACGGTCTGGGATGCGGCGGCGCTGATCGCCGCCCACACGGAGCGCCGGCCGCCGCAGCTTACCTTCACCTGGTCCCCGGGGCGGTCTTTCCCGTGCGGATCATGTTACCGCGAGAACAACATCGATCTGGGCGGAGGCTACGAAGATCCGGACGAGTTCGACGACGACATCATCCTGCACGAGTTCGGCCACTTCTTCTTCGACACAATGAGCCGGGATTCAAACCCCGGCGGTCGTCACAACGGCGAACGGTTGGATCCGCTGCTGGCCTTCGGCGAGGGGGCCGCGACATTCTTTTCGGCGATGGTGAGAAACTCGGCGGAGTACACGGACTACCGCCTGGGGTGGGTTCGGCATTTCGATATCGAGCACGACTCAGACCCCGACTACTGGGGAACCGCCGATGGCCTGCTGACCGGAGAGGTTAGCGAGTACCTCGTAGCCGGGTTGATGTGGGACCTCCTGGACCCGCCGGACGATGACGATCAGCAGATTCCCATCGAAACACACTTCGCAGCACTTCTGGACGGACTGCCGGCGCTACACCGTCGCGACGTGGGGATTCCGGGCGTCGATCTCGCGGACTGGCTGAGTGCGATCGGGTGCTCGCAACACACACGAGAGGTCGCCACCGAGGGGGCGCAGGTCCGGCGGTATCCATGGCGCGCGGACGCGGCATGTGCACACAAGCCCGCGATTCCCCGCAGCATCTCACTCCTTTCGACCGGCGGGGGGATTCAGGTAAACTGGCGCCGAGACGATCCACCGGGCCCCATCGACTTCACTGTGCAGCGTATCGAAGGAGCGTCTGCGCAGACGTCCACCGTGACCTGTCGTCAGTCACCCTGTCACGTGGCGGCGACCGTGCCGGCGAACGGTGTGGTCTTCGTGTGGGACGACCGCACGCCACGCGTTGTTGGTTCACTGATCGGCGAGGGCATGGTCGCCACAGAGTTCGCGTCTTCCGAAGTGCTGCTCCATCAGGGCATCCCGATCGTCGAGTTTCCGAGTACGCGGCAGGCGATGGATGGGCGGCTCTCGGACAACGTCACGCGCTTCGAGGCGCTGCGCCCGTAGCTACGGTGCTGTTCGCTACGGTGCGGTTCGCCACGGTGCCGATAGCGTCGAAGCTGCTGTCCGCGGTGCCGAAGTCGGGCGGCGGGCGTCCTACAGTGCGCTCCGCTCGCAGGCCAGCAGCTGCGTATACCGCTCCCAATCCGACCCGCCTCTGGCGTGCAGCCGTTCGGCGAGCGCGATCGTCTCTTTGGCCCGCGCGAGACGCCGCAGGGGAGCGATGCGAACCAGCGCGCTCGCCTGACGCGCGCGCTGGTGACTCGAGTACGCACGGGCCCGCTCGAAGTCGGAAAATCGCTGCGAACTCTCAAACCATTCGCGCAGCTCGTCAGCCTGTGTGGCCATCATGGTCTCATAGTCCGGGTGCCAGGGATCGTCGGCCACGGGCCATCGAGCCAGCAGCTCACCCACGGCCATCGTTCGGGCATAGTCCTCGCGCTCGTAGGCTTCATCGAGGCTCTGCGTGTGTTGCTCAATCTCGCGGTCCAGGGCGGCGATGCGCTGCGCAAGCTGCTCTTCACCGGCGACTCGCTGGTCCTGTTCCAGCGCGCGGATCAGGGCACGCTCCTCATGCAGATCTACCGGCTCGCTCCGCAGACCGTCGGGCGCAACGTGCCGCAGCCATCGCTCGGAGGTCGTGGTCGGCGTACCCATCCCCCGCGCGGCGACGCGGGCACGGGTGTGCGCCTCAAGCAGAGAGATGCGCCCGTCGTTATTCAGGTCAATCAGCGCTTCGTCGAGGGGCTCTTCATTGTTGTCGAGGCCGCGAAGCGCGTTCAGGAAGTGAACGCCGTATCCATTCTGGTCGCGCCGATCCGGGCTTGGATCGCAGCCGCTCGCCTTCTCATCCCACTCGGATGCGAAGAATCCACAGCGTATCTCCGAGGCCGGGCCACGCCGGGCGTCGGCGCCGCGAAACAGGATGTCCGCGAACCCTCCCGCGTAGCAGGTGGTGGCGATGATACGGATCTCATCGGTCGCATACTCATCGAGAATGCGAGCAACATCATGCGCGCTGACAGAGCCGCCGCCCCAGGTGTGAACGGTACTGTCCGGCCGCTCCCGGCCGCCGGAACCGTGCCCGGCGATGTACACAAGCGCGGGCCCTTCGGCGTCGCCGGAAAGCTCCTCAAGCGAGGCGACGACGTCATCACGGGTCGCGGCCGAGGCACCCTCATGCTGCACCCGATCGTACTGCGCGTCGCGTCCCCTGCGCGGACGGAACAGTTTCCCGAGCTGTTCCAGCAGAGAATCTCTCGGTTGGCTGAGATTGCGGACCTGAACGCCGTCAGAACCGGAGCCGCCCGCAAACAGAACGCGCCCGTCGGCAGAGGAAGCCGCGAAGACCTCGGCGGCGAGCTGCACATCCTGCTCGATCGAGATCTCGTTCGAGCGCGGGTAGGGACCGCCCCCGATTACGAGCCACAGTGGCGTCGGAGTCTCACCGACCGGTGCCTGGGCTGTTATCTGAGGCGTTGCCACCGTTGCCGGCACAGAGCGCTCGTTGCTCGCAGGCGAGTCGGTGCATCCGACGCAGCCTGTCGCGAGCAGAAATGAGATGAACGAGAGGCGTCGGGTTGACGGTATGATTCGGAACAGCGGCATGAATAACAACTTCCGGCCGCGGACATCAGGTCCGAGCCTCTGAGAACACTGGGTGGGGTCACGTGAACTGCGAATCGTCACGGGCCCGTCTCTCAGCGGACCGCAAGCTCCTCGGCAATCGCTCCGAGTCTTCATGCCTACGCTGCGAGACGGCGCCGCGCGACGCGCAGCTCGAATGCAAACAGGCGGCCTGTCTGCACCGTCGGAGATAGCGCTTCGAAGCGCTGTGGTCGAATTTCCGGCATGATCCTGCCGATATGCGCCAACCTCGCCTGCTTGACTTGAAGCCGGGCAGTCGCTGAAGTCATTTCTCGAATTCGCAGGAGGGCTAACGCTTGCTGCCGCACCACCCCAGAAACCCACGACGCGCTCGTGTGATCGCTCAGACAGCGGTGGGCCTGGCTGCGGCGATGACCGCGCTGCTGGTCCTCGCAGGGACCGCGCACGGGATCGGACAGGCGGACGAGGCGTACCTTGAGCCCGACACGACAACGACCGGGTACACCGAAGGGCAAACCGGCGGGTACACCGACAAGTGCCCGAAGCCGGTGTGTACGCCGGCCTACTTCACGCCGCCGGATCCCACGCTGGGGCCGAAACCCGAGATACGTGGTGGCGGCGGTGGCATGGGCTATCTGAGCCGCGCAACACCGGAGCGAAACCGACGCTGGCGCGATGACATGCAGATGGTAACCACCATGCACTTCGGATCCCGGCGCCTTGAGCTCGCGGATGAATTCAACGGTGTCCAACAGGTATCTGTGCAGGTCACCAGCCTCTCGTTCGGGCTGCGATACCACCGAAAGTGGTGGACCGTCGGCGCCGCGTACGGGCTGGGCTTCGGGACCAACCTCACCGGCCTGCTTGGCAATGGCGGCAACTGGGTTGCCTGGTTTGCGCGCGTGCGCGGCGGCCTCAACCTGGAGCTGCCCGGCGAGAACCGTCTGGGCCTGTCTGCCTTCGCTACGGCACACCTGGGGGTCTCAGACTTCAGCATCTGTGCCTACGGAACGACGAACTTCGACCTCTGCGCCGACGAGACCCGATTCGCGTGGGGTCCGGACATCGGCATCGCGATCCGCCCCTGGGAGCGCGTCGGCTTCGTGCTCGGCTATCTCGGTGACTACTCCAACGCCTGGGTGGAACACTCCGGCTATCTCGGAGTCACCATGCAGTCTTCACCGCGCGCGATCATCGCCTTCGCCGCAGTCCCGCTCTATATCTTGTTGTTCGGAGCCCTGAACTAGCCTGCGGCGGAATCCACCATGGTCGCTGTCCGGCGACGCAAACCCGCGACGGTGAGCGTCAACCAAAGGCCGCGGCGAATTTGTCGAACGGCCACATCGATGTGATACCGGAGTCTGCCGCCACGCAACGGGTGTTGATGCTATTGACCGAAGAAATCCCTGAGCAGATCGATGAGGCACGCAGCCTGGGGATTGGTCCGATCGTCGGCGGCACCTATCGAATCCTTCGGAAGCTGGGAGAGGGCGGTTTCGCCCTCGTCTACCTCGCGCAGCACGAGCGAATTCGAACGCTGCAGGTCGCTGTGAAGGTGCTCAAGCGGGAGCGGGCCCACGACCAACGCGCGGTGGCGCGCTTCCTTCACGAGGCTGAGACGGTCGCGGCTCTCAAGAATCCGAACGTGGTCGGCGTCCGCGACTTCGGCGAGACCGAATCCGGTCTGCCGTATCTTGTGATGGAGTATGTCTCGGGACCGCTGCTTTCGGACGTCATCGACGTCTACGGCAGGCTGAACCCCGGCTACGTTGCGCGGATTTCACGCGAGATTCTGCAGGCCCTGGAGGCCGCGCACGCAAAGGGCGTGGTGCACCGCGACCTCAAACCGGCGAACGTATTTCTCGTGCCCTCTGAGGCGGGCAAGCACCCTGCGCTGAAGGTCGGAGACTTCGGCATCGCCAAAGTGCTGGAGCCGACGCAGCATGGCCCCGCCGAGAGCGACTGGACTGACGAGGGCGTCGTCCTGTGTACGCCGCACTACGCGGCACCGGAGCTGCTGCGAGGCTCACCGTCACTGCGCTCGGACATCTACGCGCTCGGTCACATGATGATTGAGATGCTGGAGGGCGAGACAGCCTACGACGGCACGCACCCGATGATCGTCTCCGCCGAGCATCTTCGCGATGAACCGGTGCCGCTGAGCGCAGCCGTCGAGTCGAGCGGTCTCTTCGAGGTGGTCGCGCGCGCCGTAGACAAGGACCCGGATACCCGATTTCAAACGGCGGCAGAGATGCACGCGGCCCTCGACGCGGCGACGGCGAATTGGGATGCGGATCTCACACCACTGGATCTTTCGATCGTTGATCGCGCGGCCTTCGACCTGCCTGTCTCGACCGACAGCGCATTCGAGACCGTGCTGAGTTCCACGCAGACCACGGCGGGGGTTGAGCTGCCGAGCTCGCCGGACGAGACGGAAGGAATCCCGGCCGCCCCGGTTGTCCCGCAGCGTTTCACCCGAGATCTACAGCATGATTCGATCGAGGCTGCCGCGTTCGGGTACGACGACAGTCTGCGCGGCGCCGATGACTTTGAGTTCGGCGCCCATCGACGCCGCCTGCTCGTCTCGCTGCTACTGCTCTTCACGCTTGTAGCCGGCGGCATTGCGCTGGTCGTCTACGGCCCGGACCGCAGCCACGCAGACGAGGCGTTGCCGGGTAGTGACGGCCCGGTCCAGCCGCAGGGACAGGTGTTCGACGAAGCGGCGAATCCGGAAGCGCCGGATCCGGAAGCGTTGCAACCATAAGTGCTTATATAAGAGCTTGCTTAACGGTTGTCGCCGCTCCCGCTGATGCGGTTGCGATTCGCGCGGTCGACCAGCTTCTCGATGTTTCGATTGGCGACCTCGCCCATCGGCACGCCGAGCTCGGAACAGCAGCTGGCGACGTACCAGAGTACATCGCCGAGCTCTTTGATCAGGTCATCACGGACGGGCTCAATGTCTCCGTTGCGATCGCGAATCGCTTTCTTAAGTTTCTCTGCCACTTCACCGGCCTCGCCGTTCAGGCCGAGAACCGGATAGACCAGATTATTGCCGATATTCGGGTAGACCGCGACGCTGCGTGCTGCTGCCTGGTAGTCGTCGAAGTTCATGAACACCTCACAGGGGAAAGGAATGTCTGACCAACGGAAGCAGGCCGATCTCGGCAAGCTGCTGCTCCGCGTCGCGGTCGCGGGTTTGATGCTCTTTCACGGGTTGGACAAGCTACTACACGGGATCGGCGGGATCGAAGGCCTGGTGCAAAGCAAAGGGCTGCCGAAGTTTGTGGCGTGGGGAGTGATCGTCGGCGAAGTCATCGCGCCGCTCTTCATCCTCGTCGGCAAGTACACGCGTCCCGCGGCGCTGGTCTTCGCCTTCAACATGGTGGTGGCCGTGCTGCTGGCACATCCCGGGGACATCTTCCGCACTGGCGACCACGGCGAATGGAAGATCGAGCTTCAGGCGTTCTACATCCTGGGTGCGCTCGCGATCGCCCTGCTGGGCGCTGGTCGCTTCAGCGTTTCCAAAGGCGCGGGCCCGATGGACTGAGCGCCGCCGTCGCGGTGTAGTCGTCGTAGCGCGGTCGTCGCAGTTTGCCGGCGTCGACGCGGCCGGTCAGCGCGCCGAGGTCAGCGCGCCGAGGTCAACGCGGCTGTAGAACCACAACCGGGATGTTCCGCTCCGTCCACGACTGGTAGCTCTCGAACTCCGGATACATCTCCAGCAGCTCCGGCCACAGCGCTTTCTTCTCGGCATCATCTGCGACGCGCGCCAGGCGCTCTTCAATACGGTCGCCGATCTGAACGCGCACTTCCGGCGTCTTCGATAGGTTCAGGTACCAGAGCGGCGTCTTGTCCATGCCGCCACACGATGCCACGACGATCACGTCGCCGTTCTTCTCAAGATAGAGCAGCGGCGCTGTGCGCTCTTTGCCGCTCTTTCGCCCCACGGTGGTCAACAGCAGCACCGGCGCGTCGTGCAGAGGAAAAGTGGAGCCCAGCTTTCCGCCGGTGCGGCGATACACCCAGGTGTTCAGCTTCGACATCACATTGACAATCGGCTTTGACCACGGCGCGTTCAATCCCGGCGGCTTCTTTGTCATGACAGGCATTTCAATTCCTCGCTGTGCAACGCCGGAGTGCGTAACACAACAAAGCACGTAGACTAGGTGTCGCGATGTTGGAACAACGTCGGTGACGATCGCAATCCGAAGGACCCACGAGCATGGCCATATCGCGCTCCGAGAACATGGCCCGAATCCGCTCCAGGAACACGACGCCTGAGCTGCGCCTCCGCAAGGCGCTGTGGGCGGCAGGGATCCGCTATCGCGTCGATTACAAGACCCCCGCAGGACGCGCCGACGTGGCCTTCATCACGAAGAAGATTGCGGTCTTCGTCGACGGCTGCTTCTGGCACGGCTGCCCCAGGCACTATGTGAGCCCACGCAGCAGCGTCGATTTCTGGTCCGCCAAACTGACCGAAAATGTGGAGCGAGACCGCCGTCAGACCCTCGCGCTTGAGGCGGCGGGATGGCAGGTCATCCGCGTTTGGGAGCACGAGGTGTTCGAGTCTGCGGATACCGTCATCGCCGCTGTCGTCGCCGCTCTGGATGGACGGGGACGCGGGGCATCGCGCCGTGAAGTCGTTCGACGCGTAGAAGAGGTTACGCCCGACCCCTGCATCGAGACTCGGTACTACGAGCTGCTGCGGGACCCGTCGACGACACGCAGCGAAACGGGGCCACGAATCACGAAGAAGTGGAAGCGGCCGAAGTAGAGCACACAGCGCATTGCAGCCCGGCTACTGCTCAAACCAGGCAACAGACGCCGTAATTGCCTCAGTCATCAGGTGGGCGTCGATCAACGCATCCTGGTCAGCGAGCACCGAAAAGGACATGTGTGTATGGTAGCTCCACGCCGTCACGTTCAGCCCCAGCCCGTCCAACAGGGGGCCCACCGAGAAGAACTTTCGCATCTTCACGCCGGCCAACATCACCGGCTGCGACGGCCCCCGCACATTTGACACGATCAAGTTGGCCGCCGGTCGCACACGGTCCATCAGCCGCGTGGCTGAGACCGCCCGAAAGCCCGCTTTGAAGGGCAGCGGCGGAATGTACTCTGCCCACTGATGCATGACCTCGGGCCCCAGCGCCCTGTTGAACGACTTCGCCGCGTTCATCGAGCTGTGCACCGCCTTCAGGCGCTCCTCGGGTGTACCGAGGTTCGTCGCGAGCGACGTAAACACATTGGACAGCTTGTTGCCCTGCAGGCGGTTCGGATCCGACGCGACCCCGCCGATCCCCACGGGCACCGTCGCCAGCAGGGATTTCTCCGGGCACTCGCCGGCGGACGTAAGGAATTCAGCCACCGCTCGTCCGACGACCGCAAGCACGGTGTCGTTCACTGTCACGCCATAGCGCTTCTTGATGCCGAGGATTCGCGCGATGGGAATCTCGACGGTGGCAAAGGAGCGATGCGGCGAGATGGTGCGGTTAAAGCGGGTCTGTACGGTCTGGAAGGGACGCGCCGAGGTGTCTTCAGAGCGCGCCGCTGTGTAGGCGGCGCGGGCGCCGTTGGTGATAGTGCGCGCCAGCAGCCCGGGAAAACGAACAGCGCGGCCGGGAAACGCAGTCATAGCGTTGCGCAGCATGGTCACGTCATCGGGCAGCTTCTCGAGATGTTCGCCGACCGTCGCGGCGTTCTTTTCGACGACGGGCCGCGAGAGGTTGCTCAGCATCGCCGCCGAGGCGAGGCCGTCAGCGACGCTGTGATGAATCTTCGAGACAAACGCGATTCCGCCGCCTTCGAGGCGATCGAGCATCCAGATTTCCCACAGGGGGCGGTCCCGTGGCAGAGGTTGGGTCGCAATCCAGGCAATGGTCTCGTCCAGCTCTCGGCTGCTACCCGGTGCCGGCAGGCTCGCGCGTTTGATGTGTTTGTTTACATCAAAGTCCGGGTCCGTGACCCACACCGGGTGCCCAAGGCTGAAGGGAACCTCACGCACTCGCAGCGTAAAAGCAGGCAGCTGCGGCAGGTGTCGGACCAGCACCTCGCGAAAGTGTTCGTACTGTAGATCTTCCTGTCCGTCCGGAAGATCACACACCGCGATCTTCAGTGTGTGCATCAGCACGGAGCGGCTCTCTGAATACAGAAAGCTCGCATCCAGCCCCGAGAGGCGCTCCATTCCTTCAGTACTCAAGTTAGCATCGTTTTCAGCGCGTTCTCGACATACTCGTCAACGCCTCGGTTGTAGAAAAAGCTGATGTGTCCACCGTCGAACCACTTCACTTTGGGTTGATTCCAGGCGCGCCACAGTTTGGTCGCCTGGGCAGGCGGTGTGATCTGGTCGCTGCGCCCGGCAAACATGAAACAACGTTCGCGCGGAATCACAGGCGCGAGGGTCTCTGCAGAGACCAGCTTGTAGATCTCCCGGGTTCTCTCTCCGAGCACGTCGAAGCGGTCTACGCGGCGCTTCAGCTTGGGCGGGCAATGATAGTCAATCAGCTCCGGAACGTCGACGAGGGGGATCCCGGCGATCGCGACGTCGACGTCTTCAAGGCCGGCCACAAGCGAGGTCGCGTAGGCGCCCATCGAGATTCCCAGCACACCAATCTTCGGAGCACCGTGGGCGCGTATCCATCGAATCAGGCGACGAACATCCCACACAGACTGACGGATTCCGTGTACGCTTCGCATCAGGTCATAGGTGAGCAGCGCGCCGCGCGGGATGCCGCGGTCGCGACGTGGTCCATGCAGCGGCAGGACAGGCAGCGCGACGTTGAAGCCCAGAGAGTAGTACAACCGCGGAACATGAAACGCCGGGAAGTCCATGTACGCGCTGCCGGTTCCCAGCCCATGAATGCACACCACCCAGGGGCGGTAGGGGTCACGGTGCTTCATGACATAAGCGTGAGCGATTCGATTGCGCTTCAGCTTGCGCCACTCCAGCCACGCCGGGTCGTCTTCGTCGCCGCGATACTCGCTGGGATAGTCGAGGATTTCATAGGGTACGCCGTACATGGTCGCGGCGCGTGAGCGCGGCTCGAAGTCAGGTACCGGGTCGCTGTGGAAACTGTAGGGTCGCTCGAAGAATCCGCGTCTGGCGTAGAGCGTCCATGTCTGCTCTGTCTGCCCTCGCAACCTCCTCAGGTCGCGCTTTCGTGGCATCGCCTGTGTTGACTTCATCAACGCCAGAATGCCGTGGTCGAGGGACGAGCCGACTGTGTTTGTCACGCGAGCGAGCGCACGTGGTGGAATGTTCGGATCCTGCCGTCCGCCGTGAGGACGCGCTTCTCTCTGCGCTCTGCTGAGCTTCCTGTTTCGGCGGTTGAACAACATAGGACGCTCAGGAAATGGCCAGGGTGCCGTCGTTGATTTCGGCGAAGACCTTCTTCGAGAGGACGCGATACCCGCGCTTTGTCATCACATACAGTTTGTCGCTGGTGAGTGACGGATCAAAGCCCTCTTTCTGGTACGAGCCTTTCTGGTGTTTGAAGGTCCCGGTAACGCGGACGTCGCCGCTCTCAATGCGTACGAAGCGCGGAACCTGGTAGGGCGCCAGCGCCTCCTTTGCCCAATTGGCAAAGGTCTTGATGTTAAAATTGTCATCTACCTGAAGCACGCACATTCCCGCGCGGCCATCCGCGTTCGGCACGCGTACGCCGTACACGGTCGCTTCGCGCACGCCTTCAGCGCCGTTGATCATCTCGCCGACTTCGGTCGTGGAGACATTCTCGCCCTTCCAACGGAAGGTATCACCGAGGCGGTCAGCGAACGCGAGCCACCGGCCGGTGTTCAGCTGAACCAGGTCGCCCGTGTTGAACCAGGCATCCCCGGTCTCAAACACATTCTGCAGCACCTTCGCGTTGGTCGCGTTTGAGTCGACGTAGCCGTCGTAGCTGATGAGCTTTCCAATCTTGCCGATCAACAGGCCCTGCTCGCCGTCTTCGACGCGCACACAGTAGCCGTCAGGGCCGCGCTGCAGCTCACCCGTGGCGGGGTCGCAGCGCACCACGGCCTGACCCGGAGGCATGCGGCCGATCATGCCCGGCTTGCCTTCCACGTTCAGGCAGAAGGCGTTGCCTTCGGTGGAGCCGTAGAATTCCCGAACCACAGGGACATTGAAGCGCTTCTGGAAGTCCTCCCAGATGTCGGGGCGCAGCCCGTTTCCGACGCAACAGCGCAGCTGATGCGAGCGTTCGTCGGGTTGCGGCGCGGTGTTGAGCAGGTATCGGCACAGCTCTCCGATGTAGACAAACGAGGTCGCACCGTAGCGGTGGATGTCCGCGAAGAACTGGGAGGCTGAGAAGCGGCGCCGCAACGCCACCGCCGCGCCCGTCGCCAGGGACGCGCACCAGCCGAGGAGCAGGGCGTTGGAGTGATAGAGCGGGAGAGGGATGTAGATGACGTCTCCGCGCCTGGCCTGGTGCATCAGGCGGCCGAAGATCATGCCGCCGCCAAGCATGCGCTGGTTCTTCATGATCGCGGCCTTGGGAAGACCAGTGGTGCCCGAGGTGTATATGAAGCACGCCGTCGCCTTGTTGGACGGGCGCTTGCGCTGTCGCGGGATGCTGATCGGGCTACCCGCGATCGCGGCGTTGATCGTGGTGCCCTTGTAGGTCTCGCCCACCACGTCCTGATGGACGCAGATCTGGCTGTCGGTGAGGCCGGCTTCGTCGGCGATTGCAAACACACGATCAGCAAGCTCTGAGCCGACAACCACCCGGCGGGCGCCGGCCACACGGATCGCGTGCACCAACGCGTTGCCGCTGAGCGATGTGTTGATCAGCGCAGCCACCGCACCGAGGCGGTTGATCGCATGAAAGACTGCCAGAAACTCCGCGCGGTTTTCCATCATCAGGGCGACAACCGTGTCCTCGCCGACGCCGCGGTTGACCAGGAAGTGCGAGTAGCGGTTCACCTCTTCATCGAGCGCGCGCCAGGTCAGTGTCCCGGCGTCGCTGAGAATCGCGTTGTCATTCGGCGTCCGGCGGGCCCGAGAACGCAGCGCCGTATCGGGGCTCGTTGGTGCGTAGGGGATGAGGCGCAGCGCTTCGAGAGAGAGGCGTGCGGCGTGCGGCGTAGCCCCTGCGAGCGCCCTGATTTCGTCAATCGTTTCCATCGTCTCCGGCCCTGGGTCGGTGCTCAGTTTCGTCCGATCAATGCGCGCAGGCGCGTTCGCAGCGGTGTCGGGTTCGCTTCCGCCATCGCTGTGAGCTGCTGCTGCATGCGTGTCGTGATCTCTTCATAGCATGCATCCAGCACGGCCGCGTCATTCGCGGCTTCGGGCCCGTGATGGGACCAGTCCAGGGGCTCCAGGATTTCGACGTTGATTTTCGCCGGCATGGGCAGACCGGGGAACGCCGGCCCGATGCCCCAGGGCGCCTGGAGTACGATCGGGTAGACGTCGATGCGCAGGCGCTCCATCCGAAAGAGCTTCGCCAGTCGGTCGCCGCGGGTCAGCACGCGCAGGGTTTCATGTCCGCCGTGCCCGACGATCGGAACGACCGGCACTCCATGGCGCAGGGCGAGCTTAATAAACCCGCGTCGGTCGTTGAACGCGATCTTGTTGCGCTCGGACCAGGGTCTGAACACGTCCCAGGACCCGCCGGGGTAGACAAACAGAGCGCGGCCGGCGTCGAGCGCGCGACCTGCGTTGCTATGGCTCGCGGGGACCAGGCCGAGCTTCTGCATGATGGTGCCCAAGCCGGGCACCGCAAACGCTGCGTCCATTCCGAGCCCGAGCAGGGGCTCGTCTTTGCCCCGGTTCTCATACCAGCCCGCGATCAGCGCCGCAGTATCCGGCGTAAGCGCTCCACCGGAGTGGTTGCCGACGAGGAGCATCGGGCCGGACTCCGGCAGTCGCTCCCAGCCACGCACTTCGGCGTCGAAGTACTTTCCCCAGAGCTTCATCAGGGGAAGCAGCTTTTCCAGGAACTCGGGGTCGTGGGAAAAATCCACGCTCGCCGCGAGATCGCCGGTCGCGCGGGCCCAGTTGTTGATGGGATCGAGGTCTTCGATCGTCTTTCGGAGGCGGTCTGTCAGTGACATGTGTTGACTCAGCTACTGAGGCAGTCGGCGGCCATCGATGCGATCATCATACCTCGAAGGCCGAGCTTTGCTGTGTTTCTTTCAAGGCCGTTGGTGAGCAGGGCGAAGGACAGTCCGCTGGCGGGGTCTGCCCAGGAGAACTGACCCCCAACGCCGGCGTGTCCGAAAGCGCGGGGAGAGTTCCCCGGGGCGAAAGCGCGAAACATGCGCATGTCGTCGCCGGCGATCACGACTCCGAGGGCACGGTTCGCGATCTGATTGGTGATCGGATCCACCAGGTCGCCTGTGAAGACCGTCAGAGCGTCCTCCAGGGTGCCCGGTCGCCAAACCGACCAGGGCGCATTGAGGGGCCCGCCTCGGAGGAGGCCCTGGTAGAAGAGGGTGAGGGCGCCGGCGCTGCACGCCAGTCCCGTCGACGGCGGGCAGATCGCCCGGTACTCCGGCGTGTTGTAGCGGCTCAGATAGGCCTCGTACCCGGACCGATCGCCGTCGAAGATGAGCCCGCCGCCCAGCGGGTCGCCACCGGCCGGTTCTTCACCGACATGCACAACATCTGCGATGCGCGCGTTCTCGGGACCGGTCGCGCCGTACGCGAAGTCTTCGAGCCCAAGCGGACCCACAACCCGACGCCGCACAAAGTCCGCGAAGGGCTCGCCGGTCGCGCGTTCCATGACCTCGGCAAGGACCCACATCGCGGATTGCGCGTGATAGTGAAAGGTGCTGCCGGGCTCGTAGTCGAGGCGCCAACGCTCGAAGCGAGCACGTCGCGCCGTCGGATTCGGCCAGTCCAGCGGGTCAAACGGGGCCTGCGGAAAACCCGCCAGGTGCGTCAGCAGGTGCGCTACGGTCACCGCGTCTTTGCCCTCACCGGCGAACTCAGGGACGAGCTCGGCGACATGGGTTGCCGGCGTCAACAGGCCGTCCTGGAAGAGCAGCCAGGCCGCAGATGAGGTCACTGCCTTCGTACATGAATACCCCACGAAGAGGGTGCGATTCGTAGCGGCCTGTTCCCTGCCGCCGGCGACTACCCGGCCGGCCGTAACATGCAGCAGAACACGTCCTTCGCGCGCCACCGCCACCTGCAACGCAGGCAGGTCACCGTTGCGTACATGCACCTGCACGGCGTCCGCGATGGCCCGCAGCTTTGCGTCGTCAACACCCGCCTGTCCGGCGTCCCTGTCAATGTAGATTTCAGACACGATGCGCCACTTCTGCCAGTAACAATCGGCTAGAACGTGTTCTAGTTGCACAGATGCCGACAGAAGACCAGCGCGAGATGATCTCGCGACGCTCCGAACGGTCGGCGGCACAGCAATACAGGCGCCGGCCGCGGGGTGGAATACCCCACCGACACCTCGCGAACGCGCCCGGGCGCCGAGGGCGCCTCAGTGGTCGTGGTCGCAGTCCGGCCCGTGCTCGTGGTCGTGTCCGTGATCATGACCGGCCTGACCGTCGGCGCCGTGGGCGTGTCCGTGCGCCAGCTCATCGGCCGTGGGTTCACGCACGCCTACGACGCGCACTTTGTACTTCAGGCGCTCGCCGGCGAGGGGGTGATTCATGTCGATGGTTACTTCGTCGTCACCGACGACCGAGATCCAGAAGGGAAAGGGGCGCCCGTCTTCGGCCTCAGCGAAGAACTGCATGCCCTCGCGGAGCGGCGCGTCCGCAGGAAACTGATCGCGACCCAGCTTGTGCTGACCGCCCTCGTGGCGCTCGCCGTAGGCGTCCTTTGCCTCGATCACGCAGCTGAACTCGTCCCCTACCGGGCGACCTTCGAGCTCGCGTTCCAGCCCGGGGATGATATTGTGGTTGCCGTGCAGGTAGGCGAGGGCGTCGTCATCGTCAGCGCGATCCAGAACTTTGCCGCTGTCGTCGCGCAGTGTGTAGGCGATGATCGCTACTTTGCCGCTCTGAACTGTCTGTGGTTTACTCATCCGAACTCCCGTAGTGCGCCTCTTCTGCGAGGCTGTTGGCGATCGCCTCAAGACTCCGGGCGGCTCCACCGAGCAGCACCGCGTTCATCCGCGAGCGAAGAAAGTAGCGATGCAGCGGGTAGCTCCGGTCCACTCCCGTGCCCCCGTGCAGATGCTGCGCGGCGTATGTAACCGCCTGGCCCGCGACGCAAGCGGTGTGTGTCGCCACGGCGATCGCTCGGCCGGCGCTGCGGCCATTGTCCAGGCGCCACGCAGCTTCACGCACTGCGAGATCGAGCTGGCTGCAACCGATCCACGCATCCGCAAAGCGCTGCTTCACCGCCTGGAAGGACGCCAGGGAGACACCAAACTGCTGCCGCGCGTTGACGTGTTCCGCGGTCATGGCCAACGCCCGACGAGCGACGCCGAGCTGATGCGCGGACAGGAGCAGGCGGTATCGGTCCACACAGAGGTCGTGGATTCGATGCGCTTCACCGTGTGTCGCGCCAACACGGGTTGCCGGCGTCCTGCGGAGCTGCAATCCGACGACCCGCTCCAACGAGGTCGCGCGCTGCTCCTGCAGATCGGCGATGTCATCACGATGCACAATGAAAAGCGACGCGCCTTTATCGTCGGCCGCGCTCACAACAAAGAGCTGCGCCGCGTGACCTGCCTCGATCATCACCTTTTCGCCACTCAGCAGGGACGTCCCGCTCTCGTCCGCGCGGCAGGCCGGAGACGTCGGCAGCGCATCGTACGCCTCAGCGAGGGCCGCGCAGGCGACCGTGCGTCCCTCCAATACATCGGCGAGCGCCGGGTGCTCTGCGGTATGTAGAGCCGGCGCCACGATCGCCGACAGCGCCGCGACCGGCACGCGGAGCATCGCATCGCCGGCTGCCGTACAGAGCTCGATGGCCGAGCAGAGGGACGCCAACTGGTTGGGTTCACGGCACAGGCCGAGCAGCGAGGCGCGGCCGAGGGCTCGCAACGCATCCGCCTGCACGCCCGATCCCGCGTCCGCGCGGTCGAAGGCCTCTGGCGACGAGAAGTCACGGCAGATCCGCGATGCAAGCTCTGCAACCGCCTGCGCGTGTTCGTCGGGCGCGAAGCTCAGCGCCGTCATTGTCGGCCTCGAGCCTGCCCGTAGCCGGTTCTCGTGAGGCCGCCCCCCATCATCGCGATCATGTCGCGCTGTACTTCGTTGGTGCCGCCGCCGAAGGTAAAGGGCAGCAGGGAGCGGTAGTAGCGCTCGGCGTGCGCGGCGAGGAAGGCGCCGTGGGCGTCTCGCCGCAGGGCCGCCGCCGGGCCGATGACCTCCATCAACGTGCGATAGGCGCGCTGGAAGAGTTCAGAGCTGTGCACCTTTACTGCGGATGCGTCGGCGGCTTCGAGGCAGTCCCCGTCGATTGCCCAGGCCTGCCTCCAGTTCTGCAGTCGCAGCAGCTCGAGGCCCGCGACCACTTCGGCGATCGGAAGCCGCACCGAGCTGTGATCGAAGTAGACGCCGCCGGCCGGATGTGGGGTGCTGAGAGCCCAACCGAGTACCGCATCGACAAACACGCTGAGGTGGCCGGGGGAGGCGATCGCGACGCGCTCGTGATTGAGCTGGTTCGTGATGATCTGCCACCCGCCGTGCTCGTCGCCGACGCGATGGTCGACCGGAACCCGCACCTCGTCGAGGTAGACGGCAGCGGTGTTGTTGTCGCCGAGGGTGCGGATGGGGGTTACGCTCACGCCGGTCGCATCGCGCGGCACGATCATGACGCTGAGTCCGCGGTGGCGCTCTGCCGCCGGATCGGTGCGCACCGCGAGCCAGAGAAAATCTGCGTGCATCGCGTGACTGGACCACATCTTACGGCCGTTGATCACGTAGACGTCACCGTCACGGCGGGCGGTCGTCTTCAGTCCGGCCAGGTCGGTTCCGGCGCCGGGCTCTGTGTAGCCGATCGCAAAGTCGGCTTCTGCTCGGAGAATCGCGGGCAGGAAGCGCCGCTTCTGCGCGTCGGTACCGAAGCGCATCAGGGTAGGTCCCACCGTCGTCAGGCTGAGGATGGGGAAGGGGAAGCCCGCGCGCTGCAGCTCGTCGAAGAAGACGAATTGATCGACGGCACAGTGCCCGCGCCCGCCGTACTCTGTCGGCCATCCGAAGCCCAACCAGCCTTCGTCGGCCAGCGCCTTGATCGCCGATCGATGTAGAGGGCCGCCTTCGCCGGCCTCAAGCTGCGCGAGCTCGTCGCAAAGTGCCGGCGTCAGCAGGGTCTCGAGTCGCCTGCGCAGGCGGTTGCGGAGCTCGATCGTGGCTTCTGGCAGGGCGATGTGCATGCAGCTTCCCGTATCGCGAATCGCCGTCCACTTCACGGCAGCTGTGCGAGCGCGCAGCAACGGGCGCTGTTCCTACAATTTTGTAGGAAAATTCGAGCCAAACTACATATTGGTGGGAATCCTCGCCGCGTTCCGATGTACCGCAGGGATCGCGTTCTTCGCTGTCCGATATTGACGACCGCGTTGACGACGAATAGCCGCCGCACATCGTGCGCGCCGCAATCGAGTTGGCACGCAGGTTGCAACAGTGTGGCGGCGCAAAAGCGAACACAGGAGTACGCGCAATGTCTATGATTCGAGCTGAATACATCTGGATTGACGGAACCGAGCCGGACGCTCTCATCCGTTCGAAGACCAAGGTCATCAAGAAGGGCAAAGATCTGCCTGACTGGGGCTTCGACGGCTCGTCGACGAATCAGGCGACCGGCGACGCATCCGACTGCATGCTGCGACCGGTCTTCACCTGCCCGGATCCCTTCCGCGGACCGGATGACGTGCTTGTCCTCTGCGAGGTGAACCTCGTCGACGGCACACCGCACCCGACCAACACCCGTGCACAGTGCCGTCCCAAGGCTGAAGCCGCGGCCGCTCACGACACCTGGTTTGGCCTTGAGCAGGAATACACCTTCATGAAGGGCGGCTGGCCCTACGGTTTCCCCGAGCGATCATTTCCGGGACCGCAGGGACCCTACTACTGCGGCGTCGGCGCAACCCTCGTTGCCGGCCGCGATATCGTCGAGAAGCACCTCGAAGCCTGCCTGTATGCGGGACTCGGCATCTCCGGAATCAACGCCGAAGTCATGCCCGGTCAGTGGGAGTTCCAGATTGGACCGCTCACCGCCCTGGAGTGTTCCGACCACGTCTGGATGGCCCGATACCTCCTCTACCGCATCGCTGAGACCTACGACGTCGAAGTCTCGCTCGAAGGCAAGCCCATGCGCGGCGACTGGAACGGCGCCGGCTGTCACACGAACTTCTCCACCAAGGAGATGCGTGAGAGCTACGACGCGATCATCGCGGCCTGCGAAGCGCTCGGCAAGCGAACCGAGTACCACATCGAGAACTACGGACACGGCATCGAAGAGCGCCTCACCGGCAAGCACGAGACGGCGTCTTACAAGACCTTCAGCTACGGCGTCTCTGACCGTGGTGCTTCTATCCGAATCCCGTGGCAGTGCGCCATCGACAAGAAGGGCTACGCAGAGGACCGACGTCCGAACGCGAACATGGACCCGTACCGCGTCACGCGAGTCATCCTCGAGACCATCTGCGGCGTTTGATTCCGAGCTGAGCATTCGCTCGGCGACGGTCTGAGACCACCAGCGAACCGGAGGCTGCCTGTCAGCGTCCGGTTTTCGCGTTTTTGGCCTGGCGGCGCCCTACTCTGCGAGCAGGGCGAAGAGGTTCACCGCGAAGCGCCCGTTCGTCAGATAGGTCAGGTGCGTGAAGCCGGGCGCCTCGACGTTCTCAGCGTCCGGGTGCGTCGCGTTCTCAGCGGGAAGCACAATGATGTCCTTCCTTGACCAGAACGCCGTCAGCTTCGGCTTGACCCGCGCCCGCTTCTCGCTGCGATGGAGTCGCTCGAACATCGCCGAGTCCGGGCGCAGGCCCTTCGTGTAATCCGACTGCGCCCAGCGTGCGATGTGGGTCCCCCGGTGCGGCGTTCCCAGCGTCACCACGCGCCGCATGCGTTTTCGGATGCGCGGCGTCGTCATGGCGAGTCGGATCGCGATGCCTCCCATCGAGTGGGCGACGACGTCGATCTGCTCTCCCTTTCTGAGTCCATTCTCCGCCACAATCCGGTCGATGTACTCGACCAGCTGGGACTCCAGTTCTTCGAGTGAGTGTATGCGACTGTAGTCAAATGAGTAACATCGCCGCCGCCCGAGGGCACCGAATACGGTGCGCATCAGGGCGAAGTTTCCGGCGCGACCGCCGAGTCCATGGATGAAGATAAGAGGCGCGTGGCCATCGTCTGCCAGAGGAACGACGCGGTTGTGCCGGGGCAGAAACATGGTCGCGGCCATGAAGGGAACGTGGGGCAGGTGCGCCACCAGATCGCGATCAATGCTCCCTGCGCTACGCACCGCCCAATGTCCGAGCTCGGACGCCTCCTTTGCGGCGCAGCGTCCGAAGCGGGTGAAGAAGCGTCCCGCGCTTCGCAGAAACCACGAACCCCACTCCCGTCCCCCCGCCTGCGTCTGCGTCTGAATTGCCGTCGTCATTGACTGTCCCCCGAATCGTATGAAAACGTATGACAACGTCATACTGCGATTCGTGGGACTGTCAAATGCTTTGCAGGTTCACGTCAGTGGAGCCGGCGGTGTTGAGCTTCCATGCGACGCAGCGCCCGACTGCGGTGATGAGAAGGCGTCACAACGAACGCAGCGGGCACCGGGCGGCTACCGCGCCGCCGTAGAGCGGAATGGCGTCAGGCGATTGCGCCCTCGATGGCCGCGTCCATGCCCACTTTCTTCGCGTTGTCGACGGTCAGATGGATGCCTTCATCCATGAGCACTCGGGGTTCGTATCCCAGCTCACGGCGCGCCTTTTCGATGCTGAAGTAGTGGTGTGAGCACATGTATCGGATGGCGAAGCGAGAAATCCCGTCCTCCTGCCGCATTTTTCCGCCGCGGAGGGTGTCGATACTCTCCTTGATCGCTGCCACGCCGTACGCGAGCTGCCAGGGCACATGCTTCGTCACCGGGGGATAGCCCAGACGCGAGACAACATCGCTCACGAAGTCGAAGAAGCCCATCGGTTCACCGTTCGTGATGAAATAGGCCTCGCCACAAGCGACGCCGGACTCAAGGCCGGATTCGGCGAGAAGGAGCGCATCGATCAGGTTCGAGACGTACGTGAAGTCTGAGAGCCAGGGGCCGTTACCGACGCGGTACTTCAGCTTTCCGTCTCGCGCTCGCGAGAGAATATTCGGCAGGAATCGGAGGTCGCCGGGCCCGAACACGACGTGTGGTCGAATCGCGCAGGTCCTGAGTGTGTCGTCGCTCGCGGCGAGCACGGCCTTCTCTGCTGCGATCTTGCTATCGGCGTAGGGCGCCTGCGAGACGGCAGCGTAGGGCATGTCCTCGGCGCCGTTTTGCACATCTTCGCCGTTGTACACGACGCTACCCGAGCTGACGTAGACGAGCTTCGAGACCCCCTCGTCTCTGCAGGCCTGCATCACATTTTCGGTTCCGCCCAGATTCACACTCCAGACAAACTCTTCGCGATTCTGCTTTGTGTGGACGACGGAAGCGTTGTGATAGACGACTTCACAGCCTCGAATCGCGTCACGAATGGCATCGACATCACGAATATCTACATGTCTGAAGTCGACCCCGTCGCGTCCCGGGTCCGACGCGACATCCAGGAGCACGACATCATCGCCACGCTGCACCAGCGCGTCGACCAGGTGTCTGCCCACGAATCCGACGCCACCTGTGACGGCGCTCCGCTTTCCGCTTCCCATGTTGTCCCCCGAGCTGTGATCACGCAGCAGCCGTCGCTGTGTGGCAAAAACGCGACGCGCCCGCAACAGAGGCGGGCGCGCAGGTGCTCGTGACGTCGCCGGTCGGCGACATCTGGAGATATCTCAGATTTCCTGAACCGTAAGGGTACCGGCGGGCTCGTTTCCGGGCAGGAAGGTGCCAACCCAGATGTTGTAGTCGCCTGCGGCGGGTGCAGCGATCGTGACGCCGGGGTTGAGCCCCTCGTCGTCGTCGTTGCAGTGCCAGGTTCCGTCCGGAGCGCGGATCACGAGGGTGGTGTCGGTCTCAGATGTCACCGAAACCTTCATGCCCTGGGTGCCGGGGGTGTACGAGAGGCGCACGTTCGGCGATGCCGAGGTGATGAGGCCGGTGCAGCCTGCGCCGAGGTTCATCGAGTTGGCCTGGTCGCTACCGCCGGCGACGATCGCCTGGGTGGTAGCGGCAGCGCCGGCAGCGCGGGTGATCGCGCCGTTTCGCGGCGTTGCGTCCGGGTTCGGCGGTGTGGCGTTGGCGGCGTTGCCACCGAGGGCGTTGCCGAGCTGGTTGACAGCGTTCTGAGCGCCTTCACCGAGGTTTCCGAGAGCCGCGCCGGCGCTGTTGCCGAGCTGGTTCAGTGCGTCACCGAGGCCTGCGGCAGCGCCGCCCAGGCCTGCGCCGCCTTCCTGCGGCGGACCCATCGTCGCAGTAGCTTCGACGGCTGCGTCCTGCGCGATCTCTGAGTAGGTGCCGACGTAGGCGGTGTACTCGCCGGGCTGCCAGGTCTGCTGGAAGCCGGGGTTGAGGCCGTCGAAGTCGTCGTTGCAGTAGGGACCGCCGGGGCCAACGATGACCATCGTCAGGTCGTTGCCGACCGATGTTGCGACGGCGCGAGCTTCCGTCGGGGTCTCGACGGTGAAGGTCAGCTGCGGCTCACTCGGAAGGTAGCCGGCGAAGCAGCCGCTCCCGTGGGTTTCTGAGGACTGTGTCGTGCCCCAGACCTGAATGGTCTGCGAGCGCTCGGCTTCCATGGTGCCGTTGAGCACAAGGCCGCCGCCACCACCGCCGCCGCCTTCAGAGGCGCCTTCATCTTCGCTCTTCTTGTCCTTTTTGCAGGCAACAGCGACGCTGCAGAGCAGGGCTGCGCTGACCAGGCAGATCAGCTTTCGAGTTGAAGTGTTTTTCACAAGTATCTCCGTGTAGGATTGAGGCCCGCGCATCCATTTGCGGACAGAAAAGGGCACATAGCCCCATCGGCGAACACCGATTGCGCGTGATGCGGACACCGCAGGAACCAGACAAGCTCCAGCCACAGCGCGCTCGGAATCTCATCCACTGCCACCGCAGAGGCGACGCGGTCAAGATATCTCACGCGCCGAGCCCCTTTCATCGCAGTCGGCTCCAGGGTCCACTTGACCGCCGGAGGACAATACTGTGAGGGTGCGCCGCCGCGGCGGTCGGGTCGATCCCGATGGCGCGGACTGCGGCTCTCTTCACTCGGTGACAGGTCCGATGGCGACAGCACAATACAAGGTCTTCACAGCGACGGAAGCTCGCATCGTCGTCGCGATCGGTCGCACGATTCTTCCGAGCTCCGCGAAGGGGCTCGATTCCGACGACGCCCGCGCCGTCGAGTATATCGACGGATTCCTCAGCCGTATCGAGCCCTTCGAGCGCACCCAGCTCCGCGGCATGTTCATGCTCTTCGAGCTTGGATACGCGGCGTGGGCGAAGGAGCTCCAGGGACGATTCACGAAGGCGACGCCGAAGAAGCGAACCGCCTACCTGGACTCCTGGCAGTACCACCGCTCCTATGGCCGCCGGATGCTCTTCCAGGCGCTGCGCTCGATGTACGTGATGGCGTATTTCGGCTCCGACGAGGTGGCCAGGGACCTTGGCGTTACTCACGGCGAGCTTCGGGATCGCGACCCGATCCCCCTCCTGAAGCAGCTGGCGTCGCTTGCGGTAGACCTGGACAGGGCTCCTACGCAGGCAGAGGTGGATGCGGACGCAGCGGCCGCCGCCGCGCCGGGAGAGGCTGCGGATAACGTAGAGATGGACGTCGAAGAGTCCCCGTCTACGGCGACAGTTACCGAGATGCGCCCCCTACCGACCCCGCTCCCGCCATCGCAGGGGCACTACCTCTTCTCGCACGAGTCGCTCTTCGAGTTCGGCGACTATGGCAGCGACATTGTCGACACCTGCGACGTTGTGGTCGTCGGCAGCGGCCCCGGCGGCGCGATCGCCGCGAGGAAGCTGATCCAGCAGGGCCTGGACGTGGTGGTCGTCGAAGCCGGTCCGGTCGTCCGCCGGGAGGAATTCGCCAGGGACATCGGGCATTCGCTCTCGAACTATTACTGGGACAGCGGGTTGCGAACGACCCGCGGCAACGTGGTTATCCCGACGATGCAGCCGCGCTGCCTGGGTGGTGGCTCGGTGTACAACTCCGCCATCTGCATGCGCGCCGCAGACTACGCCCTCGAGCGATGGAGCTGGGAAAACGGCGTACATGGGCTCGGCAAAGACGATCTCGCCCCGCACTTCGATGAAGTGGAGGACTTCATGGGCGTGCGGCCGGTCCAGGCCGACGTGCAGGGCGCTCGCAATGAGCTCTTCCGCCAAGCGTGCCAGTCGGTCGGTATCAGCTGTGAGACCATCCGACGCAACGAGATCGGCTGCCGAGGTTCCGGGCGATGTAACGCCGGGTGTCCGAACGGCGCCAAGCTCTCGACAGACCTGCGCGGCATCCCGGAGATTCTCGAGGCCG